>CAYWMW010000334.1:0-1649 GCA_964458975.1 uncultured Lewinella sp. | reverse complement strand
CTAGTTCCTAATTCTTCCCAAATGAAAACCATCTACATCATCCGCCACGGCCAGACCGACTTTAACCTCAAGGGCATCGTCCAGGGCAGCGGCGTGGACTCCAGCCTGAACGATACCGGGCGCACCCAGGGGCAGAACTTCTTCGAGAAGTACCGCGACTTACCCTTTCAGGTCGTCCTGACGAGTGGGCTGAAGCGCACCTGGGAAACCGTGGCGGGCTTCATCGATGCGGGCCTCCCGTGGGAGCGTCACCTGGACATCAACGAAATGAGCTGGGGCACGCACGAGGGCAAAAAAGGAACGGAAACCTCCATCGAAGAATACCGCAAGATCAAGGACGGTTGGGGCCTCGGCGAAATCGACGGCCGCATCGGTGGGGGAGAGAGTGCGCGGGAAATGGGGACGCGCCTGCAGCGGTTCATTGACCACCTACCCGAGCGTGACGAAGACTTGATCCTCGTCTGCTCCCACGGCCGCGCGATGTGCGGTTTGGTGACCCTGATGATGGGCCGCCCGATTGACCGGATGAACGAACTGACCCACAGCAACACGGGCCTCTGGCGCGCTACTTTGCAGGACGATGGTACCTGGCTGTTCGACCTGCAAAACGACAAGAGCCACCTGCCAGTTGAACTAAACACAGGGCAATGGTAGCGGAAATAGTCAGAAGTCGGGAGTCGGGAGTCGGGAGTCATCAAGGACATCGCCTGGTAGCGGTTTCTTATTTGAATACTAAGCCTTTATTGTACGGCCTGCTCCGGTCCGACATCCAATCTCAACTGACGATGGATCTTGCGATCCCTTCGGAGTGCGCCCGGCGCTTGCTCGTTGGGGAGGCGGACATTGCTTTGGTTCCTGTGGCCATCATTCCGGAGCTCCCGGAGGCGCACATCATCAGTGATTACTGCATCGGTGCGGACGGGGCGGTAGCAACGGTCTGCATTTACGGGGATGTCCCGATTGAGGAAATGACCAGCATCTATTTGGATCACCACAGCCGCACTTCGGTGATGCTCACCAGGCTATTGCTCCAAGAATACTGGAAACTTAACCCTAAGCTGGTAGCTGCCGAGGAGGGCTACATTGACCGCATCGGCGGCACCACCGGCGGGCTGGTGATCGGTGACCGGACGATTGGCCTGGAAGAGCGGTTCCCTTACGTTTACGACCTGGGCGAAGTTTGGAAAACGCATACTGACTTACCCTTCGTGTTTGCAGCCTGGGTATCGGTAAAACCCTTAGCGCCAGACTTTGTGGTGGCGTTCAATAAGGCGCTGCGGGAAGGCATGGAGCACCTCCCAGAGTTGCAACTATTGCTTTCTTCTCCGCATCCGGATTTTGATCTGGTGGAATACTTTACGCATCATATTGATTATGATTTGGACGGGCCGAAGCGTGAGGCTTTGGCGCGATTTTTGGAGTTTGTGGGCGGGGCCGCAGGTGCATTGTAAGGTTTACAGGGCGGGTTGCTCCGCACTTGTGCTGGGCTTTAAACCAGTTCATTGTGGCGGAACCTGAGCACAAGTGCAGGGAAACCCTGAAGGCAAGCTAATAAGCCGTTCGTACGCTGTCCGGAGTACAGTTCTTGAACCCATTGCTTAACTGTCCTTGCATCCTGCGTGCGCGCCACAAAGAAAGCCCCCGCTCAC
>CAYWMW010000333.1:0-4845 GCA_964458975.1 uncultured Lewinella sp. | reverse complement strand
GAGGTAGCGTACTGACGTTGCCTTTCCTTGCTTTTCTGCGGTATAGCAATAGTGTACCTCCGGTTCGGCGACTGTTGAAGGAAAGAATCGGGTAAGCGTCTGACAAACGGCAGCCCTGCTTTTTTTTGCTTAGCGTCTTGGTCCCAACTCTTATAGACCGATTACTATATAGCTCTCAATATCTAGAAAGGCTAACATGAAAGCAATAGTCTTGTCTACTCTACCTTCGGGTAAAATATGTCAAGAAGTCTATCTTCGCCCTGATTTTACTATCTGTTCTTGGTAAATTTGCTTTCCGATTTTCACAACGACGAAATATGCGCCTGCCTCTTTCAGAGTTAATATTGTTTCCCAGTCGCCCTCGGTTACAATTAGTTCATCTCTACTCACTTCTTTTCCTAGGCTGTTGAAAACACGAATCTTTATCTTTTCTCCAGAAGGATTCTTTCCCTTAATTTTTATCAGTTCAAAAAAGGGATTGGGTGAAATCGAAATATTTTTAACTAAATCGCCATAGTACAAACTGATTACTGCTGAATATGCATAATACCCGTCTAAATCATTAAGTTTAAGCCTGTAATAATTTAATCCTTCATTCGGGGCTAAATCACGGTACTCATATGTGGTGCTAATGTTTGTTTCACCGTGTGTTAAAACAAAATCTATTGGTTCCCAGTTTACCCCATTAACAGATTTTTGAACTTCAAAATTAGAACTGGAAACTTCATTTATGGACTCCCAAGTCAACTGGATATGGTTTTTTTCTACACTCCCCCTAAAGTAGGACATCTCAATAGGAAGTGGGGCGTTTTCTCCAACCCAGTTTGAGTTGTTTCCATTCAAGGCGAAATTTTCAAGGGTTCCATTATTACCATTTACGGTGTTGTCAAATAGTGTTGTCTCTCCTGAATTGTTACCTCCCGCAACTCCTTGATTAAAAGAATAATAAGCGGCCAGACCTGACTCGTCACCGTTCAACTCGATATTCATGTTCTCTACAATCTCTGCCTGGCTTCTAGCAGTGTTCCATATTCTAACTTCGTCAATTTTTCCATCGGTCATTTCAGATGGGGCTTCGAAGTTTCCCCGGTCTAAAACACCGATCGCGAAAGGGATATTAGTGTCTACGTTGTATACACTAGTCGTTGTTGTATTGGCTACAACTTCTCCGTTAACAAATAATCTAACATCCCGACCTTCTCTAACCCCGACAATGTGTTGCCAGGTATTCACGACCAATTCCTCAGATTCGATCCGGGCAAGGCTCCCGTCTGAATCGCCGATGATGAAATCAATGTTGCGGGCAGTGGAGAAGCTTGTCCTTAAGCCATAGCCAGCGTTTTGAGGAGTTCCAGAATTTGTGAGTCCCTTGTTTACTATTTTATTGGGTGATGCCGTACCTTCAATGTATATCCATGCTTCGACCGTAAAGTCCGAAGTTCCCATGTCTAAAACATCTCCCATAGTCACATAGTCGTTGATCCCATCAAGGTCTAAACTATTATTCTGGGCATAAACCGTTAATGAAAACAGAAGTACCATAACTGGAACGAAAAAAATAACTTTCATGATGTTCTTTTGAAATAAGAAATAGCCTTAACAAGGAAGTCGCTGAGTAACACCGCATAAATGAGTGTCCTGATTCGCTACGTGTCTACTTCATGGTGAAGCGCCGTAAAAGGCTCAGCTGTAAATAAGATAGCTGGTTACACGGTGTTTCTAACGTGGAGTTTGATTTGGTGTGCGATGTAAATGTACAAAAAGTTAGTGGGGTACTTGTAAGTTCCATGATTATACACACTGGTTGTACTTCCTTATAAAGACTTACGATAAGCAAACAATACACAACCTAAGACGTTAAGGCTCTTTCATCCCGTCCCGAGTATGATCCAAGCCCTGGTCCAATCTCCCTTGCTTCTCCTCTTCACCGTAATTGCCATCGGCTACGGTGTAGGCGAGCTGCGCATCCGTGGCTTTAAGCTCGGTGTAGCGGCGGTGCTGTTTGTGGGCCTGGGCTTTGGTGCGCTCAGCCCGGAGCTTACGATCACGCCTTTCATCATCACGTTGGGCCTGGCTATTTTTGTGTACACCATCGGGTTGAGTTCGGCGGCAGGCTTCTTCGCCAGCTTCCGGCGGCACGGCTTCAACGATGTTTACTTCGCCATTTTTACGGTCCTGGTTTCCGGGGCGATGGCTTGGGGAATCGGGCGCTGGTTGGGCTTCGATGCTGCGCTTACCGGTGGTTTGTACGCGGGCGCTTCTACCAATACCCCGGCGCTGGCGGGCCTTTTAGATGCCATTCAGAAGGGCGGGGCCGCAGGTGCCGTGGAAGGTTTAAGTGAGCAGGCCGTCGTCGGCTACTCGCTCGCGTACCCGATGGGTGTACTCGGCGTGATGCTCGGGATCATCCTGTTGCAGAAGCTCTTTCGGGTCAATTACGAAGCCGAAGCAAAAGACCTCCAAAACGACTACCCCCTCGGCGAAGCCCTCACCAGCCGAACCCTCACCGTAGAAAACCCCGCCATCATCGGTAAAAGCCTGCGCGAGTTCCTGCGCGGCAAAGACATCCGCGTAGCCTTCGGCCGAATCCAGCACGAAGACAAGATCTCCCTCTCCAACTGGAATACCGTACCCGAATCCGGAGACCAACTCGTCCTCATCGGTACCGAGGAAGCCATTACCGAAGCTGCTGCCTTCGTCGGCCCGGTAGCCAGGCTCCAGCTCTCCTACGACCGCTCGGTCTTCGACGTGCGCCGCCTCTTCGTCTCCAACGACGACATCGCCGGCAAAACCATCGCCAGCCTCAACCTCCAGGAACGCTTCAACCTCCTCATCACCCGCGTGCAGCGCGGGGATATGGACCTGCTCGCCACCGGAGATACCGTCCTCGAACTCGGAGACCGCATCCTCCTCGTCGCCCATCGGGACGATCTGCCCGAACTCTTCAAGGTCTTCGGCAACAGCTACGAGGCCCTCTCCCGGATCAACCTGCTCTCCTTCGGATTGGGTATTACGCTAGGCTTGTTATTGGGGATGATCGAAATCACGATGCCGGGGGGCTACACCTTCAGCCTCGGCTACGCTGGCGGCCCGCTCATCGTTGCGCTCATCCTCGGCCAACTCCGCCGTACCGGCCCCGTTGTTTGGACGTTGCCCTACGGCGCCAACCTCACCCTGCGTCAGGTCGGGCTCATCTTCCTCCTCGCGGGCATCGGTATCCGTTCCGGGCAAACCTTCTACCTGACCCTTCTGACGGATCTGGGCTATAAGGTCTTCCTGGCTGGTGGCGCAATCTCCATTTTAGGAACCATCTCCACCCTGGTGATTGGCTTCAAGGTGCTCAAAATCCCCTTCAGTTTCCTCAGCGGAATGGTGGGCAGCCAACCCGCCGTGCTCGACTTTGCCGTGGAACAAGCCGGGAACAAGTACCCTACTATTGGCTATACCCGGCTTTTGCCGGTGGTGCTGATCGGGAAAATTTTGGCGGTGCAGATACTTTACAACTTGCTGAGTTAGTCAGGCTCACCACACTACGGTATTCCAAGGTAAAAGCTTGACGTTATTAAGCGTCAAGTCATCATCTCCTCCGTAGATGAGGTGACGGTTTGCATCGGGAAATACATCATCAGCAATTTTGTTTAAAGGGCGAATTAAACGCGGATGAAAAGTCGCACTGGCCTTGATCTCCCACACGGACTTCTTCGCTGGCGTTTCGTACAGTAAGTCAATTTCTTTTCCTTTACTGTCTCGATAGAAGTGAAACAAGGGCCTGTCCCCTTGATGAAAAGCACTCTTGAATGCGTCGGCAACTATTAGGTTTTCAAACAAGTTTCCGTACAGATGAAAACCGCTCAGCTCCTTCGGTGCACGTAGTCCTAACAGGTAGCAGAGCAATCCGGTGTCATAGAAATAGAGTTTGGGGGATTTTACCAAGCGACGAGAGATACTCTTAAAATAAGGAGGAAGACGGAATAGGATATAACTCTGTTCCAAAATAGAAATCCAGGACTGAATGGTCTTTACGTCTACTCCAATCATGGTTGCGATATTTGAATAATTGGTAAGCTGCCCAACGCTCCCCGCAACGGCCTGCAGAAAGCGGTCAAATAAGCCAAGGTTAGACGGATTGATAAGGCCTGCTACGTCGCGTTGCACGTAACTGTACAAGTAGCTGCCGTAGAAAATATCAGGAGGAAGCTGCTCTTTTAGTCGCCCCGGATAGAACCCGTTAAATATTGCTTCTTTTATGCCCGGAACTTGCGTGTTATTCTCTCGAAGCTCTTCAAAATCGTAAGGTAAAAGTCGCGCAATACCGACCCTGCCTGCTAAGGATTGGCCTATGTTTTTTCTTAGTAAAAAATCTTGTGAACCCGATAGAATGAAGCGACCCGGTCTACGGTCCTCATCTACGTTTACTTGCAGGTAAGAGAACAGGTCCGGGACGTGTTGTGCCTCATCAAATATCACATAATCATCGTATTCTCTCAGAAATCCGATGGGGTCTTCTTCAAATGCGAGCCTCTCTTTAGGCAGCTCAAAGTTGACGTACCGAAAGTCACTAAAGTGTGACTTTAGTAATGTTGTTTTACCTGCCTGACGTGGCCCTGTCAAGCTTATTATTGGAAAGTACTTCCGTAGTTTTTCAAGTTGATGTGATATTCTTCTTTGTAAAATCATTGGTGCAAATTAGGAATGAGATTCCAAATTTACACCAAAAAAACAACTTGTTCTTACCAAAGTTGGGTTTGATCTTCTAATTCTAGGCCAATTTAAAGTTAGACTTTAAATTGGCCTAAAAAATTGCCCTTGCCGTTACTGAAAGGGCTTATTTTCAGGTATGGATCT
>CAYWMW010000332.1:0-4879 GCA_964458975.1 uncultured Lewinella sp. | reverse complement strand
ACCGATAGCCCCCCCTCTACAAAACCAAAGAAGGGGCAAAAGCAAATCAATGCTTTCACCCCCTCCTAAATTAACTTTCAACACAGCCCAAAGGGCTGGGATTTTCATCAAACCCTACTTACCACCACGGCCACGGCTGCTTGAAGAACGGCTACTACTAGAGCGGCTAGGCGAAGCAGAACGGGAGCTGCTGGAACGGCTAGGTGAGTAGCTACGCGTGGAACGCGTGCTGCGGCTAGGCGTGTAGCTCCGGGTAGAACGGGTGCTACGGCTCGGAGACGCAGAGCGCGTACGGCTGCTGCGGCTTGGGGTGTAGCTACGGGTACTCCGGCTCGGAGCTGCGGAGCGGCTACGCGTGCTGCGGCTTGGGCTTACGGAGCGGTTGCCACGGCTAGGTGCCGTAGAGCGGGTAGCGGAACCACGGTTGGAAGAAGACGGGCGAACGGTTGTCCGGCTGCGGTCAATCCGGGAAGAAGAGCTACCGTTACCATTGCGGGCTGCTGCTGAGCGGGTACCTGCCGAGCGGCTGGTACTGGTGCTTCTAGCGGCGCGGGCATCGCCATTCGGGCGGGTAGTACGAGTTGTCCGGGTACTGGTACGCTGGATGCGGTTAGCGATCGAGGTGGTAGCACCACGCGGAGCAGATGTCCGGGCGCGGTTATTGTTCACGATCACGTTATTAACCGTATTGTACCTTACGTTATTACCGAAAGTAGGAGGAGGGCAAGCATAGCCGCCGCCAAATCCACCACCGCCGAAGCCCTGGGCGAAGCCACCGCCGAAGCCGCCACCAAAGCCACCGAAACCGGCGTTGTTCCAGCCGTTGCCAAAGCCACGGTTGTTCCAGCCGTTACCCCAACGGTTACCGAAACCACGGTTGAAGCGGTTGTTGAAACCAAAGCGGTTGTTGAAGCCGAAACCATTGTTAAAGCCGAAGCCGTTATTGAAACCGAAACCGTTGTTGAAGCGGTTGAAACCGCCCGTGTTGTAAATCAGCACAGTAGTAGGTCCGGCTAAAAAGGCAGGGTTGTAGTAACCTGCGTTGGCGTAGATGGGGTCGTAGTAACCGAAGCCTGCGACGGGCCTGCGGAAACGACGGATACGGCTGCTGTACTGGTAGTCGTACGCATTATCGTCGAATTCGACACTTTCGTCATCGTACGAGTCGTCAAAAGCTACGTCATCGTAACTGTCGGTGTAGTCGTAGGAGTTGGTCGAATTATTCGTCGTCGCGAAATCATTCGGGTTGTAGTAGACATCGTCGTACTGTGCCGAAGCGGGAGCGGCGATGAAGAGCAGGGCCAGGGTGGCCAGTGCTGAGGTGAAGATTGATAGCTTGCGCATAATGATATAGTTTGATGTAATCCGTGAGTCTGCCACTTATTACAATGTCGAAAGTAGTACTTTTGTGCCTTCCGTTTGGTTAAGGTAGGCTTAAAGCCGGGTAAATAAGCGTTAAAACGCTTCCTGGCGACCGAAAAAGCAACTTTTCCGACAACCAGGTGGCTTATTTGGCGCGAACGCAGGTTCAAAGTTAAGACGTGAAAAGCAATGTTTGGTAACAAACCCTGCTCTTCGAAATCGAATCTTAGCACCTGCGGCCTCGCCCACTTAAAACGTTGAACCCCAAGATATAGTTTAAATATGGCAAGTGCGGTAACCCCCAGAGAAGAAGATTACAGCCAGTGGTACCTGGATATTGTGAAGAACGCCAACCTGGCCAGCAATTCCGCCGTGCGCGGCTGCATGGTCATCAAGCCCTACGGCTTCGGCATCTGGGAACGGATGCAGCGGCAGCTAGACGATATGTTCAAGGAAACCGGCCACCAGAACGCCTACTTCCCGCTCTTTATTCCGAAGTCTTTCTTGAGTAAAGAAGCCGAGCACGTCGAAGGCTTCGCCAAAGAATGCGCCGTAGTGACCCACCACCGCCTCATGAACGACCCCAACGGCGGCGGCGTTGTGGTGGATCCCTCCGCCAAACTAGAGGAAGAACTCATCGTTCGCCCCACCTCCGAAACCATCATCTGGAATACTTACCGCGACTGGATCACCAGCTACCGCGATCTGCCCCTGCTGGTGAACCAGTGGGCCAACGTAGTCCGCTGGGAAATGCGTACCCGCCTTTTCTTGCGCACCGCTGAATTCCTCTGGCAGGAGGGCCACACCGCCCACGCCACCCCGGAGGAAGCCCAGGAGGAAACCCTCCAGATGCAGGAGGTCTACGCCACCTTCGCCGAGCAGTACATGGCCATGCCCGTGATCCGTGGCGTAAAAACGGCCAACGAACGCTTCGCTGGCGCCGTAAACACCTACACCATCGAGGCGATGATGCAAGACGGTAAGGCCCTTCAGGCCGGTACCAGCCACAACCTGGGCCAGAACTTCGCCAAGGCCTTCGAGGTGAAGTTCCAGAACGAGAACAACAAAGAAGAGTACGTCTGGGCCACCAGCTGGGGCGTCTCTACCCGCCTGATTGGTGGCCTCATCATGACGCACTCGGACGACGAAGGTCTCGTACTACCTCCGAAACTGGCCCCCATTCAGGTCATCATCGTACCGATCCCGAAGCCCAACGAAGCCCTCAACGAAAAAGCCGCCGAGCTGATGGCCGAGCTGAAGGCCCGGGGCATCCGCGTCCAGTACGACAACGATAAAAAGAAACGCCCCGGCTTCAAGTTCGCCGAAAGCGAACTCAAGGGCATCCCCGTCCGCCTCGGCCTCGGCAAGCGCGACCTTGAAAACGGCACCATTGAGGTCGCCCGCCGCGATACCAAAGAGAAGACCAGCCAGCCCCTCGAAGGCATCATTGACCACGTAGCCCAACTGCTGGAAGACATCCAGAACAATATGCTGCAACGCGCCCTCGATTTCCGCGAGGAGCACTCCCACCACGTCGATACGATGGAGGACTTCCAGGCCATCCTCAACCGCGACATCCCCGGCTTCATCTACGCCCACTGGGATGGTACGACGGAGACGGAACTCAAGATCAAGGAAATGACCAAAGCCACTATCCGCTGTATCCCGAACGATGCGAAGGAGGAAGACGGTAAGTGCATCCTGACCGGTAAGCCAAGCAAGCAGCGGGTGATTTTTGCTAAGGCTTATTAACCCGTTTGCGGTAAAGAATAGCCGCCTCTAACGAGTAGATATTATCGTAAACCCCTTCAACCCTGTCCTGCATGTTCAGCAGGAGGTAGGTCGCCCCCGGATAAAGGCCGGCCTTCTCCACGAGGCCGGCCTTTTTCGTTGGCCTTTCCCGGTAGTGCGGCCAGGGGAAATTGTTCGTATTCTGGTAACTGAGCCAGGCTTCCTCACTTGCTTTGCTGCCTACACTGATGACCGGTACCCCGTCAAAGAGGGAGTCAAGCTCTATCGCCCGACGTATCAGGAGGTGGTCTTCGCGGGCTTTGGTGGTCGTTGCGTCGTATATATTCAGCACCCAATAATCGGTCTCCGGAGTGATTACTCTTTCCGTTTCGCCTTTGGTATTGACCAGTTCGTAGCGGGAGAGGTTACCGTTGAACCTTCTCATCACCTTGATCTTAGCGGCCAGGGGCCTGAAGCGGGGGTGTAGCCTAACCTGCTTGGGGATCGGAAACAGAAGGTCATTGAAGCGATCCACGTCCAGGCGAGTCAGGTTGGGCAGGTTGGCGTACAGCTCAAGAAAGGGGACTGTCATTAGCGACTCGGAGCTATTATAGATTGCAAGCGAGAGCATTTCTTTAGCGTAGTCTATGCTTGGCGCCCGCTTGATTTTATTCATCTCTCTCCGGTACCAATTGTCCATCGGGGATAGGCCGACTGAATCGATAATACCCCGTCCGGCGTTTACGGACAGGTGTACATCGGCCGAAGGAGGGTCTACCCAGCAGCTTTGGCGGCCGAAGGATTTGCCACGGACGAAGGTCTCCAGCGTCAGCTCGCCTACCGGCCGGAAGATCGCGATGTCGAGCAGCAGGGTGTCGTCCGGGAAGGCGAAGCCGTAGGGGCGGGGGTCCAGACTGGTCCGGATGCTGATGCTATCAATCAGAAAGCCCGTTGCTTTACTTTTGATGAAGGCTACGCTGGTTTCGCCACGGGAAAGCGGACCAGGTGGCGTGCTTTGGGCGCGGCCGCAGGTGCAAAAAAAGGTTATGAGGCTGAGGGTCAGGACAGATTTCATGGCTCCAAAGGTACTCTGAAGCACAAAAACAAGCCGTTAGCAAAAGTTTAAAACCTTACTTTGGGCCCCATGAAAAAGCACCTCGTAGAAATAAAAGCCCGCACCACCCGCACGGCCGAGCAACGCTCACTTCTCCTCGCCAAAGGCGCAGACTTCAAAGGCACCGACCATCAGGTCGATCACTACTTCAACGTGCCGGAAGGCCGCCTGAAACTCCGGAGCGGCAGCATTGAGCACAGCCTGATTTTCTACCAGCGCAACAACCAGGCCGGGCCTAAAGACAGCTCCGTCGGCCTCACCAAAGTAAACTCCCAGGCGCTGGCGGATAGCCTTGCCGCTACGCTGGACCAGGCCCTCGGTACCTGGGTAAAGGTGGACAAACAGCGCGAAATCTACTTCATCGACAACGTGAAGTTTCACCTCGACGAAGTCGTCGGGCTCGGCACCTTCATCGAAATTGAAGCCATCGGAGACTCCGCAGAGCAGCGGGAGGAACTACTGAAGCAGTGCCAGGAATACATGGCGTACCTCGGCGTTCGGGAGGAGGAGTTGGTGGAGGTAAGCTACAGTGATTTGTTGGGAAGAAGCTGATGAGGTAAACCCTAAGCCTAGGGTGTGTATTTTGGTTGTAATTCTGTCCGGCCCATAACCCCCCCGCCCCCGCCCCGGCCGCCGGGGGGGGGGGGGGGGTGGCGTCGGGGGCGGGGGGGG
>CAYWMW010000331.1:0-4892 GCA_964458975.1 uncultured Lewinella sp. | reverse complement strand
CCAACATGCCCCTAAAAAACAAACTAACCTCCCTCGGCAAAATCCTCCACCGGGAGTGGGACGACATCGTAGACCGCCTCGGCTGGGGCAACGATAAGCCCGTTGCCGTAGCCAACTACATCGGTTTTGGCCGGGAAGATTACCTCTACCTCACCGGCCGGGTGCTGCGCGACCGCGGCATCCGCCGCGAGGAGCGGGACAATCTGCTGGACAACGTGGTCAACAACTTCAAGCGCTTCAACAGCCGCGAAATTCGGGGCGCGGAGGTGACGATCACCTGGGGCGAGCACGAGTTCAAACGAACGACGGACAGCGAGGGCTACTTCCACGTAGAGCACCGTTGCCCACCGGACGAGCACGTACACTCCGACCATGATTTCTGGCAGGAGGCTGAGATTACCGTGACGGCCATCCCGGGCGAGGACATCACCGACGTAGTCTCCCACTCCGCCGTAGTGGTGCCCAGGATTGCGGAGTTCGGGGTCATCAGTGACATCGACGATACGATCCTGCAAACCGACGTGACCAGCCGGCTGAAGCTC
Source organism: uncultured Lewinella sp. (assembly GCA_964458975.1). GTDB lineage: Bacteria > Bacteroidota > Bacteroidia > Chitinophagales > Saprospiraceae > Neolewinella. The sequence goes on along the minus strand of CAYWMW010000331.1, from coordinate 4,350 downwards.
AAGACGATGCTACACACCGTACTCAAGAATGCGAGCAAGCGCCATGCTTTCGACGGGGTGTCGGAGTTTTACCAAGCGCTATCCCTCGGTCCGGACGGCGAAGGGTACAACCCGCTCTTCTACGTCTCCAACTCCCCCTGGAACCTGTATGATTTGCTATTGGACTTTCTGCACCTCAACCATTTCCCCCGGGGGCCGGTGCTGCTGCGCGACTTCGGCCTCCCGGCCGAAGACACCATCTCCAACTACAAAACGCACAAAGCTGATATGGTGGACCGGATACTGTCTACCTACCCAACGATGCCCTTCATCCTCCTCGGAGATTCAGGGGAGCACGACACGGATATTTACCTGGAGGCAGCGCGGAACAACCCCGGCCGCATCCTGGCCATTTACATCCGCGATGTTCAGCATGAGCGGCGCGCCCGGCGCATTGAGGCCCTGATTGAGAACGTTAGCGACATCGAGGTCAGGTTGGTCGGGAGCTACGAGGAAGCGGCGGAGCATGCGCGGGGGAAGGGGTGGATTGTTTAGCCGGAGCGACCGGGCCTTTTACCTTTCATTGCATCCTGCGGCCGCGCCCTGAAAACGCTGTCATGATTCCCTAAGCATAGCTTGATTGGGTTGAGCACCTCTGGTGCGATTGGGTGCGTATTTACATAAAAAGTCATGCAGATACGCATTTCAAAAACGCATCTGAATAACTTTTTATGCAAATTCTATGGTGGAGGCGGTGGCTACGCCCGCGAAACAGCGAGCGAGGAGCAACATCATTTCACCAGCGCTATAAATCTACTCCTCCAGTAACTCCAACAAGCCCCGCAGCGGGACCTTGGCCTGGCCCGGCCGGTAGTTGAGGTCGTAGCGCAGCTCCTGCATGGCTTTTTCGATACGGAAGGTGTCGATCAGGACGTCGAGGTCATGATCGTCTTCGGGCAGCAGGCGGGAGCCGTCGGTTGCTTTGCGGTAGGCGGTCAGGAACTCGGCGGAGAGGTAGCGAACGGCGGTCCGTAGCCAGTCTTCGAGCTGGTCGGCGGTCTCTTCTTTAATACCAACGGCAAGGTCTTCGTAGACCTGGCCGCAGGCGTAGCCGATGCTGCGCATCAGGTTGGCGATGTCTTTGGCGGGGCTGCGGCGCAGGCGGCGCTGGCTGTAGCTGCGGTCCGGGTCGCCGTCGAAATTCTGGATGATGAAGTTCTCGTCGGCCATCGCAACCTGCATCAGGGTGAAGTCGCCGTGGATGCGAATCTTGTCGGATTCGATCTTGTGCGCGAATACCCGCTTGAGGAGGGTATGGACACGTTCTTCCTGAGCCAGCACCGCTTCGGCCAGGCCGGTGGCGTCTTCGTCGAGCTCCGGCAGGCGGTTCTTTAGCAGGTCGAGGGTAGCGCGCACGTCGCCCTTCAGGCCTGCGTAAACACTGCGTTGGTAGTGGAGGCTCATGGCCTCCTTCTTGAAGTTTTTCTCCGCCACGTCTTTTGCCATCAGGTGGTAGGAGGCCAGGGTACGCCCCAAATCGGCCAGCTTGGTGACGAAGAGGGAACCGAGAATGTCTTGAATCGTCTCCGGCATATCACGGTACACCACTTGGTCGGTAACGGAGACCTCGTCCGGCTTAGCGTCCGGGGTGTTTTGGTAGGGTTGCTGCAGGCGGGTGATCACGCCTTCGGCGAAGCGCTGCATATTGTTCTGTACGTAGTCCCACGCGCTACCGTTGCTCTCGAACCGTTTTTCGAAGATGCCCAGCGTGGCGTCCATGTCTTTGCGCGGGGCAAAGTGGAGGGTACCGACAACTTCCGGCGCGTTGCCGTAGCCCCGGCTGGTGAGCAGTTGTTTCACTTCCAGGTCGGGCACGATCTCGGCGTCTACGCGGCGGTAAAACTTGATGTTGTAGTCCCTGCTCTGCAATAACATATACTCGGTACCGGAGTGCAGCAGGTTGGCATCCTGAGCACCGATGGCGGTTATGCTGCCGTGGGCAACGAACTCAACGCCCTTCAGCTCGCCAAAGTCTTTGAGCCCGGCAACCAGACCACGGCGGTAAACTTCGTCGTAAAGCGCATCGAGCAGAACGATGGTCTGCTCGCCAACTTCCACCATGCCGAGCACTTCGTCGCGGTTGCCGTAGTCCATCTCTTCGCGGAAGTTGTGGAACGCCAGTGGAAGCTGCACCAGTTCCGGCAGGCCTTCGAGGTAGGAAAGCTCCAGCAGCAGCCAGCCGAAGTGGCGGTGGCCGTTGGTCTGCATTCGGTGATCGGTGATTTTCACGTTCTCCAACTGCTCGGCGCGGGCCCCGACCCAGCTGGCGGAGTTAAGGTAGGCGGGAAGGACTTTCTTCTCAAGCGTACGCAGGTTGGTCTTACTGAAGAAGTTTTCCAGTTTAGCGGTAACCAGTTGGGGCTTTTGCAGGTCGCGTTTGTCCACACCGGTACGGTTGGCAGATTCCAGCTGAAGCCAGTAGTAACCATGGCCGGCAAGCGTGATTTGGTAAAGATCGCGGCTGATTTCGTTGAAGTAGGTACGGCCAAAGGCTTCCTGCACCTTACTGCCCTCGAATTCGCTCAGGTCGAGCTGGGCCGATTGCGGGTGGCGGCTCAGGTTGATGACCACGATGACTTTTTCTTCGCCGTACTCGCGGCTAAAGGCGAGTACCCGACCGTTTTCCGGCTTGATCCAGCGGATGTCTCCCCGGCCAAAGACCTGAAAGGTCTTGCGCTTGGCGAGCAGGCGCTTCGTCCAGTTCAGCAGACTGTTGGGATTCTCTTGCTGGCGCTTCACGTTCACCCAGCGGTAGCTGTACTCGGTGTCCCGGATCACGGGCATGTAGAGGCTGTGGGGGTTGGCTTCGCTGAAGCCGGCGTTCTCGTTGCCGTTCCACTGCATAGGCGTCCGTACACCGTCGCGGTCTTTGAGGTAGATGTTGTCGCCCATCCCGATCTCGTCGCCGTAGTAAAGTACGGGGGTGCCGGGCAGGCTCATCAGCAAGACGTTGAGGAGCTTGATCTTGGCCAGGTCGTTCTCCATCAGCGGGGCCAGGCGGCGGCGGATGCCGACGTTGATGCGGGCGGTCTTGTCGGCAGCGTAGGCGTTGTTCATGAAGTCGCGCTCCTCTTCGGTCACCATCTCCAGGGTCAGCTCGTCGTGGTTGCGCAGGAAGGTAGCCCACTGGCAGTTTTCGGGAATTTCGGGCGTCTGGTCAAAGATGTCCGTGATCGGGTGGCGGTCTTCCAGTTTCACGCTCATGTACATGCGGGGCATGAGGGGGAAGTGGTAGTTCATGTGGCACTCGTCGTCGTCGCCGAAGTAGCTGGCCGAGTCTTCGGGCCACATATTCGCTTCGGCCAGGAAGAGGACGTTGTCGTAGTTCTCGTCTACGTGCTTGCGCAATTTCTTGAGGTACGCGTGGGTTTCGGGCAGGTTTTCGCCGTTGGTGCCTTCGCGCTCGAAGAGGTAGGGGATGGCGTCGAGCCGGAAACCATCGATGCCCATGTTCATCCAGTAGTCGAGGATTTCGATGATCTCGCGCTGCACGTCCGGGCTGTCGTAGTTCAGGTCGGGCTGGTGGCTGAAGAAGCGGTGCCAGTAGAACTGCTTGGCGACGGGGTCCCAGGTCCAGTTGCTCGTCTCCGTATCGGTGAAGATGATGCGCACGTCGGGCCATTGCTCGTCGGTATCGGACCAGACGTAGTAGTCGCGCTCCTTGCTCCCGATGGGTGCGTTGCGGGCGCGCTGGAACCACTCGTGCTGATCGGAGGTGTGGTTGATGACGAGCTCGGTGATGACCTGCAGGCCCCGGTCGTGGGCGGCGTCGAGGAACTCCTTGAAGTCATCGATGTTGCCGTAGCGCTCGGCCACCTGGTAGTAGTCCTGGATGTCGTAGCCGTCGTCCCGCAGCGGGCTGGGGTAGAAGGGGAGGAGCCAGATGGCGGTGATGCCGAGTTCTTCGAGGTAGTCGAGCTTTTCCATCGCGCCGGCGAAATCTCCGATCCCGTCGCCGTTGCTGTCGTAAAAGCCTTTGATGTTGAGTTCGTAGATGATGGCATCTTTGTACCATAGTGGTTCGCGGCGGTAGGTCTTGGTCATGTTCGATTGAATGCGTGTGGAAAAACTGTATTTCGATGCTGTAAAAACGCGAAGAATGGGCAGATGTGCAAACTACAGGGAAAATGAGTGCTTTTTTTCTTGTAGCGTCGACTTTTAAGTCGATACTTGTTGCATTGACGTTTACGTCAGCAGCCTTTGAGGCGGGGCCGCAGGTGCGGGGGAGGGGTTGAGGGTGTGTATAACAATGGTCTGCTACGGTTTTGAGAAAGGAACTGATTTTGTTTCAAGCTCAGTTATGCGCGAGGG
>CAYWMW010000330.1:0-4902 GCA_964458975.1 uncultured Lewinella sp. | reverse complement strand
AGCTCAACTTGCCACAATTTTGAAAATCACCTGAAGTGACCGAGTGTACTATAATAGTACAGTGTAAACTAAAACCGTAATTTTCAATTACCGGTACCCATTGTTGGTGGGGTCAGAAGCTAGAAGTTCAGGATTAAGGTTCAGTTCCTCCGTCGGGATGGGCAGCAGAACGTGGAAAGGTTGAATATTCGCGGCGGGGTCGTAGACGCGGTATTCGGTAGACCGAACGACGTCCAGCAGGATGCCCCAGCGGATCAGGTCCATCCGGCGGTGGCCTTCACCGGCCAGCTCCCATTTCCGTTCGTCGCGGAGAATTTCCCGGAACTCCGACTGGCTCAAATCGCTCAGTTCCGCCTCCTCCTGGGTAGCGAAAGCCCGCTCCCGAACCGCATTGATGTATTGGTAAGCATTGTCTGGCCCGTTCAGCTCATTCTCCGCTTCGGCGGCCATGAGTAACACATCTGACAGGCGGAATACGATCCGGTTGTCGCTGTGGTTAAAGCGTGGGGAAGTCGCGATGTCTAAGTTCCACAGTTTAGGCATGTAGGGAAACTTCAGTTCAACGCCCTCGTAATTGGTGGTAATGTTGTGCTGCCGTCTCAGGTCATTCATCGGGAACTTATTTACCAGATCGGGCAGGGGGATCTGAAGTCCGGTACCGTTCATGGCTTCGCCTCGGGCAGTAAGAAGATCCCGGAGGGCTCCCCTTTCCTCGCTCACCAGCGGCTCATCCCGCAAGCGGGGGCTGAAGATACTGGCCCGCCAGTTGGCATTGCCCGCAAAGGCAGCGCCGGCAAAGGGCTGGTCCAGGACCGAAATGAGGTCTTTGGCGAAGTCCAACTCCCAAACGATTTCCGAGTTGTACTCGTTGGCGGGGTCGAATACGTCGCCGTAGTCATCCAGCAGAGCGTGCGGGGAGTCATTGATGATCTCTAAGGATTTGTCCCGTGCTTCTTCCCAGCGTTCTTCGGCCAGGTAGATTTTAGCCATCACCATGGCGGCTACCCATTTGGAAGCCCGGCCGTTGTCTCTGGCGGGGACCATGTCCAGCATCAGGTCCTGAGCCTGCTGTAGGTCTTCCAGAATTTCGTTGCGAATCTGGGTAGCGTCCGTTCTGCCGAGCGAGCCAATTTCGTCGATGGTGAGGTTTTCGCGGAAGTAAGGCACGTCTCCCCAGAGGTTGGTCAGGTGGTAGTAAGCCAGGGCACGCAGGAAGAGGGCTTCGCCGATGATCTCATCGCGGGCACCTTCGGGGATGTTCTCGTTGCCACGTACGTTATCCAGAATCACGTTGGTATTGAGCGCAATTTTATGGAGGTCTTTCCAGGTTTGCGCAATGCCCATCAGCTGCTGAATATCGCCAGCGTTGCCCTCGTTTATGGTGTAGCTACAGATGGTCGCGATGATGCCCCAGCCCCGGTTGGGGCCAATGACGTCCGCTCCGTTTTCGTACCACGCATCCAGGCCTACCTGGCCGTAGATGGCGTTGTTTTTCAGGATGGCGTACACCCCGGTCACCGCCGCCCGTGCTTCGGACTCGGAATTGAAGAAATTAGTTGGAGAAATGATGTCGCGCGGGTTCTCTTCCAGGAAGCTTTCGCAGCTCGTGATACCGATGACCAGCAACAACAGGGTTAAATATATCTTACTCTTCATGTTGAGTTTATTTATTGAATTTGATAATGGGAGACCTGCTAAGTTAGAAGGTCGCATTCAGGCCGAAGGTTACGATCCGTGGGTTGGGGAACTGGCCGCTGGCAAAGCCCTGCGTTACGTTGCCCATGCCGAACTGGCTCGTCTCGGGGTCCAGCAAACGGAAGTCTGAGATCAGCAAAAGGTTAGTACCCGCTACGTAAACATTGACGTTCTTAAAGCCATTCAGGCCCCACTTCTCAACGGGCATATTGTAGCCAAGCCTTACAGACTTTAAGCGGAGGTGCGAACCATCTTCGATGAATTCTGAGTTATTGGGGACTTCTCCGAGGGCTTCAATGGCACCAGCGCGGGGAATATCCGAGGTAGGGTTTTCCGGAGTCCAGCGGTTCAGCGTCTCGGCGTATTTAGGCGCACCGGGCCGGCCGAAGAAGTGCGTAACGGTTCTTGAGTTAGACACTTCGTTCCCCTGGGTTCCCTGAATGAAGAAGGAGAAATCGAAATTTTTAAAGTTGAAGGTATTCTGCAAGCCGTAGATAAAATCTGGCTGTGGGTTACCCAGTACGTAGAAGTCGTCTTCGGTGATGATGCCATCTCCGTTCGGGTCATCAAAGCGGGGGCCGCCAACGTCCTGATTCAGCTGGCCGGAGGCGTCAATTTCCTCCTGGCTCTTCCAGGTCCCCAGGTAGTTTACACCCACGAAAACGGGGGCTGGCTGACCTACGATCAGGCGGCCGCCGGGGCCAGACTGCGCGTTGGGGCTAATAAGATTGATGAAGTCAACACCACCAAGATCAAGCACCTTATTTCGGTTACCGGATAAGGTGAGCATGGTAGACCACTTGAAGTTTCTGTTCGAGACATTGACAGTGTTCACCAACAGTTCCATCCCCTGGTTCTGTACCTCTCCGAGGTTTTGCAGACGGCTCTCGAAGCCGGTCTGCCGGGGTAAGCGTACGTTGAGCAGGAGATCGAAGGTGTTCTTTTTGTAGTAGTTAACCTCCGTAAAAATCCGTCCGTTGAGGAAGGAAGCCTCCAGGGCGATGTCCAACTGGTTGGTCGTCTCCCACTTCAGCTGCTCGTTTGCGGGCCGGCCCAACGTTGCGCCGGCATTGAGGACACCGTTGTAAGTGGTGGAAGCGTCCGTGATGATGGCCAGCGTACGGAAAGATCCGATGGCCTGGCTGCCCGAGCGGCCGTAACTGGCCCGCAGCTTCAACTCGTCGAAGAGGCCCATGTCAGCAATGAAGTTTTCTTCTGACAGTTTCCAGGCGAAGGCTACCGACGGGAAGAAATTGTACTTATTACCTTCCGCGAAACGGGAGGAACCATCCGCCCGGCCCACCAGCGTGAACAGGTATTTGTTGTTCAGGGCGTAGTTCGCACGGCCGAAGAAAGACACAATCTGGAAAGCATCATAATTAGAACCAATAACGTTGCGTGTAGGATCAGACCCCAGGGCAAGGTTGTTAAAGGTCGTCGCATCACTGGTAATCCCGAATGCCTGCGCAAAGCTGGACTCGGAGGTAAACTTCTGAGCAGACATACCGCCGAGTAAGGTCAGGGAGTGCTTTTCGCCGATTTGAGGAGAATACTGAATGGTGTTTTCGTTGTTCCACCCCGTACTGGCCAGTGAATTAACGGAAGCATCACCGAAATTACCCACAAATTGGTAATCAGGTCGTTGTGGTGAGTTGAAGCGGTTTTGTTTGCGGTTATTGATTTCGGGGTTAAAGGTAGAACGGATCACTACGTTCTTAATCGGGCTGTATTCCAGGAATACCGTACCCAGAAAGTTGCTGGTCTGGCTCTCGTTGATGTTGAGTAGCGAGTTCGCCAGCGGATTTACAAACGGCCCCCCACTGATGGGGTCTTGCTGCGTGAAGTTACCGTCGGCATCCCGGCCGGGGATCTGCCCCAGGGTGAAGATATTACCGTAACCGATCACACCGTTGTCTGTGTCAAACTGAGAGAAGTTAAGTCGGAAGCCCGCCCGCAGTTTCTCCGACAGTTTGATGTCCAGGTTAGAGCGCAGAATGTACTTCTCAATTCCCGTTGTTCGCACGATGCCCTCCTGGTTAAAGTAATTAGCGGAAACGTAGTAGTTCACGTCCCCACTCTCACTACTTCCGGCAACGGAAAAATCAGCACTGTACAGCGGAGCGTCTTGCATCACGATGTCGAACCAGTTCGTATTGGTAAGGCTGCTTACGTCGTCAAAAGGTTCCGAAGCATTACGGAACCGAGCATCTTCATTGGCGTATTCGGCGTGTTGAATTCCGTTCAGCAGAGCGGGTTGCCCCAGTGCGGATTGGATTCCTGAGCTAAGTGCGACCGATACTTGTGGCTTTCCGCCAGCTACCTTGGTTCCCAGTTTAGTGGTCACCAGGATTACCCCGTTGGCCCCCCGGCTACCGTAGATGGCTACGGAGGAGGCATCTTTTAGTACTTCGATTGAGGAAATGTCGTTGGGGTTAAGGTTGTTGAGGTCGTAGTTCTGCCCAACGATGATACCGTCGATGACCCACAGCGGCTCATTGTTTCCCTCGATGGAGTTACCCCCACGGATTCGGATAACGGTGCCCGCGCCGGGTGCTCCGCTTACGTTGGTGATCTGGACCCCGGCCGTTCGGCCTTGCAGAATCTGATCTACCCGCGAGGTTGGAATACCTTTAAGGTCTTCCACCTTGACACTCGCTACGGCACCCGTCAGGTCTGATTTTTTCTGGCGGCCGTAACCCACAACTACAACCTCTTCCAGGGTTGCACCGGAGGTAAGTACGACGTCGATCACACTTTGGTTACCGACCTCTATCGTTTGGGTTTCGTAACCGGTATAGGAGAAAATAAGGGTGCTCCCGCCTTCAACGAGCGAAATGCTGTAGTTACCGTCCAGGTCGGTTACCGCGCCGCTGCTGGTGCCTTTCTGCTGGATGCTGGCCCCGATGAGCTCAATGCCGTCGGTATCCTTTACCGTTCCGGTTATGGTTTGGCCCTGTACATACGATGAGGTACTCATCAGGAACAGAAACAGCAGTGTGGAAGTGAAAGCCAGGCTACCTATACGGCAAGCGTGGCGAGAAACAATGTTCCTCTTGGTTAGTAAGACTGTTTGCATGTAGATTAAGTTTTACAAGTGAAATTTTTCAGAATATGCATATTTCAATACACCATATCCCATAACTATATACATGCAAGTTATTTTTCTGAAACAATGCTTCTATCCTGTACTGTCCTGCCTAGTTTATC
>CAYWMW010000329.1:0-4927 GCA_964458975.1 uncultured Lewinella sp. | reverse complement strand
ACCCAAACACTCCAATCCACCCCCAACCCAAAAACAAAACCCAACGAAAACGCCGAAGCCAGCCGCGAGCTATACGGTCTGCTCTTCGGTGACATAGACTCTCTCCTTCCGCCCAACCTTCACATCATAGCGACGGGGGAGCTGGAAAACGTACCCTTCAATGCCCTACGGCGCGAAGTGCCGGGGGAGGCGGCGCGGTATTTGGGGGTGGAGGTAGCGCTTAGCCGCCAGATGTCCATCGGTAGTATGCGCTTGATGGAGGAGATGGAGATGGAACCGCGCTACCAACGTCCGCTCGGTATGGCCCCGGTTTTTAAGAACGAGGCGTTGGCGATTAGTGACCTACGCCAGGCGGGGTTCATGCTCCCGCCCCTGTTGTACAGTACTGATGAGGTAGAATACCTGGATGAACGCGGGCCGGGCAACTTCTTCTACGGAGAAGAGGCTAACCGGGACAACTACCTCGCCAACGTAAGCGATCACAGCATCATCCACCTTGCAACCCACGCGATCTCCAGCCAAACCGACGGGCTGGAAAGCAGGATATACCTGGCGAGTGAAGGCGAAGAAACCTCAGAGTTGTACCTCTCAGACATTGGCGACCAAACGCTCAACGCCGACCTGGTGGTGCTCAGCGCCTGCGAGACCGGAAGCGGAAGCCAGCACACCACCGAAGGCCGCATCAGCCTGACGAAAGCCTACCTGGCCGCCGGTGCCCGCTCCGTAGTGTCGTCTAACTGGGCGGTGGATGACTTTGCTACCGCAGCACTGATGAAATTCTTCTACCAGCACATTCAGGACGGGAAGCCGCCGCATCAGGCGCTACAACTAAGCCGCAAAGCCTACCTCGAGAAATACCCGGACGCGCCGCCCTACAAATGGGCGGCTTTTGATGCTTACGGTGGGATGAAACCCGTTCGTTGGGACCGTAGCCGGAGTAAATGGCCACTGGTGGGGTACGGGGCTTTGGGGTTGGTGGTGGTTGGGCTGGGGGCGGCATATTTACGGAGGCGGAGACGGGTAGTCTAATGTTTCTTCAAACTTGAACTCAGCATATTATTGAGCCTACTCGTAACCTTACCCCCAGCCCCTCTCCAAAGAAGAGGGGAGCCTTAAGTCCGCTGCGGCTCCGCCTTCGCTACACTTTTAGCCGCTACTATAGTCATCACCTATTAACCATTTCCATCAGTGCTGCTGACCTTATCAATAAGTAACATCAATAATAGGCGCTATCCAACCAGCAAGGCGGAGCCTTGCTCCCTTCTCCTTTGGAGAGAGGGGCTGGAGATGAGGTTACGAGCGGGAGCAAACAGCCTAAATTGGTGCTTTTCAAACTTGAAGCGACACTAATGGAAAGAACGCTCTCCATTAAAATCAAACCTCCTTATCATGACCCACCTCTCCCCCCACGGCAAACTCCTCCTCACCGGTGAATACTTTGTGCTGGACGGTGTCCCTGCGCTGGCCGTGCCGACTAAGTTGGGGCAATCCTTCTCCGTCAGCAGCCTTCCCGGAGGGCCGGAGCACGACCTGTACTGGCGGGCCTTCGACGTACACAGTGAGCGATGGTTCAGCGGAGCTTTTGATAAGCATGAGTGGGCGCGGCCGCAGGTGCAAAGTGAGGACCCAGCGGCAAGGATCAAGGGAATAATGCACGCAGCGGAGGCTTTAAACCCTGGCTGCACCTCAAATATTAGAGGGCTAGAAGTGAAAACCCGGCTTGAGTTCGACCGGAAATGGGGCCTCGGCTCCAGCTCCACCCTGATCGCAGCGGTAGCCAAATGGTTAGAGGTAAACCCCTACGCCCTGCTGGAACGCACTTTCGGCGGCAGCGGCTACGACCTGGCCTGCGCTTTCGCCGAAGGCCCGATCTTGTACGAGCGCAATGGTATAAGCCCTAAGGTGACCGAACTAGACTGGAACCCAGACTGGCTCCAACAAACCCACTTCGTCTACCTCAACCAGAAGCAGAACAGCCGGGAGGGTATCCGGGCGTACCGGGCCGCAGGAGCATCCGACGAAGCCAAGGAGAAAATCTCCCGTATTACCACGGCTCTTTTATCCGATTCTTTGCACCTGCGCGCCGCCGCCCAACTGCTACACGAACACGAAGCAATTGTTGGAGGCACGCTTGGGCTTACGCCGGTTAAGGAAAAATTATTCTCCGATTTCCCCGGTGCGGTTAAGAGTCTTGGCGCCTGGGGCGGAGATTTTGTGTGGGCGCTGAGCGAGGAATCGCCAGAAAAAGTCCGTGCTTATTTCAACGGGTTGGGGTATGAGGTGGTTATTGATTATGACGATATGGTGCTTTGAGGCACCGTTAGTGTATAAGTGTACTTATACACTTATAATGTTTAAACACCATTAGCGTATAAGTACACTTATACACCCTTTCCGTCCGCAACCCCCACCCCAATGCCAAAATGGAAACCCGCCAAAATCACCCGCATCCAGCAACGCTCCCCCACCGTGCGCAGCTTCTGGCTGGAACTACCCGACCGTGAAGTCCTCGATTTCCGCCCCGGCCAGTTCCTGACCCTCGACCTGCCCGTAGGCGAAACCCGCCGCGACGGCTGGCGGAGCTACTCCATCGCCGCCGCGCCCGACGGCTCCAACCAGGCCGAACTCTGCATCGTTCGCCTGCCCATGGGCCTCGGCACCGGCTACCTATTCGAGGGCGCGGAGGTTGGCAGTGAAGTGATGACCAAAGAACCCGCTGGCGTTTTCACCCTGCCCGCTGGCCCGCTGGAAAACGATGTTGTAATGATCTGCACCGGCACCGGAGTCGCTCCCTTCCGGGCCATGCTTCAAGACCGGCTTGGGAAAGAAACCGTCAATTTCCACCTCATCTTCGGCTGCCGTACGGCGGAAGACATCCTCTACCGGGAGGAATTTGAGGACATGGCAAGGCAGCACGCCAACTTCACTTACACCGTAGCCGCAAGCCGGGAAGACGTACCCGCCACCGACGGGATGCGCACCGCAAAAAGCTACGTACACCCCGTTTATGAAGCCGCTTATGCCGACGTAAAACCGGGCCTCCGCTTCTACCTCTGCGGCTGGGCCGTGATGGTGGATGAGGCCAAAGAACGCCTCCTGAAACTCGGCTACCCGAAGGAACAGATCATCGAGGAGCTCTACGGATAAAAGAGCCACGTAATTTTTTGCCTTCTACATGAAACTTTTAACCGGGCCGCTTACCTTTGTACTATAATTGAGGATCTGTCATTCTTACAGACTGATTGTTTCTGCAACGGTGAGGGGTTTCCCCTCACTCGGCCGACGAGCTAAGCTTCGCAAAGCTCGGCGGACGAGTTCAAGCCGGGCCCATAGCTCAGCGGTTAGAGCGCCGGACTCATAATCCGTCGGTCCTAGGTTCAAATCCTAGTGGGCCCACCCAAATGACAAACCCGCCACGATCCGTAAGGACCGGGCGGGTTTGCGCGTTTATGGGAATAAGTGGTTTTCAGAATTTTAGAAACCCAGGCTCTGAATCTCCACGCCGCTGGTATCCAGCAGGCTGCGGTCCATATTGCCTTCCCCGATTTTGATGTCGCGGAAGCGGGTGATGTAAGTTTTGCCGTTCTCCACAGTGGTAGACATAATTGGGAAGCCCTCGAACGGTGCCTGAGCTGTGCCGCCACGGGCCTGGGGAGCTTTGCCACCAAAGGCCTGAGCCATACCGCCAAATATCTCTGCTGAAGTAATGTCGAGGTCTTGTGTCACCCAGGATTCAGTTACGGTGCCTTTCTGTGTATCGGTAACGATTACCTTTTCGCAGTTGTAGCCATCTACCATCTTACGTTCGCCGGTTTTCTCAAAGGTGTACCGATCAAGCGTTGCTTCCCCTGTTTCGGTAACCGTACTGCCCATGTTGGGAATACGTAGGCGAACACCAGTTCGTTCCCCTTTCTTATCGGTGGTGATCATGGTTGTCATCCCGTCCTGCGTATTCAGGATCATGTGGCTGTTTTCTTTTCCGGCATCGTCGGAAATCCGGATGGCGAAGCGATCCGAAGTAACGCCGAGGCGGATATTGCTTTTGTCCACCTTTCCGCTGCGTTTCGCTTCTTCTACCTCCATCGTGATGCTGAAGGTCATTGGGTTCGTGTAGGGTTCCCAGTCCTTACCGCCGCCCAGCATGCCGCCGAACAGGCCACCGCCGCTGGCCCCGGCTTCTTCGTTGGTTTGCTCACTCTTTTTTGTGTCGCCGGTGGTGGTTGTTTCACTGCCACTCGGTGCGGGCGCCGGCTTTTTCTTTTTCTTCTTGAACAGGTTACCGATGGAGTTGAAGGCATCGTCTACGGCTTTGTCTACCGAGCGGTCTACTTTGTTTTGGGCTTTGTTTTCGGCGCGCTGTTTTGCGCGCTTGGCTGCGCGGTCCGGAACGTTTTGGGCGCTGACGGAGCAGCAAAGTAAGAATGCCAGAATGGTAATGGAGGAACGAATGCTCATGACGTAATGTATTGGTTGTGGTTGAGAGCCCCACCGGTTAGTCAACGCGGCGGGCGATGTTACGTCCCTTTATGTATCCGCAGCATTAAGTGTTACACCCTTCTTCAAAAAAACCGAACCCTTTGAAGATTCCGTACGTTTCACCGGCAGAGCAATTATCCTGCTCTCTTTTTAATCCCAGCATAATCAACATAATCACCCCAAACAATGGAACTCCGCCAAAACTTAGGTCGCCTAAGCTTCCTCGCTTTTCTGACGTTGCTTTACCTGTGCCTGTTTTTCCTGCCGCAGCTTAGTGCTTTGGTTTAGGGACGGTAAAAACCGTTTTCAAACCCAAAAGAATTGCCTCCGTAAACATTGTTTGCGGAGGCTTTTCTGTGGAAGGGGGGGAGGCAAATCAGCTTGTACGGTTCCTGGGGCGCAAACCAAATTGTCGCTTTTTGGCCCCCTAGCCCCCAAAGGGGGAACAAAA
>CAYWMW010000328.1:0-4937 GCA_964458975.1 uncultured Lewinella sp. | reverse complement strand
GCGTTTTCACAAGCCCCTCCCCCGTGGGGAGGGGTTGGGGAGGGGGTTTTGGCGCGGGCTAAATTACGTTCAAGCCACCGCCGATTGCTGCCCGGTAGTAATCTGTTTAATATCATACTTCTCACGGAGTTTGGTAAGCATAGTTGCTACCAACTCCTCCATCTTATACGCTGGTTCCCAGTTCCAGTCGTTACGGGCCTGGGTATCATCGATGCTGTTGGGCCAGGCGGCGGCGATGGCTTGCCGTTCGTCTGGTGCGTAATTAACCTTGAAATCGGGGCAATGTTTTTGAATGGCGGCGGTAAGCTCGGCGGGGGAGAAACTGATGCCCGCCAGGTTGTAGGAGCTGCGGTTGTTGATGTTTTCCCTTGGGGCATCCATCAGCTCGATGGTGGCGCGGATGGCATCGTCCATGAAGATCATCGGCAGGGTTTCGTCGGGGTTGAGGAAACAGGTGAAGGGCTGCGCCTGCACGGCGTGGTGGAAAATTTCCACGGCGTAGTCCGTCGTACCGCCGCCGGGGTCAGACTGGTAGCCGATCACGCCGGGGTAGCGCACGGAGCGTACGTCTAGCCCGTACTTCACGGAGTAGTACTTGGCCCAGTTCTCTCCGGCGGCTTTGCTGATGCCGTAGGCGGTCAGCGGATCCAGGAAGGCATCGTTCGGGGTGTTCTCCAGCGGAGCACTTTCTCCGAATACGGCGATGGAGCTGGGGTAGAAAACCTTGCTGATCCCCTCCTTTCGGGAAACTTCCAGCACGTTCAGGAAGGCGGTCATATTGATGTCCCACGTCCGCAGCGGCGCCTGCTCGCCGCTGGCGGAGAGGATGGCCGCCAGGTGGTAAATCTGAGTTGCACCGTACTGCCGGACGATTTCCGTAAGCCGCACTTCGTCCGTAGCGTCCAGCACTTCAAACCGCCCCCGGTACCCGAGTCGGGCGCGCAGGTCGGAGGCAATCACGTTGTCGTCGCCGAATCTGGCCCGCAGGGCCGGGATGAGAACACTGCCCAACTGACCGTTGGCACCAGTGATGAGAATAGTTTCTTGCATGCTGATTTCAATTGCTGGGATAGAAAATAATACCTGACAAAAGTATGCCCTGAAGTGTTTCAACACCAGAAAGAAGCTAAAATCAGTGATAATTCCTGATTTACTATATTTGACGCATATTTGAGCGGTAACCACTCAAAATAAACACTTGTCACAGCAACTATTTTGACCCAATGGAGCACACTCTAGACGACATCGACCTGACCATCCTCCGCATCCTTCAGGAAGACAGCAAGAAAACCGCAAAAGAAATTGCCGCCCGGCTGGCCCTGACGCCCTCCCCGGTCTACGAACGCATCCGCCGCCTGGAGCGGAGTGGCTACATCCGCCAGTACGTTGCGCTGCTCGATCAACGAAAATTCCCCCATCTGGCAGTTACCGCTTTCTGCCAGGTCTCCATGCGGTACCACGATAAAAACTACATCGAAGAGTTTGAAGCCAGGATGCAAACCCTGGACGAAGTACAGGAGTGCTACCACATGGCGGGCAAGGTAGACTTCATCCTCAAAGTCACCAGCGCCAGCCTCGAAGCCTACCACAATTTCATCCGGGAGAAACTCTCTAAAGTGGAAAACATCGGAGAGCTGAACTCTTCCTTTGTGCTGAAGGATATTAAGCAGACAACTGCGCTTAATCTTTAAGCCTGGAGCGACTTGCCTCCGGCAGCTCACTCCTGGTTGCTTACCCTGCAACCACCCGCCGCTTCCGCAAAGTACCTGAGCCCGAAGTCTCCTGCAGCACCCCTTCCTCACCGGTATTGATCTCGGCCGCGTTGCCCTCGTCGGTATCAATGTGCATCTCCAGTTTGTACTTCGGGGAGACGCGGATGAGGACGTTGCCGAAGGTAAGACTCCGCTCACCGCTGCCAACGGCCACTTCAACGATGTCACGATCCTCAACGCCGAAAACCGCCGCGTCCTCCGGCGTCATGTGGATGTGGCGCCAGGCGCAGATCACCCCGTCTTCAAGGTTGAATTCGCCAGCGGGACCGATCAGTTTACAGCCCGGCGTATCTTCTACTTTGCCGGACTCCCGGACCGGCGCGTCGATGCCCAGGAAAAACTCATCCGTCCGGCTGATCTCCAGTTGGTCCTTACTTCGCACCGGCCCGAGTACCCGCACCCGCTCGATGGTGTTGCGCGGGCCAACAACGGCAACCGTCTCTTCGGCCGCAAACTGCCCCGGCTGGCTGAGCCATTTTCTTACCTTCAGTTCATGCCCCTTGCCGAAGAGCGCGTCAATGGTCTCCTGCCGGAGGTGGATGTGACGGGCCGAGATGGCCACGGGAATGGTCGGGAGTGTATTAACGCTGTCGGCCTTTTCGATCATCTTACCGCACTCGCGTGCGATGGCGAGCTGCTCGTCGGTCCGTACGGCCAGCAGCTTCACCCGGCTGTGCTGCATGCTGAAATCTACGACCGGATCAGCATCCGAGAGCTCAACCGTTGCGTTCTTGTCTTCGTTGATGATGGCCCCGAGGTAAGCCATGCGTTGGCTCGCCCGGTGGCGGATCACGGGGCTGTTCTCGCCGATGCCGCCGGTAAAAACGATGGCATCCACGCCGGCCATAATGGAGGCGTAGGCACCGATATATTTCCGCAACCGGTGGGTGAACACCTGAACGGCGAGCTGGCAATCGGCATCGCCACTGGTCGATTTGTCGAGGATCGTCCGCATATCGTTGCCCGCGCCGGAGAGGCCGGCCAGCCCACTTTGGCGGTTTAGCAGGTCGTCGATTTCTGCGGGGCTCAGCCCGGCTTGTTCGTGCAGGTAGCGGAGCAGGCCGGGGTCGATATCGCCCGAGCGGGTGCCCATCACGAGGCCTTCCAGTGGGGTCATGCCCATGCTCGTTTCCACCGATCGGCCGAACTCAATGGCGGCCACCGAGCAGCCGTTGCCGAGGTGGCAGGTGATGATGCGCAAGTCTTTCGGCTGCGCGCCCAGGTAGCGGGCGGCGGTGGCGGCAACGTATTTGTGGCTGGTGCCGTGGAAGCCGTAACGGCGGATACTGTGCTCTGCCATCAGGTCTTTCGGCAGGGCGTAGGTCTTCGCCCGGCGGGGCATACTCTGGTGAAAAGCGGTGTCAAAAACCGCGAAATGGTCTACGTCGGGGAACAATTCCCTCGCCGCGCGGATGCCCCGCAGGTTGATGGGGTTGTGCAGCGGGGCTAGTTTTTCGAGGGCTTCGATCTTGGCTTCAACGGCTTCGTCTACGCGGGCGGCGCGGTCAAAATCTTCGCCGCCGTGTACTACCCGGTGGCCTACGCCCGCAATCGGGGTGTCCTTCAGTTTGTCTTTCAGGGCTTCCAGGCATACGGCGATGGCGCGCTCCGGGCCTTTGCTTTCCAGTTCAATCGTTGTGCCGTCGGAGAACTCGATCATGGGCGCATCCAGCAAACGTTCGGCGCTCATTTCGAGGCTGCGCTTGCCGGTGGCGGGGTCGATTACAGCGGCTTTTACGGAAGAGGAACCGGCGTTGATGACCAGAATTTGCATAGGGTATTATTTTGGGATTCTACGGGTTAACGTAGGGCAGCAACCAGGGTTCAGACTTATGAAAAGCCCTTACCGTCAGGTTTTCTGCCGCAAAAGTAATCAGTAAAAGCCACTTTTTTGGGCGCGCACGCAGGATGCAAAGATGGTTTTCGGAGCTTTCGTTAAACCTTAAAGCGGTGGTTGAGGCGATTAGAGATGCTAATCACCTCAAAAATAGCGTACATTTGAGGTGATTAAGACGTGTAATCACCTCATGCGCTACAACTGGCAACAAAAAGACTGGCCCCAATTCACCTTTGACTCCTCCGGAATCGAGGACAGATTACATCGCTATGCCGAAGAAGTTTCGTTCCTGGCGGGCCGCATGACAAGCTTTTCTGACGAGCTACGTTATGACTTGATTGCGGAGAACCTGGCAACGGAGGCACTCTACAACTCACAAATTGAAGGCGTACGATTTTCGGTGGAAGAACTCAAGTCTTCTATTCTCAATAACCTATACCCTGAAATTAAGAAACGCCACGTCAGTGACTATCGGGCCGAAAACCTCGGTCGCTTAATGGCGGAAAACCGCAAGACTTACAGCGGTGAACTGACGTTTTCTTCCCTCTTCGAGTGGCACGAATTATTACTGGCACACCGGAGCGATGTGGTCGGGAAGGGAGCCTGGCGAACAGGCGATGATCCAATGCAAATTGTAAGCGGAGCGTATGGCCAGCAGAAAATTCATTTCGAAGCACCGCCTTCTTCTGTTGTGCCGCACGAAATGGAGCAATGGCTGGAATGGTTCAACACTACGAGCAGGGCTCAATACGCTCATCTCTTTCAAGCTCCCCTTCGGGCGGGCATCGCTCATATTTGGTTTGAGAGTATTCATCCTTTTGAGGACGGTAACGGAAGGCTGGGGCGTATCATCGCAGAAAAGTCGTTAGCGCAAGGCTTGGGCTTTCCCCTACCTTTCAGTTTGTCTTACGCGATCATACAAAAACAGTCGGCGTACTACGAGGCGCTCCAGACAGGATCCTACCGATTAGACCTAACGAAATGGCTAAACTATTTCCTCGATGTTTGCCTGCTTGGCCTTGATCTGGGCCGTAAAACCATTGACCTGACCTCAAATAAAGCCAGGTTTTACGACCGTTTTGAAGCACGGCTAAGCGCCAAAGAATTAAAGGCCATCGGAAAAATGTTTGCGGCTGGCCCGAAAGGTTTCGCCGGAGGTATGACCACCAAAAAATACGCCAACATAAATAAGGTTTCTTACGCAACCGCTTCAAGAGACCTCAGCCGATTAGCTGGCCTTGGGGCGCTGGAGCGGCGAGGGGCCGGGCGTAGTACGCACTACGTTTTGCCAGAACTTACCTGATGCGGACGGACTAGCAGCCTTCCCC
>CAYWMW010000327.1:0-4966 GCA_964458975.1 uncultured Lewinella sp. | reverse complement strand
TTTGGCGACCTTTCTTAGTACGGGCTGTCCGTAAGCGTAGATGGGGAGAATCATAATCTGTATTTATGAATGCGTAAAAACTCGCGCAAAAGTAGATAATAGAAATTGAGCCAGCGGGTCAACACACGTCTCAATTCATAGCCATATGAATTAAATTCATACGTAAGGACCTAAATGACATTTAAGTATACTCAGCTAGTTACTTTCCATAAAGTCCTGTAAAATAATGGTAGCGGCAATCTTATCGATCCGTTCCTTTTCACGCCGTTTCATTTTGGGCACACCGGAATCGATCATGGCTTGCATGGCGCGTTTTGAGGTCAGGTACTCATCTTGCCGGTGCAGGTTGATGTCCGGGTACAGTTTGGCAAACTTACGCTCAAAGCCGACGACCTGGGCGTTGATTTTATTGGGCGTTCCGTCTTTGTGCAGGCTTTCCCCGATCACCAGGTCTCCCACGGGCTCATTTTCAAGGTACCCGGCTAACCACTCGAACAGTTGCCAGGTCGGCACCGTCGTCAGGCCCGTAGCGATGATGCGCAGGGGGTCGGAGGCAGCAATGCCGCACTTTTTAGAGCCGTAGTCTATGGCGAGGATGCGATTCATTCGGAGGGAAAACTGGAGATACAGACTAGAGAACCCTCAAGTGGGAAACTAGTTTGTTCCTCCTTGGGTTTCTTGGGCGGGGGCGCGGGTGCTGTGGAGGTTTTTGGAGATGGTTAGCAAGCACAACCTTATTCCGACCCGAGTGATAGAAGCTCTTGATAGAGGTCGTGATTCTCTTCGTCAAAACAGACAAAAACTACCTCAGAAATATTTTCAGATTCAAAGCCCTGAACTGCTTCAATCGCGACAAACGCAGCGTCACGTTTTGGATAGCCGTAAATGCCCGTGCTGATGTTGGGGAACGCTATGCTTCTAAAGCCTTCTTCATCGGCTAAGCTTAAAGATTTTAAGTAGCAACTTCTCAATTTTTCAGGTTCGCCAGATTTACCGAAATTCCACTTTGGCCCAACTGTATGGATAACCTTTACGGCAGGCAAGTTCCCCGCTGTCGTGATTACCGCTTCTCCAACCTTACAGCCGCCTTGTTTCCTTCTAATCTCACGGCACTCCTCCAATATAGACTTCCCACCAGCTCGATGAATGGCACCGTCTACGCCTCCGCCACCTAACAAAGAGGTATTTGCGGCATTCACGATTACATCAACTTCTTCTTTTGTGATGTCTCCCCTTCTTAATTGAATGTTCATTTCGCCGACTTTTTTTTGCTAATGCTTTCCTCCTAAAATAGTTGCCTCCGGCAAGGACGCTTTCCTTGCCGGAGGCAAATCATTCCGGTATCCTTGCCGGAGGCAACTCGCTCCAGGCCTAAGCCTTCACCACCAAATCCCGGTCATCAGCCTTACCGCTAATGCGGCGGAAGATCGATTTGATACTCCGGCGGGTCTTGTAGATCAGCCACATCATGACTGGTACCACGACCAGGGTGAGGAAGGTAGCGAAGACCATACCGTAGATGATCGTCCAGGCCATCGGCCCCCAGATGGCGGTGTTGTCTCCGCCCAGGAAGTAGCGCCCATCCCAGGTAGCGATGAAGCTGAAGAAATCGAAGTTGAAACCGATGGCCAGCGGAATGAGACCGAGGACGGTCGTGATCGCCGTCAGCAGTACCGGCCGCAAACGGGTGGAACCACCATCGACGATGGCCGCCCGGATGTCTTCCAGTTCAAGGTGGGATATTTTTTCAATGTTGAGGTCAGCGGCACGCTCCTTCATCAGCAGCGTTGTGTAATCGATCAGTACAATGGCGTTGTTTACCACAACACCGGCTAAAGAGATGATGCCTACCCCCGTGAAGACCACCGAGAGCGTTCCGCCGAAAAAGAAGTACCCCAGCAAGACACCGATCAAGGACAGCACCACCGAAGTCAGGATGATGAACGGCGAGCTGATGCTGTTGAACTGCGCCACGATGATGATGAAGATCAGGAAAAGCGCGAAGACGAAGGCTCCGAGCAGGAAGCCCAAGTCTTCCTGCTGCTGTTGCTGCTCTCCGGTGAAGGCATAGTTGAAACCCTGTGGCATCTCGTAGCTCTCCATGGCCTCCGCGATTTGCGGAACCACGTCGTTGCCTACGTAACCATCGAGGACGTTGGAAGTGATCGTCACTACCCGGTCCAGATCCTTACGCTTGATGCTGGAATAGGTGGAGGTGTATTCTACGCTCGCTACCGTACTGATGGGCACCTGGGTGATGCGGCCGTTCGTTGGGTCCCGGAAGGTGATGCGCTGGTTGAGGAGAGCATCAACGCTGTTGCGGTCTTCTTCCTTCAGGCGGATGAAGATGGGGTATTCGTCTTCGCCCAGTTTGTACTTACTCACCTCTTTACCGTAGACGGAGGTACGGAGGGCGCTCGCTACCTGGAAGGTACTCAGGCCATAGCGGCGGGCGGCTTCGCGGTCTACTTTTACGAGTAGTTCGGGCTTCCCGAGTTTTACGTCGGCGGTCAGTTCCTCGATGCCGGGGATTCCCCGGCTGTTGATGAAGTTGATCACGTCATCACCGAGGGGGATGAGCTTGTCCAGGTCCTCCCCGGTAATTTCCAGGTTGATGGCCTTGCCGGTAGGAGGGCCGTCGGCGTTCTTGTCCACGGTAATCTTTGCCCCGGGGACGCCCTGAATCGTTTCCCGGATTTCCTGCATAATGTCGTTGGTGCTCACGCCTCCCCGCTCCCGGAAGGGAACGAAGCTGACCGTAATCCGGGCTTTGTTGGGCGTCACACCCGGCTCGGGCGGCTGGTTGGGGTCCGAGGTGTTTTCTCCGATCTGGGTGAGCAGGGATTCGATGATGTCGTCGTAGGGCTTGAGGCGATCCAGCAACCTTGTTTCCAGGTCACGGGCAACCCCGTTGGTGGCCTCAATGTCTGACCCCAGTGGTAGTTCGATGAACGCATTCACGTATAAGGGATCTGCGGAGGGGAAGAACTCAATGGTCGGCGGTGCGGCGATCGTCAGGAAGATGGACCCGAAGAACAGCAGAATGGTACCGAAGAGCAACGACTTGCCCCAGTTCAGGGAGAAATTGATCAGGCCTTTGTATTTGCCCTCCAACCACGGCAGGAACCGGTCCTGAAAAACGAAGGAGACCGGGCGCAACATGAAGTAGTACACCAGCATCACAATGGTAACGATCACCATCAGGTTAAACAACCACTGCGCGCCGACGAGCAAACCGAGTACACCAATTATCATTAGTAATCCGGCGCTTATTAACGTTCTTAGCATCCCGCGTTTGCGCCCCTTCTTTGTTGCCTCCCGTTCGTCAATTTGCATGAAGGTCTTGGCCAACACCGGGTTAATCACCAGCGCCACGATCAACGATGAGCCGAGCACCAGGATCAGCGTGAGCGGGAAGTATTTCATGAACTCCCCCACAATCCCCGGCCAAACGGCCAGCGGGCTGAAGGCCGCCAAAGTGGTAGCCGTAGACGCGATGATGGGCCAGGCAACTTCCCCCGCACCAAACTTGGCCGCGTTGTCAGATCGCCTCCCCTGCTGCAAATAGCGATAAACGTTTTCCACGATCACGATGCCGTTGTCCACCAGCAAACCAAGCGCCAGGATGAGGGCAAAAAGGACCACGATGTTGAGCGTTACGCCCGACAGCCAAATCCACAAAATCCCCATCAGCATGGACAGCGGAATGGCGATACCAACGAACAACGCATTGCGCAAACCCAGGAAAAACAGCAGTACCAGGACCACCAGAATCACCCCGGAGATGATGCTGTTCTCCAGGTTGTCCACCTGGTCTCGGGTGTTGTTAGACTGGTCGTTGAAAAAAGTGATCTCCAACTCCGCCGGCAATTGTGCCTTCACCCGGTCTACTACTTCCACGATCTCGTCGGAAGTCGAGAGCAGGTTCTCCCCCGCTTTTTTAATCACGTCGAGGCTCACCACCGGTAGCCCGTTGGCCCGGGCGATACTCACCGGATCGGCGTAGCCGAAGCCCACCTCGGCGATGTCGCGCAGGTACACCAAACGCTGCCGCTCGTTCTTGATGATGGTGTTGGCCAACTCTTCGGCGTCCGCAAATTCTCCGACTACACGGATGGCGCGGCGCACGTTGTTGTTCACAATCTCTCCGCCGGAAAGCGTCAGGTTTTCACTCCCGACGGCGTTCTCGATGTCCTGAAAGCTGATCTCCAGGCTCTCCATCTTGCGTACGTCTACGGCAATTTCGACCTCCCGGTCCTGCACGCCCTTCAGCTGCACGTCGTTCACCCCTTTGATGTCTTCGATCTCCTCCTCCATCAGTTCCCCGAAGCGGCGCAGTTCGTCGCCCGAGAAATCACCGCTCATGTTGACGGTAACGATCGGAATGTCCGACGCACTGATGTCCAGTATCGCCGGGTCCGTGTCGAGATCCGTCGGCAGCTCGGCCTTGGCTTTATCCACGGCGTCTTTCACGCGGCGGGTGGCCTCGTCGATGTCTTCGTCGGCGTTGAATTCTACGGTAATTACCGAAAAATCCTGGAGGCTGGTTGAAGTGATCTTCTTGAGCCCGTCCACACTTTGGAGTTCCTTTTCGAGCGGGCGGGTAACGAGGCTCTCAATGTCTGCCGCCGAGTTACCGAAGTAAGGCGTATTGACGAAAACCTGCGGAAACTTCACCTCCGGGAACTGCTCCTTCGGCACCTGATCGTAGGCGTAGAGGCCGAAGAGGAAGATCATGATGGTGAGGAGGAAGACGCTCGTTGAGTTGTCTACCGCTAGGTTGGTTAGGGAGAATGTTCTTTTTTTCTGTTCCATTGTTAATGGCTAAGTCGTCCGCCGAGCCTTGCGCTAGCTTGGCTCGTCGGCCGACTGGGATTTAATGATTTGGAGTCGGGAGTCCGGAGTTTGGAGTTTGGAGTCGGGAGTTTGGAGTCGGGAGTTTGGAGTCGCTACCGCAAGTACCACT
>CAYWMW010000326.1:2924-4998 GCA_964458975.1 uncultured Lewinella sp. | reverse complement strand
AAACCTACTTTGCACCTGCGGCCGCGCCCAAAAAAAGCACTAAAGCGCCTCCAAAAGTTCCCGCTTAAGGCTGATCGCATTAAGTATCTCCGGCAGCCTTGCCCGGGTATGCTCATACCCAACGTCGTGCATTTCCTGCAGCTTGGTGAAGTTGAAGATGTTGCAATCGTTGAGCAGGGAGGGTTCGATCATGATGTCGCACAGGTCCATACCGGGCAAGGTGTTGCTCATGATGGACAGCTCGAAAGTGCGCCAAACGACGCTGATGACGGTGCTGATATCCGCCGGGGGAAGCAAGCCGTAGGGCATGAGGTTGCTGCCGATGATGAAGTCCGTATCGTGCAGCAGCGGCTCCACCGGCATATTGCGGATCACGCCGCCATCCACGTATTTGTAGCCGTCTATTTCCACCGGCTTGAAGACGAACGGAATGGAGCAACTCGCCGCCAGAATATCGTGCAGCGGCCCCGAATTCCGCAGCTCATGCTGCGCCGTAGTCAGGTTCGTGATGCCGATGTGCAACGGGTACTTCAAGCCCCCGAAGGAATTCTCCGGGACGATGAGCGCCAACCGTTCCTTCAGGTACTCCAGCGTAGTAAGCCCCGTGAGCGGAATCCCAAATTTGATCACCTTCAGCATCGACGATTCCAGCACGAACTTCAGCATATCCTCCGGCGTCATCCCGGCTGAGTACAGGGTCGCGACAATCGCACCCGAGCTCACCCCCACCAACCGGCTGGGCACTACCCCACCCTCCAGCAAGGCCTTCAATACGCCGATGTGGGCGGTGCCACGGGCTCCGCCGCCGGAAAGGGTTAGGCCGATGGTAATTTTTGATTCTCGATGCTTGATTCTCGATGCTTGATTTGGTGAACGGCAAGCCAAAGGTAGCGCTATAAAAGCTGAGCGCTAAACCCTAAAGGTTCGCCTAAAGCTCCAGTTCTCCACCAATCTCCTCGTTCCAGGGCAAGCCGTGCTTCGCCAGTTTTTTCAGGAACGGATCGGGGTTAAACTGTTCTACGTTGAAGACGCCCGCGCCGGTCCATTCGCCGGTCAGGAGCATCATCGCGCCGGTCATTGCGGGTACGCCGGTGGTGTAGCTTACGCCCTGCGCGCGGGTTTCTTTGTAGGCCTGGGCGTGGTGGCAGTTGTTCCAGATGTAGTAGGTCTGGGGCTTACCGTCTTTGATGCCACGGATGCGGCAACCGATGCTGGTCTGGCCAACGTAATTTTCGCCGAGGCTGCCTGGATCGGGCAGAACCGTCTTCAGGAACTCCAGGGGAACAATCTCCACCCCTTTGTGCATCACCGGCTCAATGCCCGCCATACCGATGTTCTGGATTACGCGCAGGTGGGTGAGGTATTCGTCGCCGAAGGTCATCCAGAAGCGGGCGCGCTTGATGGTCGGGAAGTGTTTCACCAGGCTTTCGAGCTCTTCGTGGTAGAGAACGTAGCTCGGTTTAGGGCCAACCTCCGGGTAGTTCAAATCTTTCCGGATGCTGAAGGGTGGAATCTCGACCCATTTCCCATTCTCCCAATATTTACCGTTCTGGGTAATCTCCCGGATATTAATTTCCGGGTTGAAGTTGGTGGCGAAGGCCTTGCCGTGGTCGCCTGCGTTGGCGTCTACGATGTCCAGGTAGTGCATCTCGTCGAAGATGTGCTTGGCGGCGTAGGCCGTGAAGATGCTCGTTACGCCGGGGTCGAACCCGCAGCCGAGGATGGCGGTGAGGCCCGCCCGCTTAAAACGGTCGTGGTACGCCCACTGGTGGCTGTACTCAAACTTGGCTTCTTCTTTCGGTTCGTAGTTGGCGGTATCGAGGTAATGAACGCCGGCGGCAAGGCAGGCCTCCATAATCGTCAGGTCCTGGTACGGCAGCGCTACGTGGATCACCAGCACCGGCTTATACTCCTTCAGCAGGTTGGTGAGCGCAGGAATATCTTCCGCATCAACGGCGGCGGTGGTAATTTTATCGTAGCCGAGGTCTTCCTCGATGTCCGCCTTGATCTCCAGGCAACGGCTAACCGTCCGGCTGGCAATCATGAACTCACTGAATACTTCCGGGTGCTCAGC
>CAYWMW010000326.1:0-2824 GCA_964458975.1 uncultured Lewinella sp. | reverse complement strand
AAGGGAGTAAGGGAAAGGAAGAAAGAAGGAACAGATAATCGTCTATTATCCTTTACTCCTTTCCCCCCTTCTGCCTTTACTATGGCAAGTCTGGGTAGTCAATTTTAGAGGGCCGTGCAACCGGCGCGATCATGGGTAGGCCCATCACTTCGGCTTCCTGCGGGCCAACGGTCATGAAGCGCATGAAGCCGCCGTGAGATTCTGCCACGTGCTTCGCGAACGAAGTAAAGCTTTTGTAGTAAAGGTAGCCAAAGGGGACTTCCATTTTAGCGAGAATGGTGTTTAGCATCGAGAGGCGGGTGACCACGGCGTTTTGGCGGGGCTCCAGCGCGTTAGGCAGCTCTTTGAGCATTTCCTGAATCCGTTCGGTCAAGTCTTTATCGATCATCTCGTAGTACGCGATGATATGAGAACGGTTGTTGAAGCTGCGGATGTCCGCAAGGCGCTGGGCCTCGGCGAGTTCGACTTCGTCGATGTCGTCGTCCGCACCAGCAACGAGGATGACGATGAGGGGGATGGCGTCAAACATCTGCTGCTGTTCGGCGGGGGTTAGGTTTTCGAATTCTTTTAGCATAGCTTGGTTATTTGCCGCAAATATAAGCGTCTGTTGTCGGTTGTCGGTTGTCCGTTATCAGTTGTCGGTTGTCGGTTGTCGGTTGTCGCGCCCGGACAACCGACAACGGACAACGGACAACGGACAACAGGTAACCGTCTTACCTTCGCGCCATGCAGCAACTTCCGTTTTTCCTCCTGGCGCTGGTCGCCGGGCTCATGCTTCCGATTCAGGCGGGGCTCAACTCAGAAATGGGCCGGGTGCTCAAGAGCCCGGTGTACGCCAGCATCGTCTCTTTTGTGGCGGGGCTGATTGCGCTGATCGTTTACGCTTTCATCACGCGGATGCCCTTCGGCAACATTCGCGAAGGCTTTACGCTACCGTGGTACTACTGGGTTGGCGGGGTGCTCGGGGCGGTCTACGTTTATGGTTTGATCGTGCTCACCCCCCGGCTCGGCGTTGCGCTCACCTTCGGCCTCACGGTTGCCGCGCAGATGACTTTTAGCCTCGTGATGGACCACTACGGCTGGCTCGACGTGCCGGTCTCTCCGGTCAGCTGGCCCCGGTTGCTCGGGGTGCTGATGATCATTGGCGGCGTTATACTGATTCGGACCAATTAGACGTAGGCTGTCTAATCTGACGGTCTTACCCCGTGACGGGTTTTTACCAGCAAAACGCAGCGCGTTTTCTTCAGAATAGCCCCTTTCGCTACGCGGCTACCTCCGGTGGTCCGCCGAGCCTGGGGCGAGGCCTGTTGGAGAGGGGTTGGGGTGAGGTTACTACGGGCAGAACGCGACAGATTAGACAGCCTACAATTAGACGTTTTCTTGGGCGCGGCCGCGGGTGCTGTGGAGGTTAAGGGGCAGGGGACCAAACTCGACAGGCGAACTTTTTTGTTATATGATTTAGATCGATTTTATCCCGATAAAAATTCTTGTTGTGAGAATGATGAAATTCTCTTTAGAGTAGGACAAAAAAGGATTCGACTGGCGAGTTTAGTGCCAGAGCATCCCCGCCCTTCAACGTTCCCTACACCCTAGAGTGTGTAATCTGGCTGATTATT
The DNA here is from genome assembly GCA_964458975.1 of uncultured Lewinella sp. Taxonomy (GTDB): domain Bacteria; phylum Bacteroidota; class Bacteroidia; order Chitinophagales; family Saprospiraceae; genus Neolewinella. Next base: position 1,208 of record CAYWMW010000326.1, on the reverse strand, counting down.
AGTTCACACTTCGGCTAAAAACGCGAAGCGTTTTCACAAGCCCCTCCTCCGTGGGGAGGGGTTGGGGAGGGGGTTTTATGGGCCGGACAGAATTGTAGCCAAAATACACACCCTACCCTACACCCTACCCCGCCGAGAAAGCAACACCGCCACCGGCCGCGTACTCTTGAACTGCGCCAAAAAAGTGATGAGGATGAAGGTGATCGGTACGCAAAGCAGCATGCCAACCACGCCCCAAAGCAAGCCCCAGAGGATGAGCGAAAAGATGATCACGAACGGGCTGATGTTCAACGCATCTCCGTAAAGCTTGGGCTCCAGCAAGCCACCGATGCACAGCTGGATCAGCCCCACCCCGATGGCGACGATCAGGAAGGGCGACAGGTAATCAAACTGCACCAGCGCCATCAAACTGGGCAAAATAGTAGCGGCGATGGACCCGATGGTAGGAATGAAGTTGAGCGCAAAAATGGAAAACGCCCACAGCACCGCAAAATCTACCCCCGCGTACTCGATCACGAAGTAGCTGAGCAGACCGGTCGCTAAAGAAGCCGCAAACTTCACCCCGATGTAAGCCCGAATGGCATGGTTGAGCTTGCCCAGTACGTGCAGCAACTGCTTGCGGCGGTGTACCGGCAGGTCTAGCGCAGCAAGTTTGCGGGGGAAGGTGTGCTGCTCCACCAGCAGAAAGAGCGTGTACAGCAATACCAGCAAAAACTGACGGGTCGCCGTCGTGAAGTAAGACAGCAGGCCAAGCAGGTAGCCATTAACGTCAACATCAGCGGAGACGGTCTCCAGTGTTACGGCTTCGTCGTAACCGAACCGGCCAACGATGCGGGCGAACTGCTGCTCCAGGTTAACCCAATACTCCGGAGCCGTAGCGATCATTTCATTGATCTGCTGCCCCACCAGGTTGCCAGCCAGTACGATCACCCCGAGAACGCCCACGGCGGCCACCGAAAGGCTAAGACCGCGCGGGCTGGCTGGTCCAATTTTCGGCACCCTGCGCAGCAACTGGTCTACCGCATTGATGAGGTACCAAAGCACAAAAGCCAGCACGACGGGCACCAGCAAAACTTTGCCAAAAACCATCAGGCAGACGAAGAGGCACGCCAGGGCAAGCGAATAAGTGATTTTTTGTAACGGAAGCATGAGGGGTAAACCCGTTTGTGGGTTAAAAGGTCATTTTGTGGTTCGGTGGTTCGGTGGTT
>CAYWMW010000325.1:0-5027 GCA_964458975.1 uncultured Lewinella sp. | reverse complement strand
AGGCGGAGGCGGCCCCGGCTCATTACAAACTATCTTTGCATCCTGCGGCCGCGCCCCATTGTACTTTTTTGTCAGCATCGGTGCTGCGCCAGACGAACTCAGACTGGTGATCCGGGGAACCGTGGAGTACCATCACTTTCTTACCCGCATATTCAAAGCGGAGAACATCGGGCAATTTTGCCATGAAGGCCAGGTTGCGCTCCGAGACGGTCTTCGCCGCGTAGGTGTACCAAAGCTTGGCGAACATATCGCAGCGGGAGCCGTCTCCGAAGCCGCAGCCGCAGTCGTCCGTTCCGTTCACCAGGTTGGTTTCCACGTTGCCAGCAATGGCCGGGCAGCCCCAGTCTTCGAGCAAATCAAGGCATTCCTCCGGTTCAGCGCAGTAGCCGGGCGTATCCCCGCAGCAAATCACGTTGCTGGCCGGAATACCCAGACGGTCAGCTTCAGCCCGCAGCGACTGCAGAGCATCAAAGTTGGAGTAAGCTCCGCCAAAAATTAATACGGGACCGGTGAGGGTGCCGAGGTTACGTTCTTTCATATCCGTAGGAGTGCATAGATACGACGAAGTAGGCCGGAAGGTTTAGTTTCCTACCAGAGTAATGAAATTTGTGTCGTTTGCGGACGGGAAGCCAGACCGGGAAACTGCCCCACCAAACACCATGTCGTGTATACTTTCGTCCTACTCCGCAGTGAGTTGACCGTCAAAATAATGAATCACAGTATTGAGTAATTTATGGGTAGGGTGATGCTGCTCATCAACAAAGTCCAGCGTAACCACTGAATGCCCCTTCCCCGGCACCGTATGAAAAACTATTCGCTGATTTCCGTCCCCGTTGAAGGTTTTCTCAAGCTTATCGAATTTTGCTGCGGAGCATAGCTTATCTTCCGCAAAGCGACTGCAATGCATAGGCCCAAGTTCTGCTAACCTTGTCTTGACTTTGGTAACCTGCCCCGGCGAAAGGTGCAGTTCTTCCTGCTTACCGATCGGTAAAGACGGCTGGCTGGCGTAAGCGGCCAGTACGGCTTCATCGGCCATCAGCGAAATCGCAAAATTCCCGGTCAGGCACATCCCGATCACCGCTACTCCTGGTACTCCATACTGTTCTTTCAGCGAACGGCAAAGCGCGGCCAACCAGTCAACGATCGGGCTCGAATCTCCCTTGCGGAAGACTTTGAACTCCCGCGTCATACAAAAAACGCGCAGCAGGTTTCCGACGACGCTAACTTTACCAATCGGCCCAAATAAATGAGGCATAATGACCCGGTACCCACGGGCAACGAACCGGTCCGCCAACGCCAGTGTCTCTTGCCCAATGCCCGGTAGCTCCTGAATAAGGACAACGATTTTTTCTCCGTCGCCGAGGGTGTATACATCATGGGATATCTCATGACCACTTCTGATGGGTGCCGTAAAAGTGCGCTTGCGGTAAGTCTCAATTTGAGTAATCATTCGGCTGTAGTATAAATCCTTCCCCCGTTGGAAAATTAGTAATTTTTCAGCTACAACGTGTGCCTTCACCTACCTTAAGCGCAGCCAGGCCTCCAATCACCACCTCCCCTACGCCCGCGGCGACGGCGGCGAAAGCATTGTCCAACTTGGGGATCATACCGCCAACGATGGTGCCGTCGGCTTTGTATGCGGCGTAGGTTTTTGGTGTTAGTTCCGGTATCCAGGAGTTTGGGTCTTTGATGTCTTTCATCACGCCGGGGAACTCAAAGCAGTAGCGCAGCGAGACTTTTTCTTGTGGTCGGGCCTTCGCTACGGCGATGGCCGTTTCGTTAGCAATGGTATCGGCGTTGGTGTTCAACAACTGGCCCTTACCGTTGTGAGTGATGGGGCAGAGTACTGGCGTTAGCCCGGTAGCGAGCAGTCGGCAGAGCATTTCGCCATCCGCCCCGAGTACGTCGCCCGCGAAGCCGTAATCAATTGTTTTAACCGGTCGTTTTTCGGCGAGGATGGCGTTGCCGTCGGCTCCGCTCAGGCCGATGGCGTTGCGGCCCCGGGCCTGCAGGTCTGCCACAACTTGCTTATTGATGAGGCCAGCGTAGACCATCGTCACGATTTCCAGCGTAGGCGCGTCGGTGATGCGGCGGCCATCGATCATCTTCGGCTCGCGGCCCATTTCGGTGATTATCTCGCTGGCTTTCCGCCCGCCGCCGTGGACGAGGATGGCCGGGCCTTCAAGGCCTGCGAAATAGTCTAGTGCGTCCGCCAGTGCGTCCGGCTTATTGAGGATGTTACCGCCTATTTTCAGGATTATCATGGTTCTAAACGTTAGTGGTCGCAAACAAACGCTTCATCCGGTACCGCCCCGAAGTATGGGTAGCCGTAATCAGCAAGCCACCAGTGATGGCAATGTTTTTCATGAAAAGGATACTCTGCAAGCGGTATTCGTCGGTCCCGGAAGTTTCCATCCAGAAATCATGCACGATGAAGGTGAGCGGAATCCAGTAGATCATCAGCAAAATCGCACCGCCCCGCATCCGGTAGCCGAGCAGGATGGATAGCGCGCCCAGGAAAAGAAAAAAGATGGCACCGTAGAGGAAGAAATCCTGGTTCCAGGTCAGGCCATAAATCATCATCGCCTTTTTGTTCAGCCCTTCGTAAGCGAAGTAATCGTAGGCTTCAAAGAAGAAGATAAAGCTCAACAATATGCGGCCAAGTAGATCAAAAATATCTTTCATTGGGGCAAAGGTACGTCGAGTTTGGAGTCTGGAGTCGGGGAGTTTGGAGTCGGGAGTCGGAAGTCGGGAGTCGCTGCCGCAAGCACCACTCACTGCGCTACGCTTGTTCGCCCAAGGTGAGTAAGCGAAGCACTGCGAACGGTACGTGCGGCAGCGACTCCCGACTCCCGACTCCAAACTCCCAGACCCCCAGACTCCCAACTCTAAAACTTGCTTCGCTATAATGTGTTTGCGAGAGAGAAAAACGTTTCGCACGAGCGAACGAATTAAAACATATCCATGCGTAACTATCTTGGCCTGCTGGCCTTCATCCTCACCGTATTAATCTCCGCTTGCAGCCCGAAGACCGGAGCCGTAATGGTGAAAACGGAGCCCTCGAAAACCTCCCCCGCACCTGCTGCCGAGCCCTCCTACGCGCCTACCGAGACGGACACCGCCCTGCTCTGGCGCATCTCCGGCCCCGGTGTAGCCCAAGAAAGCTACCTCTTCGGCACCATTCACATCATCCCCGAAGAAGACTACTTTTTGCCCAAAGGGATGGTTGCTGCGCTCAACGACTCCGACGAGGTCGTCTTCGAGATCGACCCCCGCCAAATGCAAGACCCCATGGCCATCATGGGCCTGATGAACAAGATTAATATGCGCGGAGATACCAGTCTGGAAGACCTCTTGCCCAAAGAACAGTACGACGAAGTGGAAGCCTACTTCACCGACACCGGCCTGCCCTTTTTCTTCTTCAAGAAAATGAAACCACTGTTCCTCTCCGCAATGGTAGGCCAGGATATTCAGGCCATGCAACAGGGCGGAGGCACCAGCGCCGGCACCAAAAGCTACGAACTGGAAATGACCCAACTCGCCAAAGCCGCCGACAAAAACATCAGCGGCCTCGAAACCATGGACTTCCAACTCAGCCTCTTCGACTCCATCCCCTACCGTGGCCAGGCCGAAATGCTCTACGAAGCCGTCCGCGCCGATAAAGCCGGAGAAACCAGCGAAGGCGCAAGCGAGATGGACCGCATCGTAGATATGTACAAACGCAAAGCCGTATCCGAAATGGCGAGCTCCGTCAGCGAAGAAGGGCAAGGTATTTCCCGCTTCGAAGAGCTGCTGCTCACCCGCCGCAACGAGAGCTGGATCCCGCTAATCGAAGCCAAGATCAAGGGAGATGCACCCAAACTTTTTGCCGTCGGAGCTGCTCATCTCGGCGGGGACAATGGCGTGATCGCCTTGCTGCGGAAGGAGGGGTATGCGCTTACGCCGGTCTTTTAGGAGTCGGGAGTCATGGAGTCGGGAGTCATGGAGTCGGGAGTCATGGAGTCGGGAGTCGCTGCCGCTGTTGCCATTCGCGGCGCTACGCTTGCTCACCTAAGGCGAATGAGCGAAGCGAAATGAGTAGTACTTGCGGCAGCGACTCCAGACTCCCGACTACAGACTCCATGACTCCCGACTCCAGACTACTTCTTAAGACTCGCCATAAACATCTCCAGCATCATCTTAAACCGAGGGTCGTTGAGGTTTTCCGAAATCTCGTCTACCTGGGTGGGGATGTCTCCGGCAACGCAGGCCAGTAGGTTTTTCCGCTGGTAACGCTTGGTATTGGCGTAGACGGGGGCGTAGACCTGCATCAACTTGCGGCAGTACTTCTGGGCGCGGGCCAGGACTTCGCCCTCGGGCAAAACTTCATCCACCAAGCCTACCTCTTGGGCTTCTGCGGCTGTGTACATGGTGGCTTGCTGCACGGCTACCCAGGCGCGGTGCTCGCCGAGGTAAGCGGCGTAAATATCGCCGAACATCTGCGGGATTTGTAAGGACATATTGAACTCATTCATCCCCACGGTATGCTTCGCACCGGTGGCCATGATGCGGTAATCTGCCGTGAGGGTCAGGATGGTGCCGCCAGCGGGGGCAAAACCAGTTACCGCACAAACGAAGGGTTTGGAGAGGCGAACCATGGCCCGCAACGCCCCAAGGTTGGCGTGCCAGAACTTGCGCAGCGTCTCGTCCGTAAAGCCCGCCATGTGCTTGATGTCTAACCCCGCACAAAAGCAGCCCGGGCGGCCGGTGAGGACTACTCCGGTGACGGATTCGTCGGCCTCCAGTTCGGTGAAGGCCGCCAGGAGGTCTTCGCTTAGTTGGGTGTCTATGGCGTTCACTTTGCCGTTGGCCAGCTCTACCGTGGCGAGGCCGTCTTCGAGGGTTACTTTCAGGGAGGGGTAAGTTTGCATGATTTTTCGCTTTGGCGCAAGTTAGCGAATTTTCGCTAGGCCGTATAATCCCCGGACTACGCGGTGTGTATAACCAAATGCACAAAACGAAGATAATCTCCTCAACGGAGGCATCCT
>CAYWMW010000324.1:3657-5070 GCA_964458975.1 uncultured Lewinella sp. | reverse complement strand
AGCCATAGCTACGGTTGTGACGGCTCGAACTCCATCAGGGGCCGCGAGTGCCATTTTTTAAACGGATAACTTATTGTTCCGCAACCCCTAAGCTGCCCCAGAAGTCTCTTCACAGCTACAACAGTACCCCGAAATAACCCCATTAAAGTTCTTCGCCCGGTAGCCCGTCGGCAGGCCAACGGTTACCTCCGAGCGGAGGCATTCTACGGAGTCACAACCAAGGCAGCGAAAGTGGAAGTGGTTGTGCGCGTGTTCCTCGTGGCTACAGCCTTCGCAGAGGGCGAAGTACTGCTTCCCGTCGTCCGCAACGATGCGGTGGGTGATGCCGTCGGCGCAAAAGCGATTGAGGATGCGGTAGACCGTCGCCCGGTCGATACTGTCACTGATGGAAGCCAGGATTTTGTCGTGACTAAGCGCCGTACCGGCCTGTTCAAGCACGGACAAAACAGCGGTTTTAGAGGGCGTATTTCTGCGTTTCATGATCTTTTATTGCGACGACGTTGCAATAATAAGAAATTCTCCGTTGTTTTGCAGTCGTGCTTCAGTCTTTAGGCTGAAATAGAAAATTAAAACAACTTTAAATGACCAACAGACTCAATTACCTCCTGCTTGCCTTTGTCCTGATGATCTTTGCCGCAGGGTGTGGCGAAGACGAAGACCCGCTGATTGAAAACGAGGAGGAAGTGATCACTTCTGTCACCCTTACCTTTACGCCTTTTGCCGGAGCAACGGAAACAGTAGTCTACGGTTTTAGTGACCCCGATGGAGACGGAGGCAGTGCTCCTAACTTTAGCTACACTGGTGTACTCCAGGCTGGAGCTGTGTACAGTAGCCAGGTTTCCTTTGGTAACGAAACGGGTACTATCGATGCTGAAATTGTAGCGGAAGGTGCTGATCACCAGGTTTTCATCGCTAACACCGCTGATATCCTGTTTGCGTACAACGATACGGATGCTAACGGTGACCCACTCGGGCTGCTAACCACTGCTAACGTCACTGCCGCCGGAACTGGCAGCCTAACCCTGACGCTTCGCCATGAACCCGTAAAGTCAGCACTGATCGGTATTACGAGCCTTGATGTTGCAGGTGGCGAAACCGACGTCGAAGTTACTTTTGACGTGACGATACAGTAACCCATGCCGCTTCGTCTCGTACTGCTTTTTACGCTGTTTTGCCACGTACTACTGGCAAAGCCGACCTCCGATGTTTATGGGGGCGCGGACGCAGGTGCCGTGAAGGGTAACGGGCTGGGGATGGGCCTGGGGGCGGGTTGCATGGACGTGAACGATGGGTTGTCTGGTTTTGAAGGCGTGGATCAGTTGTCCAGTTTTGGGGGGTTGGGTAAACGGCTGTATGGTTTTGAGGGGTTGCGCGAACGGCTAACTAGTGTCGAGGGGTTACGCAAACGGCTAA
>CAYWMW010000324.1:0-3557 GCA_964458975.1 uncultured Lewinella sp. | reverse complement strand
ACCATCTACGGCCAAACCGCCGAGCGCGGCATCCAGGCAGACAGCGCGGGCAACTTCACCTTCACCGGTCTTTGCGCAGGGAAGCAAACCTTCACCTTCACCCATATCGGTTGCGACGGCGAATCCCTGACGCTGGATTTGCAGCGCGATACCCAAATCACCGTCTACCTCCACCACCACGACAACTACACCGAAACGGTCACCGTTTCCGCAGCGGCCAACGCGGGGTATTCACAGGAGCTGGATGAGCGGGCGACCCAGCAACTCTCCGACGCGCTTGAGCGCATCACCGGAGTTTCCAGCCTCCGGACGGGAACCTCGGCGGCGAAACCGGTGTACGACGGGGTGTTCGGTAACCGGCTCAGCCTCCAGAACAACGGCATTGCGCAGAGCGGGCAGCAGTGGGGCAATGACCATGCGCCGGAGATCGACCCGTGGGTCGCGGCCTACGTCCGCGTAGTGGAGGGCGTTGAGGCGCTGAAGTACGCCGGGCCAACGGTGGCGGCCACCGTGCTCATCGAGCCCGCCCCGCTGCGGGAAGACGAGGCGGCGGCGGGCAAGGTCGCTTACGGATTTCAGACAAATGGCCGAGGGCATAACCTCAACACCCGCTTCAGCAAAGGCGGTCGGCTGGCTTACCGCTTCAGTGCAAGTGGGAAATTTTCTGGCGATCAACGCGCTCCGGGTTATTACCTCGCCAACACTGGCCGCAGGGAAGGCAACGCCGCCCTTCAACTCGCCTATTTCCATAACCCAAAGTGGACCACGCGGGCCTACTACAGCAACTTCAACGCGGCCATCGGGGTGCTGCGCGGTGCACACGTTGGTAATCTGACGGACTTTCAGTTCGCCATCAACCGGGAGGAGCCATTTTTTACGGCGGATACCTTTACTTATCGGCTGAATTCACCGAAGCAAGTTGTTAGTCACCACCTCGCCAAGGTGGAGACGGAGTTCCGCCCGAACGAAGACCACCGCTTCACCTTCCGGTACGGAGGGCAGCTGAACGACCGCAAAGAGTTCGACGTACGGCGCGGAGAACTGAATGACCGGCCCGCCCTGAGCCTTAAGCAGTTCAACCACCTCTTCGAAGGAGCCTGGCACCACGAGCTCGGCCCGGATCGCCACCTGGACGCCAACCTCCAGTACGAGTTTACCTTCAACGATAACCAGCCGGGAACGGGCGTACTGCCGCTCATCCCCGACTACAACGCCAACCGCGCCTCCGGCTACGTGGCCTACCACCAGGAGGGAGAAGACTTGCAGTACCACGCCGGGCTGCGCTTTGATCGGCAGTTCTACGAAGCGATTACCATTAGCCGAGACTTACCGCGCCGGATTGAGCGGTTTGAGCATGTTTTTTCTACCCTCGGCGCGAGCTTCGAGCTGCGGCGCAAGCTTGATCAACGGACGAGCCTGCGGGCGGGCCTCACCCTGCGCCAGCGGGCTCCGCAGATCAACGAACTCTACAGCAACGGCCTGCACCAGGGCGTGAGCGGTATTGAGGAGGGCGACCAGTTTTTGAAGCCCGAGCAATCCCTCAAGCTGACGGCGGGCGTGCTCTTTGCCGGAGATCGCCTGACGCTCAACGCCAGCTTTTTTGCGCAACCGATCAGAGATTACATCTTTCTGGAGCCGCAGGACTCGTTCCGGCTCACCATCCGGGGTGCTTTCCCGGTCTTTCTCTACCGGTCGGGCGATGCGTTGCTTTACGGGGCTAACCTGCGGGCTTTCTATGTTCCACATCCGAAGTGGGAGCTGGACGGTCGGCTGGCGTTGGTCCGTGGGCAAAACCGGACGGAGGATGCGCCACTGGTCTTCATGCCGTCGGATAACCTGCGCCTTAGCCTGAACCACAAGCCTGCGGAGGGCTGGAGGCTGGGGGCGGATGCTTTATTTATTGCGGAGCAAACCCGGCTGGAGGAGAACCAGGACTTCCTCGCGCCACCACCGGGGTACGCGCTGTTTGATCTGAGCGTTAGCCGGGAACTCGCCCTGCCCTCCAACCGAATTTTGCACCTGCGCGCCGCCGCCCAAAATATTTTCAACACCCGCTACCGGGATTACCTCGACCGGCAACGCTACTTCACGGACGCTATGGGCCGAAACATTGAGGTTCGGATAAGCTACGAATGGTGATTTTTTCGTTCTGGAGTTGACTTCAGTTAAGATTGAGCGTCTCAATACCGCGCCTCCGCACCAAGCGGCCCGCTAAACATCCCTTGATTATGCAACGATTACTTTTCTCCGCTTTATTCGCCAGTGCGTTATTCAGCACCAGCTGCGGAACGGCCCAGAAGGCCTCCACGGAATCCAAACCAGCCACCGAAGAGCGCCAACGGCCCGCCAATCGTGGCGACCGTGCTGCCAACCAAGCCGCTCGCATGGAGGCCGTAATAGAAGAACTCGAACTCTCCGAAGCCGCCGCCAAAACCTACCGCGAAATCAACGCCCGCTACGGTAAAGAGCTGAGCGATCTGCGCCGCAAATCCGGCGGAAGCCGCCAGGAAATGATGGCCGAAGGCGGCAAACTCCGCGCCGCCCAGGAACGCGAAATCTTCGATATGCTCAATGAGGCGCAACGAGAAAAATACAACGCCATCATCGAGCGCCGGAAAACGCAAATGCGCAACCGCCAGCGCGTAGGACGACCCGGAGGAAGAGGGTAATCGAGCATTTAGCTAATAGCGTTTAGATTTTAGGCTCGGCGAGTATTTGTGACGTGACGTGGCTAAAACCTAAATGCTGAACGCTGTATGCTACAAGCGCCGTCGTGCCCGGCCCCGTAATTCGTTGAACTGCGCCACAATTTCCGGGAGGTTTTTGTAGCGAAAGCCTTTCTTTCCAATTTTGGAGGCCAGCGCAGGGCTGCGCTGCTCGAAGAAATCCTTCAGTGTCCGCTTGAATCCAATGCGGGAAACGGGTAATATCTCACGATTCCCGTAGAGGAAATAGTAGGTTGGCGGCGGATTGGCGAAGAGGCGCAACATACTGTCGTCTACCCAATTATTGGAGTTGTCCGGTAAGCGGTAAAGGGACAATGAGCGGCCAGCAACGGTTTCATGCAGGAAAAACCACTGCCCTTCGTGAAAACGGCTGACGAAACGAAAGCTCGTCCCATCTTTACTAAAGCCAAAACCCTTGACCAGCATCGGGTGGATGGAGTACACATCGCCAAAATCATTGGTGAAGGTGATCAGGTTACCCGTCGGGCTATAACTCAGTACGTTGAAGTAGCCGGTGAGTTGGTAATTGTCTTTAGTAAGCAAAAAACCACGAAGGGATTCTGCCTGCAAGGAAAGCGTCAGACTGAAGATGAACAAGAGGGATAGTAAATGTCTCATGTGTTTGTACCTATTCTATAAGGCTAAAATACAAAAAAGAGGTAAGTGGTTGTGTATTAAGGGGTAAAAACGTCCGCCAGGGAACTAGAAAGTTAGGAACTAGAAGTTAGGAACTAGGAACTAGGGAACTAGAAACTAGGCGTGACTAGTTCCTAGTTCTAGGCTGTTAAACCTGACGATGACCTCCCGTAGCCACCTCTCCCCAACCCCTCT
>CAYWMW010000323.1:0-5086 GCA_964458975.1 uncultured Lewinella sp. | reverse complement strand
CCCCGCATTCCTTCCTTTTCCGCGAGGCTGGCCATCACCTGAAGCGAATCCCCCAGGATCATGCGGTTGGACCAGTTGGCGTCGTGCTGGTAGAACTCCGTTTTGGCGTCGCCATCGGGCACGCCGTCGAAGTCGCCGAAGAGGTCGAGTTGTTCGGGTTCCTCGTCGCTGGCCTTGCTGGCTTTGGTGCGGGCCACGAGGTCATCGATGAGGACTTTGGGGTTTACCCGCTCCTGGATGTAGAGCGGTGGTGCGTTGACGGTGAGGTCTTCCTCCAGGTCCATGTCGTCCAGCCCGGTGTCGGGGTTCTTGGGGTATTTGCCGCGCCAGATGAGCTGGGGGTCGAGGTCGCGGTTGCGGCGCTCGTAGGCTACCTTGATGGGGCGGCGGGTATCGTCGTCCACGATGGGCTGCATTTCCGCGGAGGGGATGTTTTTGCGGGTGGCGTCCTCGTGGGTGTGGGTGGTGATCTCCTTGGGAGATTTGGATTTTTTCTTTCTGGCCATGGGTTGGGGTGTGCTTTATGAAGGGCGGGTGTTGTTGCCCTCTCCCCCGGCCCCTCTCCTCGGGAGAGGGGAGACGTTGGAGACGGCAGATACTAGGCTGCGATGCTTTTGATCAGTTCGCTACGCTGGCTGTAGCGAAAGTAGGGGATGTCATAATTGATCAAAGCTTGCTCCCAGCCGGGTTTGATCTCCTTTTCGTCATTGAGTACTACGATGCCTTTCAGGTCGTCCCGACTGGCGATCGCATCGGTGAGGGTGAAGATGGTATTTTCGATCAGATCCTTACGCGGCGTTGCCACCGTCTGAATGACCGTTTCCGAACGGTTTTTGGTGCGTGGCAGCGCGAAATTGAAGGTATGCGGCAGACCACTTTGTCCGTAAATAACCATGTTACTAAAATAGTCGACCTCGCTTAGGGCCAGGAAGTCCTTAAAATCTTCTAAGAAATAGTTCTTGATCTTTTCCTTGCTGAGTACCTGCAGGTGTAATAATTCCAGGGATGCCTGAATGAACTGATGCAGTGCCATATTGGCATTGGCGGCGGGGACGGTAGTGATGAGTTCTTCATCGACCAGCTTTATGCCCCGGGAACGCAGGATACTATTAATCTCTTTTTTGCGGCTTTTGGAAGCAATGTTGACACCGGCCATTTCCAGTTCACGCAGCATTTTCTTGTCGTCCGCAAAGGTGATGTTTCCGTTGGCTTCGGTTCGGTAATAGACTTCTAAATTGTCGTTATTGAAGCTAAGAAACGGCGTTACGATTTCCTGCCAATCGGTTCCTGCGGGAAAGACTTCAGTTTCTTCCCGGAGCCATTTTGCGTAGTTATCAATAATTTCCGTCATCATATATCCATTTGTAGCGTAGTGAAGGTAGCGCCTTTAACGTTGCAGAATTCAAGAAACTTCTTTAGTTTGGTAGGCATATCATCCTCGTCGTCAATTTTAAGTGCTGCAAAATCTGAAAGCGGAATTGCCCATTGGTCTCGCCATCCTACCTGATAGACATGCACATGGTCCTCTCTTCTAAAGCGGTATCCTCGGTAAGGTTCCAGGAATGCTGCGGGAGCCGGTTCCTGGGGGTTGGTATGGTTTCCCTGTAGATCTAACCTACGAATGGAATACACCTTTTGGTAGCGGAGGTTGAAGGTTGACTGCTCTACGTTTTTACGCGACCTGATAATACTAACGATAAAATTAACTTTACCGTCTTCGTTTTCAAGCTTAACGTCTGCTTTATCTCCGGCGGCGGGAAACGATATCGCTGCTTTCTTCACAACGAACTTGTCCATTTCCAGCAGTAATTCCGCCATACTTGTAGTAGGCTCCATAGTTATCGCTTTGCTTTTTCAACCTCCCCTGCACCTGCGTCCGCGCCCACATTCTCTGCCATAATCCGCTCCATCTCCGCCGTAATCTTATCATCGAAGTCGGCCTCCATGAGGTAGACATCCCGAAATTCGGCGAAGGCCCAACGGCCATAAGCTTTGAGTTTATTGACGCCCGGCACCCAGTAGGTTTTCATGGTGTTGGACTTATCCTTTACGTCTTCGCGGCGGTAGCCTTTGACCTCCACGATGAGTTGCAGCGGATCTTCCGGCCCGTGGCCATCATCGATGAGGACGATGAAATCAGGGATGTAAGTCTTCTGCTGCCCGCCACTGAGGTAGGGCACCTCCAGGCCAAGGCCCTGGTTCTTTACGTAGCGCAGTACGCGGGGATGGCTTTCGACGATGCGGCAGAACTCCCCCTCCCAGCCGCTGTCCAGCACGGCGTAGTTGACCGGGCTTTTGTCGGCCCGGGTTCCCCAGGCATCCTTCGTGGTGTGGAAATTGACGAAGTGGGAAGTACCGCGCGGGTTGTAGGGATCAAGGATAGCCCTGATGTAGCTGTTGCCGCCGGCAGACTGGTTGATGGCATCGTTAATGCGGTTGCAGGCTTTGTCGGCCAGCTCCTGGTACATCAACTGCGCTGGGTAGGTGCCACCGACGCACTCCAGGTGGGTATCCAACCAACGTTTCACGATTGGCTTGAGCGTACCGAAGAGGTGCATTTGGGGCTCCCCGTTGGCATCCCGGAAGCGGGTCATCATCAGGCGGGTGGTGAGGTGCATGATGATGGTAGACTGGCGCATGTCTTTGGTATGCTCCAGGGTAAGGTTTTGTTCTTCACCCACGATGCCGGACAGCAGCGTCATCGTTGCCCCGATGTCGTCCGGGGTGAGGCGCATCGCGTGATCGTCCTGGAAGTCGGCGGTAAGCCGGTTCGGCAGTGATTCCGTTCGGTAGCCCTGTACGCGGGGGAAGATGATCTCCAGCTTGTCGCGGTCCGGGCGCACCGCCTTTACGTTGAGTCGTTCAACCGGTGGCTTAGGCGTTACCTGCACCGCTTCGCTGGCGAAGTTGAAGGGAATGCCGAGGATGTCGGCGTACTCGACGTCGAACTTGCCAGCTTCGTTGAGCTGGTAATTGCGGCGGCGTAGGGCACGGCCCACTACCTGCTCGCAGAGGAGCTGGGTGCCGAAGGCGCGGACGCCGAGGATGTGGGTTACGGTGTTGGTGTCCCACCCTTCGGTAAGCATCGAAACAGAAACGACACAACGGATGGACTCGCCGAGTTTATCCTTCTCCCCTACCGTATTCATTACCTCGCGGAGAATGTCTGCTTCGTTGAGGTTGTCGGCATCGGGGGCGGTCTTACTTCCGGAATTACGCTGGCGGATCTCGTACTTGAAGCGTTCGATTTCGTCGCTGGCGGCGTCAAGGAACTTTGCGTCCAGCGCTTCGCCGGATTCGAGTTGCTTGCTGTCAATCAGCAGCGTATTGGGTTTGCTGTAGGGCTCACCGTATTTATCGTAATTCCAAAAGAGGTCGAAGCGGCCTTCCACGAAATCGCCGTTGCCTTCGCGGCGGAAGCCGGAGATGTAATCGTAGATCAGTTTGGAAGTAGCGGTATTGTTGCAGACGATGATAAAGCAGGGAGGAACACTGATACCGGCCTGTTTCCATAAACGGTGGGTTTCTTCATAATGACCGTAGAGCGCAGTAAGTGCCGTCTGTAATTTAGTAGGCAGGCTGAGCGGGTCTAACTCCGAGGTGCCGCGCGACTTCTTGGGCATGTCCTTGCGAATGTTCTCCCAGAGGTCGCGGAAAACGGGCACTTCCTGGCCGGGGATATTGTCCGCGACCGGGACACGGGGAAGTTTTACGATACCACACTCGATGGCGTCCATGAGGGAGAAATCGGAGCAGGTCCAGCCGAAGATGGTTCCTTCGATGTAGCCGCTGCCACGCAGGAAGAAGGGCGTAGCGGAAAGGTCGACGACGCGTGATATCCCGAGCTTGCGCTGTACGGTTTCCAGGCCGGTGATCCACATCCGGGCGGCTTCGGATTCCTCTTTGGCTTCTTTCTTTTCGTCTCCTTTGAGGTCGTCGACGGTGGTGGCTTCCTCGTCGGCTTCGTCGGCTGGTTTTTCGCGGTAGCAGTGGTGGGCCTCGTCGTTGATGACGAGGATGTTTTTGAGGCCCATCAGGTCGGGCATGACCCGTTGGATCATCTGGCCTTCGGTTTCCAGGGTGTCGATGTCGTCTCCTCTACCCCGCAGGAATTCCCGGGTGCCTTTGGCAAGGCCGAGGCGTTCTCGGAGTTTAAAGGCGTGGTAGTTGGTGATAACGATGCGGGCCTTTTGCATGTCTTCCATCAAATCATGGGGGATCATCTGGAAGGAACGGTAGTAGTTGTCCGGGTCGTTGGGCATCAGTACCCGTAGGCGATCGCGGATCGTGATGCCGGGAGCGACGAGCAGGAAGCCTCGGGTAAAGCGTTTGCTGGTTGGCGAGCGGACGGAGTTGAGCGTATGCCAGGCGATGAGCATGGCCATAACGGTGGTTTTACCGGCACCGGTGGCGAGTTTAAGGCAGAGGCGGAAAAGGTCGGGATTGGCTGCCCGGCTGCGGCCTTCCAGTTCTTCGAGGAGGCGTTTTCCGGTTGCGGTGCCAGGGGCTACTTCGGTGAGCCAGATCATGACCTCGACGGCTTCTACCTGGCAGAAGAAGGGGCGGCGGCCGGGCCAGTCGTCTTTGCGCCACCATTTGAGCAGGCGCTGGGTGGTTGGGGTTACGTTCCAACGGCCTTCCGGCAGCAAGCGCCATTCGCCCACCAGCTTGCGGATGGCCATGATGGTGTCGTTGGTCTGGTAGGCTTGTTTGTCGGTGCTGAGACCGAGGTCGTCCTGAAATTCGATGGTAGCCTGCGCAGCATTTTTCTTGCTGCGTTTCCTGCTTTTGGGTATTGGGGTAAAGAACTCCGCCTTGCGTCGCTTTCCGATGGGGTTTCCGGTAGGCTGGCCTTCAGGGGTGAATTCCCAATGTTCGTTAGGTTCCGTGTAGGGAGAGTTAAGAATGGGTTGTTCGAAGAAGGCTTTTGACATTAAAACTGGGTGTAAAGACGGGAAAGCCACCGAAATAGCAGTGAATGGCGGTAAGTTAGGGAAAATGATTTCATCAACATAACAGATTACAGGAAAGGTGTGTATAACAATGGTCCGCTACGGTTTTGAGGAAGGAACTGATTTTGCTTCAA
>CAYWMW010000322.1:0-5119 GCA_964458975.1 uncultured Lewinella sp. | reverse complement strand
GGAGATGGGGCGATCCTGCGGATCGTAAATTGCGAGGGGTTAACGGCGATCCTGCGGATCAGCCTCCACCCCTCGCTAGGCTAGGCGACCCTCCGGGTCTGGTGGTGCTGGCGCTGCTGTCCGGGCCGGAACCGATGCGTACGCAGTTAGAAAACATTGTCGTTAAACAGCTCCGGGAGCTGCCGGGCCAGCACGTTCTGGTGCGCGGGCTGCCCGGATCAGCCGCGCCCCTGGCCAGCCAACCAGCCAACCTCAGTGTCCATAATTTTGCGGATGCTACGCTGTTGTCCCGGTTATTACCCGCTGCCCAACACATCGTCTGCCGCTCCGGCTACAGCACCCTGATGGATGTTTACGCCGTCACCGAAGGCCGCAAACTCATCCTCGTCCCCACTCCCGGCCAAACGGAACAGATTTACCTCGCTGAGCGGGAAGCTTCGCGGATCGGCTGCTGCTTTGTGCCGGAACAGAATGATGTGGACCTTAGGAAAATGATTGACTGAAAATTATGTGCTCTGTGAGACCGTCAAACGCGATGGGCTGATCTCGGCCTGCGGCCTCGATCAACCCATCGCTAGAAGACGTACCCTATTCAGGGCACTTAAATGGACGTTCTGTGTCCTCTGTGTTCTGTGTGTTCTCTGTGCCCTCTGTACCCTACGTGTGATTTGACATCCTCAATGCCGGAGGCATTTTGCTCCAGCCAAAAAGTCAGGAAAAAATGACTGGAACAACCTTTGCCCTTAATGGGGCCGGAGTAGAACTCCTCCACCGTAAAAAACTCAACTATGCAAAAAGGAAACATCTCGGTCCAGACCGAAAACATTTTCCCCATAATCAAGAAATTCCTGTACTCTGACCAGGAAATATTCCTCCGCGAGCTCGTCTCCAACGCAGTTGACGCATCGAGCAAGCTCCAGACCCTGAACCGCAAGGGCGAGTTCAAGGGCGACATCGGCGAGAACACCATCGACATCATGATCGATAAGGACGCCAAAACCCTCACCATCCGCGACCGAGGCATCGGGATGACAAAGGAGGAAGTAGAAAAATACCTCAACCAGGTAGCCCTTTCTTCCGCCCAGGACTTCGTCGATAAGTACCAGGAAGACGCCAGCATCATCGGTCACTTCGGCCTCGGCTTCTACTCCGCCTTCATGGTGGCCGACAAGGTGGAAGTGCAAACCCTGAGCTGGAAAGACGGCGCCGAGCCCGTCCGCTGGATCTGCGAAGGCGATCCCAGCTACGAAATTGGCGAAGGCGACCGGGACTTCCGGGGAACCGACATCATCCTCCACGTCTCCGAAGACAGCGTGCAGTACCTAGAAGAAGGCGAAATTGAAGGCCTCCTGAATAAGTACGCCCGCTTTCTGCCCATCCCGATCCGCTTTGGTACGAAGACGGAAACGACCTACGAAGAATCCGACGTAGCCGTAATCGAAGGCGAAGAGAAGCCCGAGCCGGTAAAGGTGGAGACGGAAGTTGACAACATCATCAACAACCCTGAACCCCTCTGGAAGAAAAACCCTTCCGACCTGACGGACGACGACTATAAAGCCTTCTACCGCGAGCTCTACCCCATGGGCCAGCCGCCAATGTTCTGGATTCACCTCAACATCGACTTCCCGTTCAACCTAACGGGTATCCTCTACTTCCCGAAGGTTTCCGGTGGGCTGGAGCTGCAACGCAATAAGATTCAGCTCTACAGCAACCAGGTGTACGTTACCGACGACGTGAAAGAGATCGTCCCCGAGTTCCTAACCCTGCTGCACGGGGTGATCGACAGCCCGGACATCCCGCTGAACGTCTCCCGCTCCTACCTCCAGGCGGATACGAACGTGAAGAAGATCACCGGCTACATCACCAAAAAGGTGGCCGAGAAACTCAACAGCCTCTTCAAAGACGACCGCGAAGACTACGAAGCAAAATGGGCCGACCTCGGCGTATTCGTGAAGTACGGCATGATCTCCGAAGAGAAGTTCTACGACCGGGCCAAGAAGTTTGTCCTCCTCGAAAATACGGAAAAGCGCAAGTTCACCCTCGAAGAATACAAAGAGCGCATCGCGGAGAACCAGACCGATAAGCACGACAAGATCATCGGCATCTACACGGCCGACGAAGACCGCCAGCACACCCTCGTAGCTGGTGCCATCGACCGGGGCTACGATGTCCTGAAACTGGAGCACGCCATCGATGCGCCCTTCATCCAGAGCCTGGAGCAGAAGGAGGGAATGACCTTCGTCCGCGTAGACTCCGCCACGCCGGACCAACTCGTCCAGAAAGACGAAGAGAAAGAGCTGCTGCTGAGCGAAGAGGAGCAGACTACGGTCAAAGACCTCTTCTCCGCCGTAGTCGCCGAGAAAGGCAACGTTGAGCTCAAGCCGCTGGACACTACGGACGCGCCCGTCCAGATTGTCCGCAACGAGTTCATGCGCCGCATGAAAGAGATGCAGCAACTGCAGGGTCAGGACACTTCCATGTTCCCCGACATGTACAACGTAGTCGTGAACGCCAACAACCCCGTAGTTAAGGAGCAAATCCTGAACAATGAGGACGAGGCGGCCCGTACCGAAAACGCTACCCACCTCTACCAACTCGCGCTGCTGAGCCAGCAGCTGCTCTCCGGGGCGGACCTGAAGGCTTTTGTGGACCGTTCGGTGAAGATGATGAAGTAATAACTGGAACGATGTCGCCTCCGGCGACGAGAAATCTAAGAAAAACGGCTGCGATCATCCCTGATCGCAGCCGTTTTTGTTTTGCCCTTGCTCGGCGGACGAGTCAGGGCTGTCGCCCGCCTCGGCGGACGAGCGAACTATCTGACGCCAACGATTTTGATCGGGTCGTCTTTGGTCACCAAGCGGGTAAAATCCCGGAGGTTATCGGTGTAAAGGGTTTTAGCTCCGGCTTTTAGGGCTGCTTGCAGGTGGAGGGCATCGTAGATGACGGGGCCAGAAATTTCTAACTCGCCACAACGGGCAACAGCAGCTTTATAATCTTCACGGTTAAGTTCTACCATCTTGAAGGCCATATCAAGATTCTCGTTGAGCATTCGCGTTACGATTTCCGGCTTTAGCCCTGGTCGGCCACCACCTTTCTTGGTTAGGTTGTTGTACAGCTCACTGTAAGTGTGCAATGTAGTGGTGACAACTTCACCTTTCTCACTGGCAGCCAAATACAAGACCGTTGCTTCTTCATGAATTTCCTGCTTAGGGTCCAAGAGTCCCATTATTACGGAGGTATCAAAGTAGCTAATCATTCTTCTTCTATGCTTTTAGGGTTAAAAGCTAAGTAGCCGCTTGAAGTAACAATACTTCTTTCTTCACGATCTTCGGCAATCATTTCAACAGTATTCATCGTTTGTTTGGGCGGGCCATCAGGATAGACGATTAAGGGAAGCCCCCACTCTGCCATCACTACATAAGGCTCTACCTTTTTCTTTGCCACGAGGGCTAATGCCTCTGTTTCCGGTTCCATTACCAAGCTAAGTTCCGTTCCGCAGGCATAGCCCTTAGCCTCCCGGATCTTCTTCGGAATGAGAATGCGCCCGAATTTATCAATCTTTACTTTGACTTCCATGGTGAAGCATTTTGGCAATTTAACGCCCAACTGCCAATTTTAGTTGCCAATTTTATTAAAATTTGGCAATTGCTATTTTAAATACTCAATCTTAGTTCTATCTTCAGCCACATGAAACACCTACTTCTCCTCCCATTCCTTGCCCTGCTGGCCTGCACCGAGCCCAAGCCAGCAACCACCGCCAAAGAAACCACCACCGACCTTTCCGTGAACATGAAAGCTGATACGCCCGACTCTCTGCTCCGCCACGTAGTGATGTTTTCCTTCAACGAAGACAGCTACCCGGCTGGTGTCAAAGCCGTTGAAGAAGCCTTTGCCGGGCTACCCGCTAAGATCTCGCAGATTCACGACTACGAGTGGGGCATCAATAACAGCCCGGAGGGGCTGGACAAGGGGTACACCCACATCTTCTTCGTCACCTTCAAGAGCGAGGCGGACCGGGCGGTTTACCTTCCACACCCTGATCATCTTGCTTTTGTGGAAGTACTCAAACCCCACCTGAAGGATGTCTTAGTCCTCGATTACTGGACGAAGTGATAACCGATGCCATCAACCACCGCCTTGCATCCTGCGTTCCCGCCATATGAACCTCCGCAACTTACGAGAACGCATTACCGGTACGCCCGACGCCAGCGCGTCTACTGATTTTGGCCTCGGCGATAAAGTAGCCCGCCAGCCGGGTACGCGATTGATCAACAACGACGGGTCGTTCAACGTCGTGCGGCGGGGGCATTCCATTTTTGCGCCCTATCAGCACCTGGTGGAGATGAGCTGGGGCAAGTTTCTTTTCCTTACGCTGGGCGCTTACGTAGCCATCAATTTGGTGTTTGCTTGCGGGTTTCTAATCATCGGGTCGGAATCTTTGACCAGTATCGACCCGACAGCGCCGTTCTGGAAGCGGTTTTTGAGTACGTTCTTTTTCAGCGTTCAAACCTTTACGACCGTTGGGTACGGACGGATTGCCCCGATGGGCATTGCCGCCAACGCCCTAGCGGCGTTCATCGCGTTGTTCGGGCTGGTTTCCGTTGCCGTCGTTACCGGTCTTTTCTACGCGCGCTTCGCGCGCCCGCAGCGGCTGATCCTCTTTTCTGACAACGCCATCATCGCGCCGTACGGGCCAGACGGAGGTAAGAGCCTTCAGTTTCGCATCGCGAATAAGCGGGATAGTAAGCTCATCAACCTTAACGCCCGGGTAGTCCTCACCTGGTTAGAAGGCGGCAGGCGGCGCTTCGCCCCGCTCGAACTCGAACGCGACAACGTTCCACTCTTTCCGCTGAACTGGACCGTCGTTCACCCCATCACCAAAGACAGCCCCATCTCCGGCTGGTCAGAAAAGGAATACTGCCAGCGGCACTCCGAATTACTCATTACCATCGATGGGTACGACGAGACCTTTGCGCAGTCCATCCACACCAACAACTCCTACATCCACAGCGAGATCGAGTGGAACGTGCGCTTCGCGCCGATGTACTTCGAGCGGGAGATGACGACGGAGTTGCACCTTGATAGGATTCATGACTTTTTGGAGGAGGAGTGAGTTTTT
>CAYWMW010000321.1:0-5140 GCA_964458975.1 uncultured Lewinella sp. | reverse complement strand
TTGAAACAAAATCAGTTCCTTTCTCAAAACCGTAGCGGACCATTGTTATACACACCTCGCAATCTTACCTACCGCTGACCATTGACTGGCCCGCATTGTCAGACCTTTGCAGTATGCAACAACTACTAAAAGATCAACTCGGTCGCCTCCGTGTACTCGGCTTCATCGAAGGCGTGTCTTTTTTGCTCATCCTCTTCGTCACCATGCCGCTGAAGTATTATTTCGATACGCCCGGGCCGAATAAGGCCATCGGGATGGTGCACGGTGTGCTGTTCATCGGCTACTGCCTGATGGTGCTTACGGTTGGCATTGGCCGCGACTGGAGTTGGGGGAAGATCAGCCTGGGGCTGCTGGCTTCCATCATTCCCTTTGGTACTTTCTGGGCGGACGTTAAGTTGTTTCGGGAATAACCGTTCGGTAGGCCTTCCATCTAAGGCCTGAATGCTTTAAGCTAAATGCTCAAAAAGCTAAGTATCGAGAGGGCAATTAGCTACTTCTGACCAACTTTACGTTGTCTCATTAGTGCCCGTGTCCACTGTGGTCAACTTCCGGCCGCGCCTCCAGCCGCTTTAGGAAATCGTCCATCCCGATCCGTTCTACCAGTCTTCCGCCGAGGGTAGCGCCCACGCTCAGGGTGCGTTCGTACTGCACCATCCCGAGCCCTTTGGCGTAGATTTCGTAGCCGGAGAACTGGGGGCTGATGTCTCCAAGTTCCGTATCCCGTTCGCTCACCTCTCCGGCAAGATCGAACACCAGGGCGGGATAATCTTTGCCCAGTACGTTGATGGTGGTGTCTCCCCGGAAACTGCGGTTCAGAGAAACGTAGGTGGTGGTAGCCTCGTTGGCAGGGCTGACGAAGCGGAGGCGGTAACCGCTTGCCTTCAGGTTGCCCCCCTCCTCCAGGTAGAAGGGGAAAGCGCGGTCGTAGAGTAACTCGGTAGACGTCGGGATGGCCATACCAGAGCTGTCGGATTGCAGCAGCAGCAGATCGCGCACGTACGCACCGTCGTTTTCAATCTCCTGCCGGGTTTGCTGGCGGGGGCTGAAATTGCCGTCGTACTGGGTGATGCTCAGGTAGAGCGCCGTATCCTGATCTACGCCGAGATAGTAGGCAAATTCCTGTTCCGCGCCCGGTAAAGAGCCCGTATTATTGTAGATGTAGACCATGCCCTTCTCCGCCAGATCACGGACCGGGAAGTAGAAGTTCCGAACGTCACGCGGACCGGAATCGCAGGAGACAAGTAAGGTAAAAAGGAGGATGGGAGTAAGGAGGGCGAGGCCGCGGGTGCATGGTAAGGTCATGTGAGCAAAGATAGCCTGACCGAGGTATTCTCCGAAGGGTCTCGCTTACCTAACATTGCACCTGC
The DNA here is from genome assembly GCA_964458975.1 of uncultured Lewinella sp. Taxonomy (GTDB): domain Bacteria; phylum Bacteroidota; class Bacteroidia; order Chitinophagales; family Saprospiraceae; genus Neolewinella. Next base: position 3,773 of record CAYWMW010000321.1, on the reverse strand, counting down.
GATCTCGCCCAAAAAAAGGATCGCGGATTTAAGCTGAGCAGGAGCCTTAATTAGCGACCTCAGAAAGAAACTTAATCCGCACCAGCTTAATCTCCTCAATCGTTACGTCCTCCTCCTTCAGGGTTTGGAAGGCGATGTCGGGGTCATCCGTATCGGCGCTCATGAAGTACTCTACGGTTTCGTCCAGGCTGTATTCGTCTACTTCGTCTTCGATGTAGTAGTCGATGTTGAGCTTGGTTCCGGAGTGGACGATGGAGACCATTTCCTCCATCAGTTCGTCCATGCTCAGTTGGTTGCCGGAGGCGATGTCTTCCAGCGGAATTTTGCGGTCTACCGCCTGGATGATGTTGACCTTCTTTTTGGATTTGTTAGCCACCTGCTTCACCACGAAGTCGTTCGGGCGGTGGACGTCGTTCTCCTCCACATACTTCTCAATCAGCATCAGGAAGGGCGTACCGTAGCGCTTCGCCTTACCGATGGAGACACCGTTGATGTTCTTCATCTCCGCCAGTGTGATCGGGTAGCGGGTTGCCATTTCGTGGAGCGAGGGGTCCTGGAAGATCACGAAGGGAGGAAGGTCCAGACGTTTAGATTCTTTCTTGCGCAGGTCCTTCAGGGCCAGCAGCAGGGCTTTGTCGAGTACGACGGCGCGGGCATCGGCGGCGGCGCCTTTCATGTCCGCAGCCAGCTCTTTTTCAAAGTCGTGGTCAATCGGAATTTCGAAGCTCTTCGGCTTTTTCAGGAAAGCGTGCCCGGCATCGGTCATCTTGATGGTACCGTAGCTTTCGATGTCTTTGCGGACAAAGTTGTTAAGCAATGCCTGCCGGAAGACCGAGCTCCACATCACCTCATCCTCCCCTTTTCCTACGCCGAAGCCGGCGCGGGCGATGAAGCGGTAGTCTTTCATCTGCTTGGTCTCCTTGCCGAGTACAAATTCGATGAGGGTCTTGAGCGGGTAGTTTTCGTCTAACTCAATCACAGCTTTGAGAGCTTCAACCAGTTTATCTTTTGCTTCGAAGCGCTCCTTCGGATGGCGGCAGTTGTCGCACATCTTATCGCAGTTCTTCTCGTCGTACTCTTCCCCGAAGTAGTGGAGGAGGAAGCGGCGGCGGCAGGCGGTAGTTTCCGAGTAGGCCATCACCTCCTGCATGAGCTGGGCGCCCATTTCGCGTTCCATGAGTGGCTTGTCGCGCAGGAATTTCTCCAGCTTCAGGATGTCTTTATAGGCGTAGAAAGCAACGCAGCTGCCGCCCATTCCGTCACGGCCAGCACGGCCGGTCTCCTGGTAGTAGTTCTCGATTGATTTCGGGATGTCGTAGTGGATCACGAAGCGCACATCCGGCTTATCGATGCCCATGCCGAAGGCGATGGTGGCACAGATCACGTCCACATCTTCCATCAGGAATTCATCCTGGGTGCGGGAGCGGGTTTTGGGGTCCAGGCCAGCGTGGTAGGGTGCGGCTTTCACGCCGTTCACCCGGAGGGTTTCGGCTATTTCTTCGGCAGATTTTCGGCTTTGTACGTAGACGATGCCGCTTTCTCCGGGCATCGTTTGCACAACCTGGATGATCTGCTTGAAGGTGTACTCTTTCTTCCCTTTGGGGCGGACTTCGTAGTAGAGGTTATCCCGGTTGAAGCTGGAGACGAAGGTCGCGTGGTCGTCTCCCATCCGCAGGTTCTTCACGATGTCGGACTGCACCTTGGGGGTCGCCGTAGCCGTGAGGGCGATGATCGGAATCTGGTGGCCGATCTCATCCAGCATTTCGCGGATGCGGCGGTACTCCGGGCGGAAGTCGTGCCCCCATTCCGAGATACAGTGCGCCTCGTCGATGGCAACGAAGGAGATGTTTGATTCGCGGAAGAATTCGATATTCTCTTCTTTCGTCAGCGTTTCTGGTGCGACGAACAGGAGCTTGGTCTCTCCACTCGTGATGTCTTCCTTCACCTGGCGCATCTGCGTCTTGGAGAGCGACGAATTGAGGAAGTGGGCTACGGCATCGTTCGTTCCGTAGGAGCGGATGCTGTCTACCTGATTTTTCATCAGCGCGATGAGGGGGGAGATCACCAGGGCGCAACCGTCCATCATCAGGCCCGGAAGCTGGTAACAGAGGCTTTTGCCCCCTCCGGTAGGCATGATGACGAAGGTGTCTCTACCCTCGAATAAGGCCTCAATGATGGCTTTTTGATTTCCCTTGAAGGTATCAAAGCCGAAATGGTCAAATAATGCTTGCTCGAGGTGACTAGTTGCTGGTTTTGCAGTCATTTTTATCTTCGCTTTGCTCCGAATTTTACTTACGTTAGTTGTGTGCCGGTAAAACTTTTTCTGAAGGCCAGTAGACTTTCAGAAACGGCGTCGGATTGTTTTAAACTCAGGGCGATACCTTTACGGCACCACCGGATGAAAGATTTGTCAAAATACCAAATGGGCAAAGTAATAGGCGGTAATGGAAAAGCCCGAAAGCATTTCCGGCTGTTAAATTAGGGGATTAAAATGAAAATTCTTCTACATCGACCACGAAATTTACCGAAGTCGTTCCCTTTGAAGCACGCGCTTCGCTAAGAGCGCCCAAAAATACACTTTTACGTGAAAAATACAAGCCAGATCATCAGAGTTGCGCGGAATACACTCCAAATAGAGGCCCAAACCTTGTTTTCACTGGTAGATACCATCGGGGAAGACTTCGTTAACTGCGTAAATCAGGTAAAAGCTTCTTCTGGTCGGCTCGTGGTTAGTGGGATCGGGAAAACGGCCATTATTGCCAAAAAGATTGTAGCAACGCTTAATTCAACCGGCACCCCCGCCCTTTTTTTACACGCCGCAGACGCAATTCATGGCGACATCGGGATGGTCCGCCCCGAAGACATCGTGCTCTGCCTCAGTAAAAGCGGGGAGACGGCGGAGTTGAAAATGCTGGCGCTGCTGGTTCGCCAGTCGGGCAACCCACTAATCGCAATGGTGAGCCGCAAAGACAGTAGCCTGGCCCAACTGGCCGATCATATTCTGCTCACCCCCGTTGCCCGCGAGGCCGACCCTAACGACCTGGCCCCAACGGCCAGCACCACCGCCCAGATGGCGATGGGTGACGCGCTGGCTACCGCACTGCTCGCCCTGCGCGGCTTTGCGCCGGAAGACTTCGCCCGCTTCCACCCCGGCGGCTCCCTGGGCAAGCAACTCTACCTGCGGGTATCTGATCTTTACGTTAAGAACCTCGTCCCTGCTGTTGATACCGACAGCCCGCTGCGGGAGATTCTGCTGGAGATGACCAGCAAGCGCCTTGGGGCAACGGCCGTCCTCTTCCCCGGCTCCCGCTTGCTGGCGGGCGTCATCACCGACGGCGACCTCCGCCGGATGCTCACCGGCAACCCGGACCTGGAGGTGCTCACCGCCGCCGAAATCATGTCTACCAATCCCAAAACCGTAGGCCACGACACGCTCGCCATCAAGGCCCTCGAAATGCTTCGCACCCACAACATCAGCCAGCTGGTGGTGACCGGGCGGGCGGGGGAATACCTCGGCTTTGTGCATTTGCATGACTTGATTCGGGAGGGGCTGGTTTAGGAGTCGGGAGTCGGGAGTCGGGAGTCGGGAGTCGCTACCGCCGTTACCACTCACTGCGCTGCGCTTGTTCGCCTGCGGTTAGCAAGCATAACGCCGCGCACGGTGCTTGCGGTAGCTACTCCAGACTCCAGACTCCAGACTCCAGACTCACAAGTGCCGCGCACGGTGCTTGCGGTAGCTACTCCAGACTCCAGACTCCAGACTCACAAGTGCC
>CAYWMW010000320.1:3700-5171 GCA_964458975.1 uncultured Lewinella sp. | reverse complement strand
CTTCGCTGCTACTGCGTGGTCACCAGAATAACTTATTATTCCGCAACCCCTTAGTAACCCAAGACTACGCTCCACTACGTCTTGGGTTACTAATAGTAGATCCCTACGGGATTACTCCCTTTTCCAACCGTCTACAGCAAAATAAAGTCAAAATCATAAAATAACATTTAAAGGAAATATTGGATGAGTAAAAATAGTACTGTTTAATTAGGAATTCCTACGACAGCCAGCCAAATTTTGTCAAACCCCTCCACAACAAACCTACGCCCCGCAACCTTTAACTACCACACTCACATCCCATATATGAACCGTCGTAACTTCCTCGCCACCACTGCTATGTCCGCCTTAGCGGTAGCGCCCATCACCCAATTATTCACCAAAGGCTACCGGCCCACGGCAGACCCAAAACTGACGATGCTGCGCGGCAACGTCGGCTACTACACCAACCGGGGCGGCAGCATCGGCGTCTACCTGCCCAACGGCATGGCCGAGGGCGGTGCCATCGTTGATACGCAGTTTCCGGAGGCTGCCCAAACCCTTCTCGAAATGCTGAAGGAGAAAGGCGAGCTTACCCAACTGGGCGTACTGGCCAACACCCACCACCACGGAGACCACACGGCTGGCAACACCGTTTTTGCCAGTCTGGCCAGCACCCACGTAAGCCACGAGCGCGCCAAGCAAAACATCATCGACAACCTGGCCAAGAACGGCAAGCCTGGCACCGTCCCCCTACCCTCCACCACCTTCACGGGCAGCTGGAGTACGAACCTCCCCGACGGCAAAGAATCCATCAGCCTCAATTACTTCGGCAAGGCCCACACCGGGGGCGACGCGGTGGTACACTTCGAGAACGCCAACGTTGCGCACCTCGGAGACCTACTCTTCAACCGCCGATTCCCCTACATCGACCACGGCTCCGGAGGAGACATCTCCAACTGGGCCAGCGTACTCAAAGACATCCGCAAAACCTACAATAAAGACACCCTCTACATCTTCGGCCACGCCGCCGACGACTACCCCGTAGTTGGCACCTCCTCCGACATCAAAGCCTTCGAGCAGTACCTAAAATCCTTACGCAAATACGTAAGAAAGGAAAAGAAGAGAGGCACCAGCCTGGAAGACCTGAAGAAGAAAACCGTCATCGTCCCCGGTGCACCGGAGTGGAAATTCGGGGAACGCCTGCGGGATGTTAACCTGGCGGCGATGTGGGAGAAGCTGGAGAAGAATTGAAAATTCAATATTTAGAATTTAAAATTTGGCTACCGCAGTTTGGAGTCGGGAGTCGGGAGTCGGGAGTCGGGAGTCGCTGCCGCAAATACCACTCATTTCGCTTTGCTCATTCGCCTTGGGTGAGCAGGCGAAGCGCTACGAACGGTCCTTGCGGTAGCGACTCCAAACTCCCGACTCCCGACTCTTCAGGTGAGCAAGCGTAGCGCCGCGAACGGTACATGCGGTAGCGACTCCAAACTCC
>CAYWMW010000320.1:0-3600 GCA_964458975.1 uncultured Lewinella sp. | reverse complement strand
ACTCCAGACTCCAGACTCCCCCACCTCACCAACTCACCGCTTCCCCATCCCGAAAGAAGCCACCGCTGGGGCCGTCTTCGGGAATGAGCGCAGCCCAGAGGATTGAGGCCGCCCCTTCGGAGACATCACGGGGGGCTTCGTCTCCGCCCATGGCGGTGCGGACCCAACCGGGGCAGACGGAATTTACCTTCACGTTGGTTCCTTCCAGGTCGGCGGCCATCTTCAGGGTGAGCATGTTGAGGGCGCATTTGGACATCGAGTAGGCCGGGGTTCCCGGCCATGAATCCGCGAAGGAGCCGGAACTGCTGGATACGTTTACGATACGACCGGCGGCACTCTTTTTCAGTAGTGGCATCAGGGCTTTACTCACGCGCCAGGGGCCGAGGGTGTTGACGCGCAGGGCTTCTTCGACGATGCTGAAGTCGGCGTTCAGGGTATTTTGAAAAGTATCGTAATGGATGCCGGCGTTGTTGATGAGAACATCGAGGTGGGCATAGTTCGTGGCGAGGTAGTCCGTTAACTCAGCGATACTTTGGCCATCGGCGACGTCTAGTTGGTGGAAATCGACGTTGAAACCGTTGGAACGAAATTCTTCGGCGACGGTGCGGCCTGCTTCGGAGCGGCTGGTCAGGATAACCTTGAAGCCTTTTTCGGCAAGTTGGCGGGCGGTTTCTTTACCGAGGCCTCGGTTGGCGCCGGTTACGAGGGCGTTTTGCATGATTTGGTTGGTTTGAGGAATGGTGAAGGTACGCTCCGTCCGTTGTTCACGTTTGCGAATACATCCTCACGTGTGCGTAACAATAGTCCGCTGCGGTTTTGGAAACAGCGCTGATTTTGTTTCAATGCACACAATTAAGACACTAAACAACATTATTTCACCCCTAAACCTGGACAAATTTACACCGTCCGTTACGCTTTGAGCCGTATCTTAACGTTCCCAAAAAACCAACGTACCAACATCAAAAACGATGGTGCGTCCCGGTTGTATTCTGATGCACATTACCCACCTTATTTTGGGTACGATCTTTACCAATGAAAATTATAGTAGCCTTACTCTTTATGGGATTGATGGCCTGCGGCATCAACAAATCCGTTCCTGCTCAAGCGAGCCCGCCGCAGGTGATTCTTAAGCTGGACGATGCCTGGCCGGAAGACCAGAGCGTCCACGCCGGCTGGGTGGAGGTCTTTGACTACCTCAACGAACAGGGTGTAACCGGCACCATCGGCGTAGTCGGAGGCCGGGGAGACCAACCCTCACCCGCCTACTACACCTGGTTAAAGGCCCAGGCCCAGAACGGTCACGAACTCTGGAACCACGGCTGGTGCCACTGTAAAGATGAAGACGGCAGTCCTGAATTCAGAGGCAACGATTACGCTTACCAGTACGATCACCTGATCAAAAACCAGGCGGTGATTCAGGAGAACGTCGGCATCACCATGTGCGCCTTCGGCGCACCTTATAATGCGGTCGACTCCGTAACCGCCACCGCCCTGGCCGCCGTGCCGGAGTTGAAGATTTGGATGTACCCCGCTTCGGGGATCAAGACCGACAAAGCCATCCTGCCCCGCATCTCAGCGGTAAACATCGAATACCCGGTGCATAAGCCCGATTTTGAAGCCTTCCGTACCGGCTACCTCGCCCATCAGGACGAGCCGGTGCTCGTCATCCAGGGCCACCCCCGCAGTTGGATGGTGGACGGAAGGCTGGATGAATTCAAGAAAATAATTAACTTCCTAAGGCAACGCAACACCCTTTTCACGACCCCGACCGTTTACGTTGACCAACTTAAGCATTCTCCTCCCAAATAACCATTCTCAGTACCAATTTCTTAGCCCTTCGGCCCCAAACATTAATTTCCAACTCATGCATTTCAACCGCCCCCGGCACCTGCGCCCCCGCCCGCTTAAAAAAGAATCCTGGTCTCAAAAAAGCTTTGCTAAAACCCGGTCTACCTTCGCCCTGCTGCTCGTCTGCTGCTTTGCCCTGAGCCTTTCCGCCCAGCAGGCCGCCAGGATTGCCTTTAAAGACGCCGATGGCGTACTCCGTTACCGGGCCGACAGCGAGAACAACTACATCGCCGATTTTAGCCACGCGGGCTACAAAAACGGAGAAGAAGCACTGCCGGAGCTTTCCGTTGTCCGCACTATTTCGCCCGTTGCCGGAGACAACACCGCGCACATCCAGGCGGCGCTAGACGAAGTGGCCGCCTTACCCCAAGACGACAACGGCCACCGTGGGGCCCTCCTGCTGGAAGCAGGCCGCTACGAAGTTTCCGGCCAGCTGTTCCTCCGGGAAAGCGGGGTCGTACTCCGTGGCGTAGGCCAGGGCAGCGACGAAAGCACCAACACCGTCATCGTGGGCGTAGGCAACGTACCCGCCCTGCGCGACCTGATCGTGGTGGCCAACATCAGCATCCCGGACTGGGTGAACGCCGTACTCGGCACCCGGTCTACCGTCACCAGCCCCTTCGTTCCTTCTGGCTCCCGCTCCCTTCAGGTTGGGGCCGCCGAATTGTACCGAACGGGAGACAACGTGATCATCAAGCAGCCCAGCACCAATGCCTGGCTGGCCAGTATCGGCTTCGGCGCAACGGCGGGAGACGCTCCCTGGTCCGTTGGTGATATAGATATTTTCTACAACCGTTACGTGACGGACGTCAACATCCCGGAGGGTAAAATAACCCTCGATGCCCCCATCTTCGACCACCTTGAGCGCTCCCTCGCTCAATCGGAAATCTTCATCCTCAACCTCCCAAACCAGCGGCGCGAAATCGGGATCGAGAACCTCCGGATCGACATCGCAACCGCAGGCCCGCTGGATGAAGCCCACGCCCGCAACGCCATCTTCATGGCCGGGGTGGAAGACTGCTGGATCAAAGACGTAACCGCCCTGCACTTCAGCTACGCCCTCGTGGATATGCGGGTGGCCAGCCGCGTTACCGTAACGGGTTGCTCCGCCCTGGAGCCCCACTCCCTCATCACCGGAGCCCGCCGCTACAACTTCAACGTAAGCAACAAAACGAACAATGTCCTCTTCTCCGGCTGCTTCGCTACCGAAGGCCGCCACAGCTTTGTCTCCAACGGAACCAGCTCCGTAGCGGGCATCGTCTGGACGGACTGCACCAGCGACCGCGACCTCAGTGCCAGCGAAGGCCACCGCCGCTGGAGCCAGGGCCTGCTGTTCGATAAGATCAACTTTCGGGAATCCAACACCGGCAACCTCATCGGCCTCTACAGCCGGGGAAACTTCGGTACCGGCCACGGGTGGGCCAGCGTAAACAGTGTGGCCTGGAATGTAAGCACCCCGAGTAACCGCAACGTTATTGTCCAAAAGCCACCCGGCCGCCAAAACTACGCTGTGGGTTGCCGCAGCAACGTTTCCGGCAACGGCCCCTTCGCCCAGCCGCAGGGCTACATCGAACTCATCAACCAGACCCTAGCCATTCCGTCTTTGTACACCGAACAACTCAGCCAACGGATGGCGAACGGTGCCCAACCCGATGCCCCCGCCCGCCTGACGGGAACTTTGACCGACGGAGACGTGAACCTGGAATGGCTCGACATCGCCAACCGCGAAACCAGCTACGAAGTGGAGGTTTC
>CAYWMW010000319.1:0-5175 GCA_964458975.1 uncultured Lewinella sp. | reverse complement strand
CAGGGTGAGCAAGGTCCTCAGGGTCCACAAGGAAACCAAGGCGAGCAGGGCCCACAAGGCCCAGCTGGTCAAAATGGTACAGACGGTCAAGACGGTGCTGACGGCCAAGACGGCGCTCAAGGCCCACAGGGCGAGCAGGGTCCACAAGGCCCCGCTGGTCAGAATGGCATAGACGGCCAAGACGGTGCCCAAGGCGAACGCGGTCCTCGAGGAATTGAGGGAGCTGCTGGCGTTGATGGCGTTGACGGTGCACAAGGCCCTCAAGGTCCTCAGGGAGCACAAGGTGTCCAGGGTGTATCCGGCCCTACTGGCCCTCAAGGAGCCAGAGGCGAACGTGGTGAACAAGGAGAGCAGGGCGTAAAAGGCCCTCAGGGAGACCAAGGTATCCAAGGTTTCCAAGGTGAAGCCGGTGCTGTTGGCCCGGAAGGCCCGGAAGGCCCGGAAGGCCCCCGTGGCGAGCAAGGTCCACAAGGTATTGCTGGTGCTCAAGGAGAAATGGGCATGATGGGCCCTCAAGGCCTTCCTGGCCCCGAAGGCCCACAAGGCATCCAGGGCGAGATGGGACTTAAAGGCCCTCAAGGTGACCAGGGTGTTCAAGGTATCCAAGGTGAAACCGGACCGACTGGCCCAGAAGGCCCCGCAGGCCCGGAAGGCCCCCGTGGCGAGCAAGGCTCGCAGGGTGTTGCTGGTGCTCAAGGAGAAATGGGCATGATGGGCCCTCAAGGCCTTCCTGGCCCCGAAGGCCCACAAGGCATCCAGGGCGAGATGGGACTTAAAGGCCCTCAAGGTGACCAGGGCGTTCAGGGTATCCAGGGAGAGACCGGTGAAACGGGTATTCAAGGTCCTCGTGGCCCCGAAGGTCCTCGTGGATTCCAAGGAGCCCAGGGTATTGCTGGCCTTCAGGGAGAAATGGGCATGATGGGTCCCGAAGGCCCTCGTGGTGACGATGGCGCCCAAGGCCCCGTTGGACCCCGTGGAGTTGACGGTGCGCAGGGCATTCAAGGCATTCAGGGTATTCAGGGCGAACGTGGCCAACAGGGTCCGGTCGGTCCTCGCGGTCCTTCTGGAGTGGCTACAGCTGCTGCCAGTTACTCTGGAACTTCACTTAGCGAAACGTACGACGCTGCTAACAACCTCAACTTCTTCGTAGAAGATGATGGTGACGAAGACGAATCTTACCTCCGGGTTAGCCTCTTCGATACGGACCTGACAATGTTCAATAACGTTTTCCAGGTTAATGCTAACCAACTCGGAATCATGCAAACCGTTGAGTACGTGAACGGAGATGCAATCATTCGTTTCTTCAACATGGCTCAGGAACCGGTTGATCTTGACACGCTTGAGCGGATCACGGTTATCGTGTTCTAATCTGATTTATCACTTAGACTAATTTACCATTCTAGGTGATATAGAGCGGTATCGAGGCAACTCGGTACCGCTCTTTAATTTTGCCAGCACTATTTCCACTCACGGCGAACTTTAACTCAACATCCTCGAAATAATACCTTTCCAAAAGGAAGTTACTGTAAAACTCAGAGGCCTTAAATGACCCTTCATCAATACCGTGCAACTAAAAGTATGGAACGTGGTGTTGGCTCCTACAAACCAGTTGCAAACAATCCTCACTAACAGGTTGTTAAGCTTAATGAACTGATGATAAGCCTTACTGTATGTTATGTAGTTGGTTTATCTTATCTTTGCAGCGCTTCCGGAAATTGTTTGGGAGGCCATTCTCCTCAACGCGGTGTTGAAAAGGGAAAAAACCACGGCTATTTAGGGTTTTTCTAAATCGCCCCGCGGCAGCACTCCGCGGCTAAATATTGCCGTGCTTAAAAGATCGAATGAGTAAACGACTAATTAAAGTAGCGAACGAACTTAACGTGGCCACCTCGACAATCGTCGAGCACCTGTCTAGTAAGGGTTTTGACGTGGAAAACAAACCCACGGCAAAACTAACACCAGACATGGAGAACGTAGTGCGTGAGGCGTTCGCCAAAGCGTTACAGGACAAGAAAAAAGCGGATCAACTAGAGTTTAATACTCGCCCAACGGCGGTACCGCCGCCACCGCCACCGCCGCCACCAACTCCTGGTCGGTCCTTACCGCCACCTCCACCTGTTGCAGGAGCTACCCCTCCGCCTCCACCACCCGTTGTGACGCCGCCTGCCGCCCCTGCGCCGCCTGCCGCACCAACACCAGAAGCTAAGCCTGCAGTAGCCAAGGCAGAGCCTACGCCAGCTCCTTCCGCCAAGACGGAACCTGCACCTGCGCCCGCGCCCACACCGGTAACGCCAGCACCACCAGCTGAGGTGCCCACGGAGCGTAAAGGTCCGGGTCTAAAAGTAATCGGTACTATCGATTTAGATGCTGCTAAGCGGGCTGCTAGGCCTTCTAAAAAGAAACCTGCTGCAAAAAAGCCAGTAGAAAAGCCAACTCCGGCTCCCGCAGCCAAGGTTGAGCCCGCTAAGCCTGCAGCAGCCCCAACTCCGCCGCCCGCAGCACCGGCAGCTGGATCTGCAGCTTCCGATACCGCTAAGCCTGCTACTCCCGCAGCTCCCGAAACCATCTCCAACCGTCCGAAAGTACTGCGCGCTGATGCGCCAAACTTACGCGGCCTCAAGGTGATGGGTAAAATCGAGATCAAGAAGCCGGAAAAGAAAGAAGACGGTGAGCGCCGCAAGCGCAAACGCAAAAAAATTACCACTGGCCCAAGTACTGGTGGTAGCAACAGAACCGGCGGCGGCGGCCGTGGCCGGGCTGGTGCTGGCGGTGGCCGTGGCCGAACGGGTGGCGGCCGCAACGAGCCCCGCGAAGTTTCCGCAAAGGAAATTGAAGACAAGATCAAAGCCACCATGGCCCGCCTTCAGGGCGGTGGCGGCAAGAAAAAACGTCAGCGTCAACGTCGGGACAACCGCGAGCGTATCCGTGAACGCCAGGAAGCCATCGAGGCCGAACGCACCACCGATAAGCTCCAGGTAACTGAGTTCGTCACCGCCCAGGAATTGGCGAACATGATGGACGTAGGCGTCGGAGACGTAATCATGGCCTGTATGAACGCCGGTGTGATCGTATCCATCAACCAGCGCCTTGATGCCGAGATCATCGAACTCGTCGCCGAAGAATTCGAGCACGAAGTTGAGTTCATCTCTGCCGAAGAAGACGTTGAAGAAGAAGACGAGTGGGTAGACGATCCGGAAGACCTGCAGGAGCGTCCGCCAATCGTTACCGTCATGGGTCACGTAGACCACGGTAAAACATCCTTACTTGATCACATCCGCAACGCTACCGTAACTGAAGGTGAAGCAGGTGGTATCACCCAGCACATCGGTGCTTACGAGGTAAGAACTGAGAACAACAAACGGATCACCTTCCTGGATACTCCGGGGCACGAAGCCTTTACGGCGATGCGTGCCCGTGGTGCGAAGGTGACGGACATCGCGGTAATCATCATCGCAGCGGACGACGACATCATGCCGCAGACGAAGGAGGCCATCAGCCACGCTGAAGCCGCCAACGTTCCGATGATTTTCGCCATCAACAAGATCGACAAGGCCGGAGCAAACCCCGACCGCATCAAAGGTGAACTCGCCTCCATGGGCTACCCCATCGAAGAATACGGCGGTAAGTACCAGAGCCAGGACATCTCCGCACTGAAAGGTATCGGTATCTCCGAACTTATGGAGAAGATCGAACTCGAAGCCGCAGTTCTCGAACTGAAAGCTAATCCTGATCGTCCTGCTGGCGCTACCATCGTGGAAGCATCGTTGGAGCACGGACGTGGTTACGTAACCAAGATCATTGTGAACCACGGTACCCTCCGCATTCAGGACATCATCGTTGCCGGTGAGCACAGCGGCCGCGTAAAGGCCATGTTCAACGAGCGCAACCAGCGCGTGAAGGAAGTGAAGCCCGGTAGCCCAACGCTACTCCTCGGTCTCAACGGAGCTCCGCAGGCCGGTGAAATGCTGAAGGTGATGCCAAGCGAACAGGAAGCCCGCCAGTTGGCTGGTCGCCGCGCCCAAATCGCCCGCGAGCAAGCCAACCGTGCCAGCAAGCGTATCTCGCTCGAAGAGATCGGACGCCGTTTGGCACTCGGAAACTTCAAAGAGCTTAACCTCATCGTTAAGGGTGATGTAGATGGTTCGGTAGAAGCACTCTCCGACTCCCTGATCAAACTGAGCCAGGAAACGGTACAGGTGAACGTGATCCACAAGGCCGTTGGTCAGATCATCGATTCCGATATTTTGCTGGCGACGGCTTCTGACGCGATTATCGTTGGCTTCCAGGTACGCCCGAGTGGCTCCGCCCGGAAACTGGCCGAGCGCGAAGGGGTGGAAATCAAGACGTACTCCATCATCTACCAGGCGATCGAGGAAATCAAAGACGCCATCGAAGGCATGCTCGAACCGACCAAGGAAGAGCGCAATGTCTGCCAGGTGGAAGTCCGCGAGACCTTCAAAATTTCCAAGATTGGTACCATTGCCGGTTGTTATGTGGAAGAAGGAAAGATCAGCCGCAATACGCTCATCCGCATTATCCGCGACGGCATCGTTGTCTTCCCGCTCAAGGAAGGCGCGGTTGGCGAACTCGCCAGCCTCAAGCGCTTCAAGGACGATGTCAAGGAAGTCCGCGCCGGTATGGAGTGTGGTCTGAACATCAAGAACTTCAACGACATCAAAACTGGTGACATCATTGAAGGGTACGAGATCATAGAGATCGCTCAGAAGATGAAGTAGCGTTCAACAACCGTTACAATAAGAGTAAGCCTCGTTCAGCATCAAGTTGAACGGGGCTTTTCCGTCTAAGGGCTTTTACAAGTAAGACATTTGGGCGGCGGCGCGCAGGTGCAAAGAAAGGTTTTGATGCAGGCTCCAACACGCTTCGCCTCAGGCTCAGCGGAGAGGGGCTATTAAGAAGAAAACGCTTTGCGTTTTGAGCGTAAGAACCAGCTATGGGTTAGGACCGTCAGATTAGACAGCCTACTTCCAAAAACCTTCTTTGCACCTGCGGCCGCGCCCAAATTAGCTAGAATTAGGGTAGCCTATCAATCTAGTGGACCGTTTCAGAAGTTTGTTGAGTTAAGTCGAAGAGATCATGGTGCTGGTTCAATTTTAAATTGGCAAGCATAGCCATCGCTACGTGAAGGCAATTTTAAGTTGAACCAGCACCATTAGA
>CAYWMW010000318.1:1496-5177 GCA_964458975.1 uncultured Lewinella sp. | reverse complement strand
ATACCGCCCGCTGAATACGCTGGGTGTCGTTCATGCGAGCGATCAAATCCCCTGTTTTCCGGTTGTCAAAAAATGATTTTGGTAGCCGCAGTAGCCGACCATAAAAATGATCAATGATACGGAGGTTGAAATCAAAGCTTTGCCGGATCAACAGTAGCGACCTCAGGTACTGAATACCCGCCCGGGCCAACAACAAAAAGAGCAGTAAGCCAGCCCCAATAAACAAACGGCTTCGGTCTGCTTCCGGTAAAATACTATCGAGTAGCTGCTGAGAAAATATAGCGGTTGCAAGCCCGAGCACCGCCAGCACGACACCCATTACCAATGCGATGGACAATAATGGAGTATCCTCTTCAACCAAACTCTTTATCCATTCCCACTGGCCAGTTTGTGCCGCAGTCTCGGTTTCAGGCGTAGCTTTCTTCTTGAGCAACAGCAATGCCTTGCTCTGCCAAACGGCCAGCAGTTTCGCTTCTGACCATTCTTCGGGTTTAGGATTGGCTGGGTCGCCGATTAGGAAAACAGATTTTCGCGCATCGTAGCCGTAGAAAACGACGTAGTGCTGCAACCGTTGGTCTTTGATGATGTGGAGAATACAGAGGTCTTCACAGGCTTGCAGGCTGGGCAGGTCGGCCTCAAAGCCTTCCGCTTCTATACCAACTTCTTTCGCCGCTTGTAGCAACCCGAGCATGGTGGTTCCGGTGAGGGAGGTGCCGCTCAGTTCGCGCAGCCGCTCGAAGGATACTGCTTGTAGCTCAAAATGATTTAGTGCAGCCTTTAGGCAGGCAACGCCACAGTCCGTTTGGTCCTGCTGGCGGACGTGGGCTTTATTCGGTGTCATGGAAAAATTTGTACACGTAGCCGGGTTTAGCTTCTCCCACGATGGTTTGCAGGTGTACCCCGGCGGTGTCGTAGAGGAACATGGTGGGGTAGCTCGTTACGCCCATCTCCTGGGCCAGCTTACTTTCTTCATCCCAGATGAACCTAGTGGTGGTCGTATCGTACTCGAATTTGCTGGCGAAGACTTTTAATGAGTCTGGGTGTCCGTCGGCGATGAAGGCTAAACGCAGGCCCGTTGGCCTTTTAGCGTGATCGGACAGGAGGGCTTGGGTTTGGTAGTGACAGTGTTCGCAGGAGGGGGAGATGAAAGATATTACATCATTGTTTTCGGTATCCTTATCAAAAAAAGTAAGATTTAGTTCTTTTTTTTGTTGAAAATGCGGAACTCCTCTCCTTGGACCAAGTGACACATCTGAATTTGAGCAACTGCTCAAATTTAGCAGCAACAACAGAAACGCGTAGTTAAAAACATATGACGGTCTGTAATACTTAATTATTGAATCACATGATAAAAATATTTTTTGCGCATGCAAATTTGTAACAAGACACCTGAACATAGAATCTATTTAATGAATATTTTGTAATACTTATTATACCAAATAAATGTAATTAGTATTATTGGAAGCAGGTATATACCGATCGCAGAAATTACAATAAATTCACTAATACTTGTCAGATAAGTCAAGGTGCTTAGAAAAACAACTGTAGAAATTCCTCCCATGTAGTACCAGTCAGGTACAGAATGTTTGATGACAACTCTATCACCATCAGTAAGAGAAACATTCTGAGTTCTCTCCATCCAATAAGAACTTACTCTTACATCATAATCACCAGCCTTGTCTAGGGTTATGTCAACAATTTTACCTGGAGTCATTTCTATATAGTTTCCATCTAAAACAACATTCATTGTTGTTAAAGGAAAAGAACTTCTAGACATTTTTACTGTTATCATTTTTCTAGTAGTTTGTTCGACCTATATGTTATAACAACGCCGACTATTTTTTATGATATAGTGTATTTACTATGTATCAGCAAATAGGCTAATTCTTTGAGTTTAAACTCAGAATTGCTGCTAAGATCGCGAGTGCAACAAATTAATTACTTATACATAAACAATTACATACAAACGCTTTTTACACCTTTGAAAACCCATTCAGCTACGGCTAAATTCTCGTTTCAGCACCTCGCTACGGCACAAATGACATGCAGACTAAACACCTAAATGATTATGAATCCACCCACTAAACAATAAACAAGACGAGCATTTGAGTGCAAAAAGTTAATTTAAAAGTACGTAAACGAAGATTTATAATCAAAAAACATCAGTCTTTTGCTCATAAATCTCCGTAAAAACTAGGGTGTGTAATCTGGCGACGACTTTTAGGACAATAGCTAGTGAATTAACGGCTAAATTTACCCATAGTTATGAACATTTTAGCTTTCTAGAAACCATCGATCTGTTTCGTGTCAGATTACACACACCTTACCATAAAACACTAGGTGTACGCGCAGACAACGCTTGCAATTCCCATTCCCAGCGCCGTTGGACCAGCGATTGCTAAGCCAATTGGGCCAAAGGCCGAAGCTATACCTGCAACAAGGCCAGCGGTTGCGATGACTCGGTTAGCAGCGGTGCTACAACCTCCTCCTGAGATGTCAGCAGTTTGATTTAAAGATAAAGAATTCATAAAGTATGAAATTTACATAAGTAAGAACTACTTCTTAATTTTAAGAGGCGTAAATTATGAGTAGTTATAACAATCTACACCTTGTTTATTTTTCAGCGATTAACACTTAAAACCAAATAGATTTTATTACCCCAAATCCTACAAATTGAAACAATGAGGAAATTGCCGAGAGCCCAAGCCTGCGACTTTTTTTTCAAGAAAGTTATTTTTCAGCTTTTATTTTACGCCACATACCCAAAGTTAACATAAACGTACATCAAGCATACCCACCAAAGCAAAGTACCACTTCCGTAACTAACCACAGCCGCCCAAGACGTACTACCGTTAGAAAAGTAGCGAAGCCCAGCGATCAGCCCAGCGATCAGGAGCACATGAAAAACGTTAACCGCCGCAAGCGGAACGTGTAACCACGGCGCAACACTATCTCTGTCTGCCAAAGCCAGTAATGAGTAATAATCACTCGTAAGCAGGTCATCCATCACCGTTACGCCTTTAATCAGCAGCACCAATGTCGGAATCAGTTTAATGATGGAAACTACACCAACCATTGTCAGCGTAACGCGAAACACCTGTTTGAACGTAAGCTTAGAAAGCGACAAGACAACGCCCGTCATCAAACAAAAGCTGATCGCAAGTACCTGCAACAAAACAACTATTGGCACAAAAGCATAACCAATCCACGAATAGGCCCGTTGGCCGTCGAGCATTTTCTCAATACGCTCATAAGCGAGGCGTTCCCCGAGTGTATTGTGGTAAACTTCGTCCGTCAAGATGAACTCCTGTAGTAGGTAAATATTCAGGATTCCAGCAGCAACGGCCAAAAAGAACATCAACCAACCCGAAATTGAGAAAAGGTCAGAAATAAAGCTACTTTTACTTATTTCTGGTGTAGACAAGGTTTTCACAATTTATATTGGTGTGCACCACAAAGTAGTGATGTTCAATGCCTGATAAATATAGGGGGGGGGGGGTACATGTGCAACTTTATTTGAAAAAATATAAAATTTATTTTAAAAGTAACGTGAAACAAGCACCACATAAAAACAAAATATGAATTTTTTTTTTTTTTTTTTTTGAAAAAAAACACTTTTTTGAATTACCTTCTAATTGGCGGTCCTGGTTTTCGCAAAATTGATGCCGTGCGGTCCAACCA
>CAYWMW010000318.1:0-1486 GCA_964458975.1 uncultured Lewinella sp. | reverse complement strand
CCCCCCCCACCGCCCCCCCCCCCCCCCCCCCCCACCCGCCCCCCCCCCCCCCCACCCCCCCCCGCCCCCGCGAACATGTGCAACTTTATTTGAAAAAATATTACATTTATTTTCAAAGTAACGTGAAACAAGCAGCACCTCAATACATAATTACTTTAAGCAAGTGATTGCTTTGCGTTTTGTGCTAAACACAATAGTCCATAACGATTTTCACGCTCTTCTGTAGTCGCGAAATCCGAAGTTGAGGGAAGAGCGATAATTTTGTTTGCACCTCAAGCACGCTCACCCCAACCGCTCCCGCAGCTCCCCCAGCAACTCCTTGAAATTTTCGGGGTGGACCGTAGCGGTGGCCTCCGGGGTGTAGCCCTCTAAAAAACTTGCGGGAAAACGGCCGTGCTTTTTGGGGTTGGCCTTAATCTCGTAGGCAAAGTACTGGCCGTTTACCCGGAGGACGAGATCAACTTCCGCTCCGTTGCGGCTACGCCAGAAGAACAACTGACCGCCGCGCCCAGCGTAGGCGATTACTTTTTTAAACTCAGCGATGACGTAGTTTTCCCATAATGCGCCCCGGTCGTTGCGGCCGTCGTATGCGCGTAGGTCATCGATGAGTACATTCCGGATGCCATTGTCGTAAAAGTAAATCTTGCGGGAGGTCGATAACTCCTTACGGGGGTTGGTTGATAGTGGCGGAAGGCGAAACAGGACGTAACTATCTTCTAGCAGACCAATGTATCTGTCTACCGTTTTAGCGTCTACCCGCACCAGTTTGCTGAGTTCATGGATGCTTGCCGTGCTGCCTACCTGATACGCCAGCGCGCGCAACAGTTTCACCAGTACGTCTGGTTTTTTGATGTTTCCGTATTCCAGTACGTCCTTATAAAGGTAGGAAGAGGCTATTTCGCGTAGCCGACGTTCACTCCTGGTTGTGGCCGTGAAGACTTCGGGGTAACCTCCCCGAACGAGTAATTCTGTTAGCCGGCGGTGTGCTTCCCGTACACCCAGTTCGGCTTCCACTTCGCCGTAGGCAAACGGAAAAAGCTCGAAGCTCCATTTGCGCCCCGTTAGTGGTTCGGTGATGGTGGAATTTAAGTTCAGGGAGGAACTGCCAGAAATGAAGACGGCTTTGTTCAACTTCGCATCAATGATCAATTTGATCGTCAGGCCTATGTTATGGATTCGTTGGGCTTCGTCAACCACAATACAATCATAGGGAGTTACCTGTCGCAACAAGGCTTCCCGACCAATATCGCTCCAATCTTCGCGGTCTATGATGTCATCTCCATTAATCCAGAGAATTCTTTGATAGCGCTCCGTCAGCTGTTCGATCAGGGTCGTCTTACCAACTTGTCGGCTACCCTGAATCAGAATGGCCTTGTCGGTAGGCAGAAAGGATTGGATACCTGCAAAGAGTGTACGTTGAATCAGCTCCATTTCGTAAAATTAAGACTTAACTCCCAATTTTACGCGTAAAATTGGGAGTTAAGTC
>CAYWMW010000317.1:3826-5230 GCA_964458975.1 uncultured Lewinella sp. | reverse complement strand
GCGGAGAGGCTGGCGCTACAAAACAGCGTAAGAATAAGGAGTCTAATCATTTGAGGGCTGAGTAAAAACGTAAGATCATTACCGCCCTAAAGTTAGTCATTTCCCGTGGGGAATTGGTAGCCTGGTCGATGCTCACTCCGTGAGCGAGTTTACGAGGCAGCCTCCGGCAGCGAGCCGTATGATGGTCTCGCACGCGGAGCGTGCTTCGTAAACTCGCTCACGGAGTGAGCATCGACCAGGTTAGGGCCAAAGCCACCGTAAAAAGCTGACGAATTTTCAACAACCGCTCCCATCTTTTTACCGTTCTTTGCAGTCCGGTAGCGCGGGTGCGGTCAAACCTCACCCTGCACCTGCTGCCGAGCCCAAATCTTCTACCCCCAAGAAAACAAACAGAAAATGCTCAGAGTACTCGCCAACGACGGCATCGCGCCGAACGGCAAAGCCCAACTGGAAGCTGCCGGCTTCGAGGTCGTCACCGATCACATCCCGCAGGAGGAGTTGATGACCAAACTCAACGATTTCGATGTGATCTGCGTCCGCTCCGCTACCAAGGTGCGCCAGGAACTGATTGACGCGAGCCCGAACCTGAAGGCGATCTGCCGGGGCGGCGTTGGCATCGATAACATCGACCACGCCTACGCCAAGACGAAGGGCATCCCGACCTACAACACCCCCGCTGCTTCCAGCGCCAGCGTGGCCGAGCTCGTCTTCGCCCATTTCTTCGGCCTGAGCCGCGACGTGCAACGCTCCAACAGCGAACTGCGCCAGGAAGGCAGCGAGTTCAAGAAACTCAAGAAGTCTTACGCTGGCGGCCAGCAGTTGCGCGGCCGCACGCTCGGCATCCTCGGTTTCGGTCGCATCGGCGTTGAAGCCGCGCGCATCGCCATCGGCCTGGGCATGAACGTGCTGCCGGTAGACCTCGTCAAGAAATCCGAAGCCATCGAAATTGATTTGCTGGGCCAAAAAGTGATGATCGACGTTCCCGTTGTGAGCATGGACCAGATGCTGGCCGAGGCCGACTACATCACCATCCACGTTCCCGGCGGCAACCTGATCGGCGAAGCCGAGCTGGCGAAGATGAAGGACGGCGTCATCCTGGCCAACACCAGCCGGGGCGGCGTGATCAACGAAGACGCCCTGCTCGCCGCCATCGAATCCGGTAAGGTGCGCGGTGCTGCGCTCGACGTATTCGTCGGAGAGCCCAACCCTCGTCGTGACCTGCTGGAGAACCCGAAGATCAGCGTAACGCCGCACATTGGTGCCGCTACGGGAGAGGCGCAGTACAACATCGGTACCGAGCTGGCCGACCAGATCATCGCCCACTTCGAGGGGTAGATCGTCGGGTTTTTTTAAGTTTAAAAAAAAAACAAACCCCGGGCCCCCCGGGGGGGTTTTTTTTTTAAT
>CAYWMW010000317.1:0-3816 GCA_964458975.1 uncultured Lewinella sp. | reverse complement strand
AGCCACTTGGGTGTTTTTTATTCAGAGAGAAATCCGACGATGGCACCCTAAAGGCCGTCGTTCTTTTTCTTGGCTTTCTTGGCGGCTTTTTCAGCATCCTTAGCAGCTTTCTCTGCGGCCTCTTCAGCTTTTTTCGCGGCTTTCTCTGCCGCTTCTTTGGCCTCCTTTTCGGCTTTTTCCTTGTCTTTCTGTAGGTTTTTGCGCTCCTTGTCGGTCATATCAGATTTATTGCCGAGTTCGGTGCGCATCGCCCGAATCTCGTCAAGAATCATCTGGGTACTACTTTTCATCTCGTCGCGCAATTCTGCTTTGTCCGCAATGCGGGCTTCGCGGTCGGCGGCCTGGCGGGAACGGATGTCTTCGATGGCGTCGTTCTGCTCCTGGTTCAGGTCGCGCAGTGAAGCACTGAGGTCGCGTACCTGACGCTCGAGGGCATAGATTCGGGCAGTGTCTTGCGCGGGGGCTGGTGCGGCCATCGTCCCGTAGTCCATTCCGTAGGCATCCGGCACGGGCATTCCCATCGCGGGCATTCCGTAGTTGAGGCCTTCAAAGATCTCTTCGATCAGTCCTTCGAATTCAGCGGCCGTAAAGCTCAGGCGGCTGGCGGTTTGGTTGGGGGCAACTTCTACGGAGCGCCCCTGAAACAGCCCACCGTTTTGGGGCGCGGCCGCAGGTGCAGGGGAGGTTGAAGGAGCAATGACCACGGGCTGGTTCGCCTGCTCGGCAATTTCGTTTTTCAACGCTGCGGAGGCCTCTTTGGCGTTAACGACTTCCTGCTCCAACGCTTCCTCACGATCAGCGAGTTCAACTACCACCTCTTCGGTTTTTTCGATGGCGGCCACCAAGCTGTCTACGGCCATCGTATCCTGTTGCGTACGGGCGGCGTTCAGTTCGTCGGTCAGGTTAAGCAGTCTTACTTCGTAGTCGTTCTTTAGCTTACGGGTGGCTTCGGCGTTGCGTTCGGCCTGGTCAGCCAGGGCGACTTGCTTTTCCAGGGTGGCCTCGGTTTGGGCGCGTTGCATATTAGCCTGGGCGGTGCTGGCAAACATCGCGTCGGGGCGTTTGGCTTTCTTACCGAACACCAGGTTGATGCCCGCCGTCCACTGGTTGCTGGTGCGAATTTCGTCGGTGCTCTCCAGGTCTTCCACGTTGTTGCCCGTAGTGAGCAGCGCTTTGTACGTACCTACGAGGCGGAAATTCCGGCTGAGGTTGAGGCTTGCCCCCACCCCACCGCTGGCGAAGGCCTGGCTAACGAGTTCACCGTTCGTTTCTGCGCGGCCGATGTAATCGTCGTCGAGGTTGATGTAACCGCCGCCGAGGGTAAGGAACGGCGAGATGCCGGTGGTTCCGGAGGTGAGGTTGAAGCGGAAGTCTGCACCGTAAACGCTCATGCGGTCGAAATCGAGGTTGATTTGGTCGTCCTCCATACTGCGCAGGTAAAAGGCGCGTACACCTACGTAGGGGCCGAAGTCGAGGCCGAGGCTGGCACCGCCGAGGTAAGTATCGCGGTAGGCAAGTTCGTCGTCGA
Source organism: uncultured Lewinella sp. (assembly GCA_964458975.1). Lineage (GTDB taxonomy): Bacteria > Bacteroidota > Bacteroidia > Chitinophagales > Saprospiraceae > Neolewinella. The sequence continues at coordinate 2,288 of CAYWMW010000317.1, read as the reverse complement.
AAGAGATCCGCGAAAGCGTTGGTTCTACGATCAGGCTCAGGTTACGGAAGCCATCGTTGAACACCTCTGCGTAAGCCTGGTCTACTTCACTGAGCGTGCCCGGCCGGCGGCCACCGAGGTAAACGGTGAAGCCCGTTCCGATGGACCAGTTAGACATCCGTTCGTTGAAAAAATCATCCTCACCCAGAGAGAAATCGGTGCGTTCCTCCGCCGTCAGCAGGTTGCGGACGGGGTTAAAATTGTACGCGGTGTTCTTTCCTTCCACCTTAAAGGTGAACCGGTCAGCAATGCTTACCGTAAAGCCCAACCCGCCGGAGGCATAGATGTGCTCGTTCTGCATTCCACCGTCTAGTTCGATGGATTGTATACCGGCGCCCAGGGTCAGGAATGGCAGCAGGCGGCTGCGCCCGATGTTTAGTTTCACCTCTCCACCGTAGCGACTGAGGTTTATGTCCCGCTCAACCAGGTCGGAAAAGTCCGTCCCGTCGATAACGCTTGAGAAATCACGGTTCAGGCCAAGGCCGAAAAGGTACATCCCCCGCAGTTCTACGTTTTCACCGAAGCCGATGCCGAGGTGGCCACCGGCTAAAAGGCCATCGCCGATTCCTGCTTTATCGTCCCAAAGAGTATAATTGGCGGAAGGCGACAGGGTGTAGGAAATACCACTGACCTGAGCCCGAAGTGGCGTGAACCATGCGGCAAGCGCAAGGAATACGACAACTCGAATGTTTAGTCTCTTTTTCATCTTTACTATATTTTAGTTTGGAGTGTTCCTGAATGGAGTTTAGCGGGGAAAGGCCTGTACTTCTACCCGCCGCGCGGCGGCGGCATTGGAGGGTTTGAAGTCGATGCCACCCGGCACGATGACGATCCGGTCAGCGTCCATACCAGCGTTTTCAAAGCCCTGCCGAACGGCATCGGCCCGTTTGGCGGACAGCTGTTGGTTGGCCGTTGCGTTGCCACTCGGACTAGCAAAACCGGTGAGGCGGAGGTTGTAGTTTGTTTTCCCACGCAGTTGGTTCACCGCCGTAGCTATCAGGTTGCGGTGGGCCGCATTGAGCTGGCTGGAGTTGTTGTCAAAGAATATCGTGGGGAAAGAGATGGGTTCGGTGGCCTCTAACTGTAGCGTATCGGTACGTACTATTTCGCGTTCCCGCTCCACCAGTACGGTGTCATTTACCACCTCCGGAGCAACCTCGCGGATCGTTTCTTTTATGATGACCATTGTATCGGTGGCACCTTCAACTTCAATAAATACCGGCGTAGTGCTTATCCTGTCTACAATTACCGTATCGCGGATAATGCGAACTGATTCTTCGTTGGTAACGATCACCGGAGCCGCCGGAGAAACAGCTCCGTTGCGCTCCTCTTCCCGAAGCTCACGCTCGTAGCGCAGGCGCTCGTTGTTCCGCTGTTCGGCACGGTCTCGGTTTCGGTTCGCTTGCTCTTCTGCCCGGCGGCGGTTGAGGTCTCGCTCGTAACGCAATTGTTCTTGCCTCCAGCTATCAGAACGGGGCGCACCGCTGTTGCTACGGATACGCTCGGTCTCAAGCTCGGCACGGTGGCGGCGGTCTTCCTCATCCGCCAGGCGACGGCGAAGGCTGTTAAGCTCGGTATTCATCCGGCTTATTTCGTTGGCCAGCGTTTGCTGTTCCTCTTCGTCTAGCCCGGTCTCGGTTTGTTGGCGCTGTATTATCTGCTGCACAACGGTATCAGACTTGATGGGAACCAGCGGTGCAGGGGCCACCAGTGAACGGTCACGGATGTCCATCAATAATTCTTCTTGACGGTCCAGTCGACGGCGGATTTCAGCCATCTCAGCGGCGTTATCCGTTGAGGCGCTGGCCAGGACGCTGTTCTCCACAACTTCCGCTGAAGGTTTTTCAGCAGGTTCTCCTGCGATGTTTTGGGCCCGCTGCCGCCGCTGCGCTGCCTGCCGTTGGATTCTCATTTGCTGTTGCTGCCAGGCCAGGATGCGCTGCCGACGCAGATCAGCCATTTTACGGACCATCGTCTTCAGGTCATCGGCGGTAAGTTCAATCGCCTGAGGATCTGCGGAAGGGGTTTGCGCGAGCAAGTCCGACGGTAGGGAAACGGCAAGAATCACTGCGAATAGTGATAACAAATTTTTCATGTAGGTATAGTCTGGAACATTAAGACGACGTTGTTGCCATCCGTCACATTAGTGACAGGGTTATCTTCTCAGCATACCTACCGCAAAGCAGCTCTTATATGTAGGCTGTTAAACCTGACGATGACCTCCCGTAGCCACCTCTCCCCAACCCCTC
>CAYWMW010000316.1:3041-5255 GCA_964458975.1 uncultured Lewinella sp. | reverse complement strand
CTTCTAAAGTCTACCAAACCCCTTCCTCCCCCTCATTCATACTCCCCGTTTCCACCAGCCGGTTCACCTTCGGCTGCATAATCCAGATACCAATGATGAGTAGGTAAGAGAGGATAACGTAGCCAACCACTTCGCCGCCTTTGACCGGCCGACCCTCTTCGATGGTCTTCAGGGTTTTGCCGGTGAAGTAGCAATTGTAAACCTGAGCGGCGAAGCCGATTAACGCGATCAATGCGAAGATGCCCGCTACTTTCAATGCGGAGAATACAAAGTCTTTAGCTTGGTCATCGGGAATGCCATCGCCTTCAATCCAGCCAGGAATACTGTCGCCCAGCCAGTTCCAGCCGTACCACATGGCGCCGACCATCGTCAGTGTAGAAAGTACCTGGACAGGTAAGGTAATCTTAAAGGTGCTGTCCTTAAGGTCAGTATGGTCTGGCAGGTAGCGCTTCAGGTCCTGGCTGACGGCGCGGTACCAGCCCACCTGGACGAGCATGGCCAGCAGCATAGTGCCAATGAACAGGTAGAAGTAGAGGTTGTAGTCGGCAAGTTCAAAGTTGCCGAAAGAGAAATCTGCGCCAGCTTCCATTTCGGAGCTGAACTCCTGAAACTTTTGTCCGTAGGCTCCCTGAAGAATCCAACTGTAGAGCGTAGGCAGCAGCAGGGGGATGAAGAGTAGGTAGTGCTTGGAACGAAGGAAGAAGTGTGACATGTATAAGAGGGAGTTAATTATGCGTACAACGCAGTTTAAACCAGTTCATACTGGAATTAGCCTGAAATTATGCTTTTATGCAAAAAGTAATGCCGTTTTATCGACGAACTTTAGGATTTCAGGGGTAGAAGGCTCCGGCTGAAGCCGGGCCTACTCTTCCGAATACACCCGGTGTACCCGTGGCCCGATGCCCGTCAGGATTTCGTACGGGATGGTCTGCGCAGCCTCCGCCAGCAGTTCGATGGGGTGGTTGGGGCCGAAGAGGATGACTTCGTCGCCGTCCTGAACTTCGGGCAAGTCGGTCACGTCGATGGTCGTCATGTCCATGCATACGGAGCCGATGGTAGGGGCGGTGCGTTCGCCGATTTTTACGGCGAAGCGACCTTCTCCCGCCAAGCGGGGCAAACCGTCTGCGTAGCCGACGGGCAGGACGGCGATGCGGCTCGGGCGGTCCAGTTTTCCCCGGCGGCCGTAGCCGACGCTGTCGCCCGCTGGCCGGTCGTAAATGCGGGTGATGTGGGTGATGAGGCGGAGGGCGGGGCGGAGTTCTCCGGCCCGCGTCGCGTCGCCGATGCCGTAGAGGCCGATGCCGAGGCGCACGAATTCATAGGCGTGGCCGGGGAAGCGGGAAGTACCGTTGGTGTTGAGTGCGTGGCGGGCGGGTGGGGCCGGAAGTTCGGCGGAGATTTTGGTGAATGAGGCGTCAAAAGCCGCTAGCTGTGTCCGTGTGAAATCGTCGTGAGCAGCGTCTTCGGCGGCGGCGAGGTGGGTGAAGACGGAGGCGATGGTTGGGCCGTAGTCCTCCTTTTTTAGTTCCGAGATCAGGCCGTCGAGGTCGTTTGGTTGGAAGCCGAGGCGGGCCATGCCGGTGTCCAGTTCGAGGTGAACGCGGAGGCCGGCGGCACGGGCGCGGCGCAAGTCTTTGGTTTGGTGCACAACGGGTTCGAGGCCATCGGCTGCGCAGCGGGCGTAGGTTTCCGCTGCGGCGTTGAGGACCATGATCGGTAGCGTCAGGCCGCCTTCGCGCAGGCTGCGGCCTTCGTCCGGGTAGGCAACGGCGAGGCGGTCGGCGCCAGCGGCAGCCAGGGCGCGGGCCACGGGCAGGCCGCCACCGCCGTAGGCCGAGGCTTTTACCATCACGATCATTCCGGCATCAACGGAGCGGCGGTAAACCTGAAAATTATGGCGCAGGGCGGTCAGGTCCAGCCGCAGCAGGGTCTGGTGTTGCTTGCGGCTCAGCGCGTTGGCCACGCGGCCAAGGCGCTCGTAGCTGGCGCCCTTCACGAGGATGGTTTCGGGCGTGGTGTCCAGTTCATCCAGGTCCGCGAGGAGGGCTTCGGGGGTGGGGTAGTGGCGGTCGCCGTCCGTCGGGGCGTAGCTGTTGCCTACGGTGATTAGGCGGTCCACCCGGCCAGCTAGGAGTTGTGTCAGCTCCCCCGTACTGCGACTCCCGACTCCCAACTCCCGACTCCCGACTCTTGCCGACTCCCGACTCCCGACTC
>CAYWMW010000316.1:0-2941 GCA_964458975.1 uncultured Lewinella sp. | reverse complement strand
ACTCCCGACTCCCGACTCTTGCCGACTCCCGACTCCCGACTCCCGACTCAATATGGGCGCGGCCGCGGGTGCCGTGGAGGTTGGAGGAGCCAGGTTGCCCCCCCCTCCCCAACCCGTGCGCTTCGCGGCTGCCTTCGGCGGTCCCACGGGGGAGGGGCTTTTGTGAAAACGCCCCACGTTTTTGAGCTGTTGACTGCCCCGTTTGATCTTGTTTGCTACTCCAATTGAAGGCTCCCGGTTGCAGCGTCCCCAAAATAAGGGTAAGCCGTTCGTAGGGGTTCTGTGCCACGGCAAAGTCGAGGGCAGCAGCCAGCGCACTGGGGTCGTTGCTGTAACTATCGTTGATGACTACGCCGCCACGCCGACCCTCCCGTTGCTCCAGCCGGTTGGTGAGCGGACGGAGCTTGGGGATTTCCTCCCGCAGGGTCGGCTTACCGATGCCCAGTTCGTAGGCCACGGCGGCCGCGGCGTAGGCGTTTTCGAGGTAGATGGCCGGTAGGACGGGGAAGTTGAGTTGGATGGCTTCTTCGTCCACTTCCAAAAACCGGCCCTCAACGCCGAGGAAGGTCAGCGGATGTATATCGGCCATGCGCAGCAGGCGGACGCTGTCGGTATCGTCCGCAGCAACGGCGACCCATTCTGCGCCTTTGAAGAGGCTTAGTTTTTCGCGGTGCTTAGTTTCCCGGTCCGGGAAGCCGGCATCGTGCGCGCTGCCGAGCATCGTGAAAAGCCCGCAGGTGGGTTGGATGATGGCTTCCAGCCTGGCCATCTCTCCGGATTCGCTGACGCCGGCCTCGAAGACGGCCACCTGGTGCTCCCGCCGCAAGCGCCAAACCGAAAGCGGAACCCCAATCTGGGAGTTGAAGGACCGGGGGCTGGCGCAGACGTTGAACTTCCGGCTCAGGATCTGCGCGAGCCAGTCTTTAACGATCGTCTTCCCGTTAGAGCCCGTGATGGCCAGCACGGGAACGTTGAACTGCTGGCGGTGGTGGGCGGTGAGGGCTTGTAGTAGGGCTAGCGGTTTTTCCGTCCGTAGGAGACTTGCCTGTGAAAACTCACTTTGCACCTGCGGCCGCGCCTCAAAATCTGCCTTCACCACAAAGTGCCGAACCCCCGCGCGCAGGAGCTCGGGAATGAAGTCGTGCCCGTCCGCCCGTTGCCCCGGCAGCGCAAAAAAGAGGGTCTCCTCCGGCCGGGTCAGGCGGCGGGAGTCCACTACGAGGTCGAAGTTTTTGTACTTGGCGTAGAGGTTGGGGATATCTAGCATTTGGCGTTCAGCGATTAGCATTTAGGCTGCCGCAAGTTACAGCAGTAGCCTAAATGCTAATCGGTAATTGCTAAAAACTTCCCCAACCGCCCCATCGCCACCGCCAAATCGGCATAAGCAACGCAAGAAAAAACCATCCGGTACCAGCCCCGCTCCGGGCTGCCCTGCCCAACGGGGGAGGTGAGTAAAATCCCGGTTTCATCGTATACCCGTTGCCAGAGCTTCATCTCCGCTGCGTCGGTATCTGCGATCAGGAACCGGCTGAGGTCAAACCAGACAAAAAGGCTGCCCGCCGCCGGAGCGTAAGCGATGCCGTGCGCCCGCAGGGTACGGATTACGAGGGCGTAGCTTTCCGTTAATCGCCGCGCGTTCGTTGTGCTGTATTCCCGGACCCAGGCCTCGTCTTCCAGCATTTTCTGCACCAACCACTGGCTGTGGTTGGAGGCCATCGACGGCGCGCCCATATTGCCCCAGGCCTTCAGCATTTGCTCGTTGTGGGAGTACACCATCCCCAGCCGAAAACCGGAGATGCCGAAGTCTTTGCTGAAGGAATACCACCAGTGCAGATAGGGACTTTTGCGGGTTTCCAGCAGGCGGAGTACGGAGGTGAACCAGCGCCGTTCGCCGTAGTCATCGATCAGGTCTCCGTGGTCCTGATCGATGAGGGAGAGGGCGTAAATTTCGTTGACGACGAGGTGGATTTTGCGGGCCTCGCACCAGTCGACAAAGACCAGCAGCTGGCTTTCGGTGAATACCTGCCCGCTCGGGTTGTTCGGCTGGGTGAGGATGAGCATCCGGAAGCGGTCTCCGAGTTCGGCGTAGGCCCGGTCGAGGTCCGCCGTGGTGTGCTGGAAATAGGTTGGGAATTGGAAGCGGCTGGCGGGTGTGTCCGCCGTCGGTTCGTGGTGCAGGTCGTAGCGTTCCAGGCCAGCCTTCGCGCCAATGTCCGGTGTATAGGCCATGTAGGCGGGGCCGGGGATGACGGCTACGTCACCGGGGTCTCCGAGCAGGAGGGCGGTCATCTCGATGATGGCCGCCGCGCCCGCCGCTACGCCTAGGCGTTCGGGGTTCAGGTCTACCCCCGCAAGGTGCCGCTTCAGGAAACCTGCCGCAGCTTCCCGCAACTCCGGCGCGCCGAGGATGGCGGTGTAGGACGAGACCCAATCCGGTGTTTCGTTTTCGGCCTGGATGGCGCAGAATTTATCGCGCAGCTCCGGCCAGCAGAGACTGTTTTCCGCGATGGTGAGGGTGAACTTACCGTTGGGGTTGTCCTGGGCGTGGTAGCGGTCTTCCATCGCCTCGTAGAAGGCATCAAGGTCGGCGCGGAGGGGTTGGTTGGCGGCGGCTTTGCCGCGGTGGGAGAGGGGCATGTTGGGTGGTTATTTTTTGCTTCGAAATTACGAGGCAATCTGGGACTACGAAGCCCCGGGACTACGCCGATGCTAACGCATCTGGCTGCGTCCCGGGCCAATACGGTTTAATCCCTACGGGATTGGGCTGCCGAAGGTAATGTTCTTTGGATGAACTTATTTTACGGATGACATCGCCTGACGGTCGCGATGGGCTGACTTCAGCCTTCGGCTTTCGTCAACCCATCGCTAGCAGACGTACCCTTATCAGGGCACTTAAAAATGAGTACTGATTAGCTTTCATTAGCTTTTTTCTGTGTGTTCT
>CAYWMW010000315.1:0-5255 GCA_964458975.1 uncultured Lewinella sp. | reverse complement strand
CCTTATCTAGACCCAATAAAAATAAAACCCCGCCCAACCCTTGCAAATTCCCAAAACCACTTTTACATTTGTGCTATTGTTAATTAGACTAAATGTAAACAGTGAAGAAATTTCTACACTTTTTAGCGTTCATCACCCTCCCGTGCGTGCTCAGCGCCCAGTTTTTTCAGGCAGCGCAGGGGCCGGGTTATGCCGATGCGGTCTTTTACGACATTGCTACCCGCTCCTCCGCAACCATTGATCATACCTCGTGGGACATCGCCTTCAACGTCGGCGGCCGCTCCTCCGGCATCCTGGTCAACGAGGCGGTGGCTTCTTCGCGGGCCGCACCGTTGCGCTCTACCGAGTTGTGGGCGAGTTCCGCTACCGACTTCGCTACGGCGGATACCACCCAGATCACCGGCCGGATGTACAACGGCGAGGCCAGTTGGGACGACGGCGCCTTCAACGCCCCCGCCGTCGTCGCAGACCCCTTCGATGTGGGGTGGGGGAGCTACTCGCCCATGACGCAGACCGTACAGGGCAGCCGGGTATTCTTCGTCGTCACGCCGGACGCTGCGTACCATAAGGTGTTCGTTCAGTCCTTGGCCGGCGGAGCGTACACCTTCATCCACGGCCCGTTAGACGGTAGCACGGTCGATACCGTGACCATCCTTAAGGAAGACTTCATCGGCAAAACCCTGGCCTACTTCTCTTTCTCCGACGGTGTGCTGGACCTGGAGCCCGACAGCTGGGACCTCCTCTTCACCCGCTACGTAACGCCCCTGCCCGACGGCGAGGGCAACATCCTGGACTACACCGTCACCGGCGTACTCCAAAATAAGGACGTTCGGGTGGCGCAACTAGACGGTGTAAACCCGGAAACCGCCGCCGCACCCACCGAAGAGGAAGCCTACTCGGATACCCTGACCACCATCGGCTTCGACTGGAAAGACATCAACCTGACCACCTTCCAGTGGATGATCCCCGAAGACCTCGTCTACTTCATCAAAACCCCGGACAGCCTCTACCGGATGCAGCTCATCGACTTCGAGGGCAGCTCCACCGGCGTATCCACCTTTAGCCTGACGGCGGAGACGGCCACGACTACGGCTACGACGAGCCTCCCCTCCGGCGTCCGCCAGAGCCGCATTTACCCCAACCCGGCCGCCCAACAAACGGTGCTGGAGGTGGAAAGCAAACGCTCCGCCGAAGACCTCACCCTGGAGGTGATCGACGCGACCGGGAGAACCCGCTTTGCATCCCGCGTCCGCGCCCTGAATACGGGCCTGAACCGCATCGAAATCCCCTTGCACAACCTGCCGAACGGCAATTATTTCGTCCGGCTCAGCGGCACCACCGGCGTACTTACCCATCACCTCATCAAACAGTAAACCATGAAATTCATCCTTCCCTTTTCCCCTCCGCCCTTTTCCCTTTTCCTTTTCCCCCTTCTACTGGCCGGGCTGACGGCCTGCGCACCGGCGGATCAAACCACCGGCGAAGCCACCCCCGCCGCGCCTGCGGCCACCGCCGAACGCATCGTCTCCCTGAGCGGAACCCTCACCGAGTTGCTCGCTGACCTGGGCTTCGCCGAGCAGCTGGTTGGCGTGGACGTCACGAGCACCTACCCGGCCAGCATCAACGCCGTGCCGAAACTCGGACACATCAGCAAGCTCAACGTTGAAGCGCTCCTCGAACTGCGGCCAACCCTAATTTTTGTGGACGAAGAGCAAGCCGAAACCCCCGCCCTCAAAACCATCGCTGCGGCGGGCGTAGAGATCGTTCCGGTACCTTCTCAGCCCACCCTGGACAACGCCGCTCACGCAGCAACTACCCTCGGTAAACATCTCGATATCTCCGCCGAAAAACTGGCGGATTACCGGGGAAACATCGAGAAAGACACCGAAGCATTAGCTGCTACTTTAGCCCAAACTTCCGGCGCTAAACCCCGCGTATTGTTCATCTACGCCCGGGGCGCGAAGCAGCTCATGGTGGCCGGTGCCGATACCGAAGCCGCGGCGATGATCAAACTGGCCGGCGGAGAGAACGCCATCGCCAGCTTCGCCGATTTTAAACCCCTGACCCCGGAAGCACTCGTGGAAGCAGCCCCGGACGTGATCCTGATGTTCGAGTCCGGCCTGAAGAGCCTGGACGGCAAAGCGGGCCTGGCCAACGTGCCCGGCATCGGCCAGACGCCCGCCTTCAAGAACGGCCGCATCGTAGCCATGGATGGGCACTACCTGCTCAGCTTCGGCCCGCGCGCAGCGCAGGCGGCCAACGATCTGGCGCAAGCGCTTTTTCAACCCGTACAAACCAAGTAAAACCCCATGAAGTCTCCGTTCTCCGTTCCGGCCGTTCTACTGGCCATCTTAGTACTGTTGTTGCTCGCTGGCGCCATGACCGGAGCGTACGAGCTTTCAACGGCCGAACTGTGGCGAGCCCTCACCGGCCGGGCGGCAGAACTTGAGCATTTCCTGGTCTGGCAGGTGCGCATTCCGCGCTTATTGCTGGCCGTGGTGGTTGGGGCGGCCCTGGCCGTCACCGGCGCGGCTACCCAGGGCCTTTTCCGTAACCCGCTGGCGGAGCCTACGCTGATCGGCGTCACCAGCGGCGCGATGCTCTTCGCCGTCACCATGCTGGTGCTGAACGTGAAATTGCTGGCCGACTTCCCCGTCTGGGTGCAGCAGGTAAGCGTCAGCCTGGCGGCTTTCATCGGTGCACTACTCACCACGGGGCTGGTCTACCGGCTGGCGGCGGGGCGGGGTAGGTTAAACGTCACCACCATGTTGCTGGCCGGCATCGCCATCGCGGCGCTGGCGGGTGCTTTCACCGGCTTACTCGTCTACCAATCTACCGAGAGCCAGCTGCGCGACATCACTTTCTGGTCGCTCGGTAGCCTCGGCGGAGCCAACTGGACGCAGGTGGCCATCGCCGCCCCGATCGTCGTCGCCGGTGGCTTTTTCCTGCGGCGCGATGCGCTGGCCCTCAACGCCTTTTTGCTGGGGGAGCGCGAAGCCGAACAGCTCGGGTTTCGGGTAGATCGGGTGAAGAAACGGGTCATCGTATGGGTGGCTTTGCTGGTGGGCGTCTGCATTTCGCTGACCGGGCTCATCGGCTTCGTTGGGCTCGTCATCCCGCACCTGCTGCGCTTGTGGCTGGGAACGGATTACCGGCGCTTGCTGCTCTATTCGGCCCTGCTCGGGGCTAGTTTTTTGCTCGGGGCAGACAACCTGGCGCGCACCGTCGTAGCGCCTGCAGAGTTGCCCATCGGCATCCTCACGGCCCTGGTCGGGGCTCCTTTTTTCATGTGGCTACTCCTGCGGGAGCGGCGCAAAAACGTACTGCTATGATTCAGGGAACGGACTTATCGTGGCGCATCAACGGGCGGGCTATCCTGGATGGGGTAGACTGTGCCGTGCATCCCGGCCGGGTAACGGTCGTGATGGGCAAAAACGGTGCGGGCAAGAGCACGCTGCTCAACCGCCTGGCGGGGTATGATGCAGGGGGCGAGGCCGCAGGTGCCGTGTCGGTTGACGGGCAAAGATTGACCGACATCGCTCCGAAGGAACTCGGCCGCAGACGCGCCGTGCTGGCCCAGTCCGTTCACCTCAGCTTCCCCCTCAGCGTCGCTGAAGTCGTCGAAATCGGCTCCTACGGCCGCTACGACGAGATGACCAGCAAAGACCGCCAACAACGGGTAAACCACTACCTCGAACTCCTCGAACTTACCAACCTCCGCCAACGCGCCTTCCCGACCCTCTCCGGAGGCGAAAAGAAACGCGTCTTGCTCGCCAAATGCCTGCTGCAACTGGACGGTAAGACACCGGGAACCAACCAATACCTCCTCCTCGATGAGCCCACCGCTGCGCTCGACGTGGAGCAACAGTACCGCTTCGTTCACCTCGCCGCCGCCCTCGCCCGCGAGCGCGGGATGGGCGTCTTCGCCGTACTGCACGACTTAAACCTCGCGGCCCGCTTTGCCGACGACCTGATCTTCCTCAAGCGAGGGAAGCTCGTCGCCGCTGGCCCGAAAGCCTCCGTCTTAACCAAAACCATCATTCGTAACACATTCGACGTGGACTGTCTCATCCAGGATCACCCCTGTGCCGACTGCCCACTCATCACCACTCTGCCTTATGGAAAATCCAACTTTGAACCCCGACAGAGCCGAGGGTTCCACCACCCTGCACCTGCGTGCGCGCCTTGAAAAACTGATCGCCGAGGAACCCAAACTCCGTGCCCGCGACCGCGCCGAACGCCTCGGCGTCAGTGAAGCCGAACTGCTCAGCCTGGACCTGGGTGAAGACGTCGTCCGCCTCGGCGGCGACTTCAAAGACCTCCTCAAAGACGTCAAGCAGATGGGCTACGTGATGGCCCTGACCCGCAACGACCACGTCGTCCACGAACGCAAGGGCGTGTACGACAACATCACCTTCTACGAAGGCGCGCACAATATGGGCGTTGCCGTAAACGAAGACATCGACCTGCGCCTGTTCATGAACGAATGGAAGTACTGCCTGGCCGTGGTCATGCGGCGCGGAAAAGCAGGAGACCTGCACGGGCTTCAGTTCTTCGACGCCTACGGGGTCGCGGTCCATAAAATCTATTCCACCCCCAAAAGCACGCTCGAAGGCTGGGCGTACATCGTCGAGAAATACCGCGCCGAGCAGGAAGCCATCGTGATCACCGATCGCCAGCGCCCCGCCCCGGAAACCGAACGCCCGGACGCGGAAGTGAACGTAGCCGACTTCCAGGCCGAATGGCGAGACCTGAAGGATACCCACCACTTTTTCGGAATGCTGCGCAAGTACAAACTCAACCGTACGCAGGCCCTGCGCCTCGCCCCCGAGGGCATGGTAACCCCGGTTGATCGCCTCGCCGTAGAGCGGGTCCTGACCGCTGCCGCCGAAGCGAAAGTCCCGATCATGTGCTTCGTACATAGCAAGGGCTGCATCCAGATTCACAGCGGGCCGGTGAAGCACCTCAAATGGATGGGCAAGTGGTTCAACGTGCTCGACCCCGCCTTCAACCTCCACCTGGATACGGAGGCGATTCACGAAGCCTTCATCGTCCGCAAACCCACCTCCGATGGCACCGTCACCAGCCTCGAACTCTTCGACGGGCAGGGCGAAATGATCACCTACTTCTTCGGCGCGCGCAAGCCCGGTAAGCCGGAACTGCCCGCTTGGACGGCGATTCTGGAGGAGCTTGCGGAACAAGAAGTCCTCACGGCCTAAACCACCCCGGCCATCACCATCCAGCGAAGGCGGTAG
>CAYWMW010000314.1:0-5260 GCA_964458975.1 uncultured Lewinella sp. | reverse complement strand
AGCGAAACAGACATTCCACAAATCAGCAAGAGTGTTGCTACCAGGGAAGTAGTGGTAGCGATAAAGCGGGTAAAACTATTGGGCATGAGATAAGATTTTCGACAAGGACGATTCAAGTCTTTAGAGGTCGTGTGAAGATTTTTTTTCATGAGAACAGTACTTTCTGGAACGACAAAACCACCACAACCAGACAGTGGTGTGGAGCAACTTTTTTTCCTGGTCGGATCAAAAGCGGGTAGAATCAGACTTAATTTTGGCAAACAGCCAAGTGGATCAGGTCGTCCGTTTTTCATAAGAGATTAGTAAAAAGGTCGTAAAAACACATGGTATGGACTTACTCTACAGAACTATAAAATCAAAAACACAAACACAACAACTTGCTAACAGTCAGACACTTAGGTGTCAATAAATTCGGATATAGCTTTAATTTTTTTGTAAGATTATGATTTTTAGCTCTAAAAAACAGTAAGAACAAAATACCTCAACCTACATTTAAGGGAGAAGCGTAGCACAAATATAACACAAATAGCTGAAGAAGAAAGCACCTTCAGTCTTTTTTCACCTCTCTAATTATTTGTCTTAAGCTGCTGTAAAACGGTTCAGAAGTGCTTATCAGATCCTTAGCTACTCGCCATTCCGCTCGTTCAATCCCCTCTGCGATTTCAGGAACTAAAGCAACCTGCCTCGTTTCCATCTTAAACCAGTACGTCGGTTTGAGGACCCGTTTGCCTTTCTTGTTATGGTAAGTGTGGTAACTGGTGCTCAGCTGCTCTCTTAGTGTAAGGCTCGTCACTCCCGTCTCTTCTTCTACTTCTCTTAGTGCTGCGGTTGGCGCATCTTCGCCGTCGTCAACCTTGCCTTTTGGCAAATCCCAGAAGCCCCGGCGATAAATGAAAAGGGTCTTATCAAGTTCGATGTTTCTGACAACTCCTCCAGCAGCAGGCACCCACTTGTACTTGCCTTTAAAATCTTCCCACAGTTGTTCAATATCCTTTGCCACAATGTCTACAGAAAGCACCTTCGGGCTTCCCTTCTCTAGCATGTCTACGTATTGAAGCAAAGTTCGTGGCTTCCCGTTATAATTCGCGACCAGGTGCGTATCGGGTGCCTTCCTGATTGTACTTGAGTGGCTTAGTACCTTCTCCTTCCCTTCTTCATTTTTCATTAGGGCGCGGGCGCGGGTGAAGTGCTCATCTTTTGAGAGCAAGGTGAGCGGACGGTCGTTGATGTAGATTTCGTACATTTGCGGCGGTTTTGAAGCTAGTGGTAATGTTTCAATAAAAAGCATACGATCACGGATAAGGTTGCCTCTTCGACCAAACACAATAAACTAAAGATAATGAGTACCGCCAGTAAAATCGCTCGTCGGCTTCTTGAAGTTGAGGCCGTCAAACTCGCTCCACGATCTCCTTTTACCTGGGCAAGCGGACTCCGCTCCCCGATCTACTGTGACAACCGCGTTCTTCTATCCTACCCAACTATTCGTTCCGAGGTTATTGAAGGCTTGAAAGAACTGGCTCCGAGTTTTGGCGACTTCTACGGAGTAGCAGGGGTAGCAACGGCGGGTATTCCGCACGGTGCACTCCTCGCGGATCGCCTGGGCCTTCCCTTTGTCTACATCCGCTCCAAGGCCAAGGAGCACGGCCGCCAAAACCAGATTGAAGGGCGGGTAGAACCAGGCAAAAAGTACCTCGTAGTTGAAGATCTGATCTCCACCGGAGGCTCGTCTCTCAAAGCGATCGATGCGCTTAAAGCCGCAGGCGGAGACGTTGCCGGCGCAGTAGCCATCTTTAGTTATGAGTTCCCTGCAGCCGTACGGGCCTTCGAACAAGCCGATGTGCCACTGGCTACCATTAGTGGTTATTCCACCTTACTGAAGGAAGCAGCAGCCAATAAATACATTACCCAAGCGGAGGCGGAGGAACTGGCCAACTGGCGCCAGGATCCTCGCGCATGGAGCGAAGCTTTTACCGCAGGAGCATAAGTTCTTAAAACCTCTCTTTGCACCAGCGGCCGCGCATCATCATATATATTAAGGTACCATTAATAAGTCGCAACAGTAACTGACCTATTCAACCGAACGATCAACCCTCCTCAAATGAGTATCCTCACCAAGAAGTCCGAAAAATTTCTAAACACCTACCTCAACAATGCTTCACCAACTGGCTTCGAAAGCCCGGGGCAAAAACTATGGCTGGAATACCTCCGCCCTTTTGTTGATGAAGTCGGACTAGATAATTACGGAACAGCTTACGGCATCATTAACCCCGGCAAAGACTACCGCGTAGTAATTGAAGGCCACGCCGATGAAATCAGTTGGTTCGTTCATTACATTACCGACAATGGGTTTATCCACGTAATTCGCAACGGTGGAAGCGATCACCAAATCGCCCCGTCCAAACGGGTAAATATTCACGGCGAAAAAGGTATCGTCCGTGGTGTATTCGGCTGGCCAGCCATTCACACCCGCCGTGGAGACGAAGCTAAGCTTCAACCCAAAATCAATAATATCACCATTGATGTTGGTGCTAAAAATAAAGACGAAGTGCTCGAAATGGGCATTCACGTGGGCTCCGTCATTACTTACCCCGATGAGCTGGAAGTAATGAACGATACCTACTACTGTGGCCGCGCATTAGACAACCGGATGGGTGGGTTTTGCGTCGCCGAAGTTGCCCGCCTAATCAAGGAAAACAAACTTGAACTTGATTATTCTTTGTATATCGTAAACTCTGTTCAGGAAGAAGTAGGCCTGCGCGGTGCCCAGATGATCACCGACAGCATAAAACCCCACGTTGCCATCGTTACCGACGTGACGCACGACACCGGCACACCGATGCTGAACAAATCGAAAGTAGGCGACGTAAAGTCCGGCAAAGGCCCCACCGTCACCTACGCCCCGGCGGTCCACAATAAATTATTGAAATTAATTATTGATACGGCCAAAGACAATAAAATTGACATTCAGCGCGAGGCCAGCAGCCGCGCCACCGGCACCGATACGGACGCCTTTGCCTACTCCAACGGCGGCGTACCTTCTGCATTAATTTCATTACCCCTCCGCTACATGCACACCACCGTTGAAATGGCGCATAAAGATGACGTTGAGGGGGTGATTAAATTGATTTATGAATCATTAAAAGTAATTAAAGGCGGAATGTCCTTCAAATACTTCGAAGTATAGGGTGGGGCCGTTTCTGAATACTGTTTTAATTTAAATGGGGTCGGCGCGTTTGGGCGGCCCCCCTTTAAATTAAAAAATATTCAGAAACAAGATTCAGCGCTTAGCTTTCAAGCTAATGCGTTGGGCGGTTTCAATCAAGCCAATCATCTCCGCCCGGTAGCCTTTCGCGTCTGCGCCCTGGGCATTTTTTGCCATTTCCAAACAGTGCGCCCAGTTGGCCTCCTCTTTGTGCTTACTCCTGCGTAAAAGCATAGCAAATTCAGCAACGGCGGCCGACCACCGAAGATCGTTTGACGTCATATTTTCCGCCATATATTCTGCGGCAATCGGCAACGTTATTTTCTTTGATGCGCCGCCAGTATTTGGCTTAAACCGCAGTCGTAGATCGGCCATAGTCTCCGCCTTATTGAACCCTCGGGCGGGGACCAGTTCGTACAGCACGGTTACGTTGTGGCCCGCGCCCATTTCGGCGGCATCTTTGGTATCGTCATCAAAGTCTTCGGTATTCAGCAGGCGGTTTTCGTAACCGATGAGGCGGTAGGAGGCGATGGCTTGTTCGTTGAACTCGAGCTGTAGCTTCACGTCTTTCGCAACGGTGTAGAGCGTCCCCCCGAATTCTTCCACCAGTATCTTTCTGGCCTCCGCCGGAGAGTCGATGTAACCGTGGTTACCGTTGCCTTTATCGGCCAGCAGTTGCATCGTTCCTTCCTGATAGTTGCCCGAACCGAAGCCGAGAACGGTCAGGTAGATGCCGGTTTCGCGTTTTTCTTCGATCAGTTTCACCAGTGCGCCCTGGTCGCTGATGCCGACGTTGAAATCTCCGTCGGTTGCCAGAATGATGCGGTTATTGCCGCCCTGAATGAAGTTCTCAGCAGCAGTTTTGTACGCCAGCTCGATGCCCGCCCCTCCGGCCGTGGAGCCGCCGGAACTAAGTTTATCCAGCGCAGCGATAATCGTTGCCGGATCGGACGTAGCGGGCAAGACCAGACCAGCCGCACCAGCATAGACTACAATGGACACCTTGTCTTCCTGGCGGAGCGACTTCGTCAGCATTTTTAGGCTCTCCTTCACCAGCGGTAGTTTATTGGAGCTGTTCATACTGCCGGAGACATCAAGGAGAAACACCAGGTTAGAAGCCGGAATATCCGCCGTAGCAATCGGCATCGTTTTGGCACTTACGCGGAGGAGCTGGTTTTGCGGGTTCCAGGGGCAGGTCATGAATTCGGTGCGCAGGGCGATGTCGTTTTTCGTCTCCGGGTTCGGGTCTTCGTAGTTGAAGTAGTTGATCATTTCTTCGGAGCGGACGGCATCGGCGGGCGGTAGCTCGCCGTTGTTCAGGAAGCGGCGGATGTTGGCGTAGGCGGCGCGATCTACGTCGGTGGAGATCGTCGAGATGTTTTCAACCTTAGTTTTGACGAAAGTGTTGGGCTTGATTTTGTTGTAAGACTCGCTGTTTCCTGGTTCCGGGCGGTGAGTAGCGCTGATCTTTGAATTACGACGGCGCTTGCCCCTGGCCCTATCCTTTCTTGCTGCGGGAGCTGAAGAAACAGATGCAGAGGATACGCTCATGGACTGCTTTCGCTGTACACCGTAGCCGATCACGACTACCTCTTCCAGCACTGCCGCGTCTGGTTCGATCTGGATGGCAGCAAAGGGATCGCCTACAACAACGTCCTTTCCCTGGGTTCGGAAGCCAGTATAGCTAATGACGATTTCCACTTTTTCACCAGCGGTCAGCCCACAGATGGAGAACTTACCATTGATATCCGAAACGGTACCGGTAGTTGTTCCTTTGATGAGGATGGAAGCTCCGATCAGGGGATACCCTTCGTCGTCTACGATCTGCCCGGCGAGGCAATCTGCCTGAGCGGTGAGGGAGAATGCACTAAAGAGCACGAGGAGGTAGAAAAGGTATTTCATGGTGGGTTGTTTTTGGGGAGTGGATGCTTATTGTCTGCGGATTACATACTGACGTTCGGATTTTTTTGACGGCCGCCGTCGAGGGGTTACGTGGATGGCTGTCGCCATCACACTCCACCCCTCGTTAGGCTAGGCGACCCTCCGGGTCTGGGCTGG
>CAYWMW010000313.1:0-5270 GCA_964458975.1 uncultured Lewinella sp. | reverse complement strand
CAGAAACACGACTTCTGACGATTATCCTTGTGGCGCTAGTATACATGTTGATATGTACTTTTTGGACGAAAGCGAAGATGTTGATCAATTCGTTAAGGTTATGAGAGATAGGCTGCTAACAAATACGTCAATAAAAAATATGCAGGATTCCTCATTTGTGATCAACGAAGTTCCATTTTTTGAAAAGAACTATGACCTGGAAAACAGGAGGTTAGGAACTGAGACGACTTCGCACCACAGGAGGGTGATTTGGAAAGACAGCGATAAGCTTTTTAGCGTCACGCTAAATGGCTGCGAAGATTTTGAGGGTAATCTTGATTTTTTATATAACCTTACCTCAAATAATATTTCTTTGGTTGAGGACTAATGAGGTAGTCCTAAGCTAATTAGCTCAACACCCCCTGCAAATACCCACTAGTATACCCCTCCCCACAAGCCGCCAAATCCTCCGGCGTACCCTGGAAAACAACGTGCCCGCCATCACGGCCGCCCTCCGGCCCGAGATCAATTACCCAGTCGGCAGACTTGATGACGTCCATATTGTGCTCAACTACGAGGACGGTGTGGCCCCGCTCCACCAGTGCGTTCAGCGCGGTGAGTAGAATGGCAACGTCGTGGAAGTGCAGGCCGGTAGTCGGCTCGTCGAAGATGAAGAGGAGGTGCTCACCCTTCTTCTCCCGGGTCAGGAAGCTGGCAAGCTTCACCCGCTGCGCCTCGCCGCCGGAGAGGGTGGAGGAAGACTGGCCGAGCGTGATGTAGCCCAGGCCAACGTTCAGCAACGGTTGTAGTTTCTTTACCAGTTTAGCTTCATCCTTGAAGAACTCGACGGATTCCTCAACGGTCATGTCCAGGATTTCGGTGATATTCTTGCCGTTGTAGGTCACGTCGCGGATTTCGCGCTTGAAGCGCGCACCGTTGCACTCTTCGCAAACCAGACGGACATCCGCCAGGAACTGCATCTCCACGGTTTGCTCGCCCTCGCCCTTGCAGGTATCGCAGCGGCCACCGTCGACGTTGAAGCTGAAAAAGCCCGGTTTGTAATCCCGAATTTTAGACAGCTGCTGGCTGGCCATCAGGTTGCGGATGTCGTCGTATGCCCCGACGTAGGTAACGGGGTTGGACCGGCTCGACTTTCCGATCGGGCTCTGGTTCACCATCTCTACGGCGGTGAGTTGCTTCACGTCTCCGGTAAGGCCAGTGAATGCACCGGGCGCCTGGCTGCTGCCTTCACCGAGTTCGCGGCGCAGGGCGGGGTAGAGGATACCTTTGATCAAACTTGTTTTCCCGCTACCGGACACCCCGGAGACCACCGTGAGGGCGTTCAGCGGGATCTTTGCGTCTACTTTTTTCAGGTTGTGCATCCTGGCCCCTTCGATGTTGAGCCAGTTGGTCAGGCGGCGGCGTTGCTCGGGGACGGGGACGGACATGGAGCCGTCCATATATTTCGTCGTCAGGCTCTCGGGCGCAGCTTTGTGGATGTCTTCGTAGGGGCCAGCGAAAACGATCTCTCCGCCGTGAACGCCAGCCGCCGGGCCAACGTCGATCAGGTGGTCCGCTTCGGCAATTACGCCTTCTTCGTGCTCAACGACGAGGACGGTATTACCCAGGTCGCGCAACCGCTTGAGCACCGCCACCAGCCGTTCGGTATCGCGGGGGTGCAAGCCAACGCTCGGTTCATCGAGGATGTACATCGAGGCAGTCAGGTTACTGCCCAGTGTGCGGGTCAGGTTGATGCGCTGGCTCTCTCCGCCGGAGAGCGTATTGCTGAGGCGGTTGATGGTCAGGTAACTCAGCCCCAGGTCCATCATGCTCTGGATACGGTTGTTTATTTCGAGTAGCAGGCGCTTGGCGATGGTGGCGTCGTGCGCGTTGAGGTCAAGTTCCTGGAAGTGCTTTTGCAGCAGGTCGATGGGCAGATCGATCAGGTCGGTGATCGGGTGGCCGCCGACCTTTACGTAGTCGGTTTCACGGCGAAGACGGGAGCCCCGGCAGGTGTTGCAGATCGTGCGGCCCCGGTAGCGGGCCAGCATGATGCGATTCTGGATCTTGTAGAGTTTCTTGCCGAGGTCCTCGAAAAAATCGGTAATACCGCTGGCGTGCTTATTACCGTCCCAGAGGTCGCGTTTTTGCGCTCGGGTAAGATCGGCGTAGGGTGTGTGGACGGGGAAGTTGAAGCGGTTCGCAACGCGCAGGAATTCCTGTTGCCACTGGCCGAAGGTGCTGCCACTCCAGGCGGCGACGGCGCCTTCGTAGACCGATTTTGAGGGGTCGGGGACGACCTTGTCTTCGTCGATGCCCATCGTGCGGCCGAAGCCTTCGCAGGTGGGGCAGGCACCCGACGGGTTGTTGTAGTTGAAGAGTTGGGGCGTTGGCTCCTGGAAGAGGATGCCGTCCAGCTCGAAGCGGTTGTTCCAGGCCGTCCAGTTATCGGCATCGAGGTAGACGACGACTTCGCCGCCGCCTTCGCTGAAGCTGGTGCCGACGGAGTCGGCGATGCGTTTGTTGTTTTCTTCGTCGTCGGCTTTCACGACGAAGCGGTCGATGAGGACCATCATTTCTTCCTCGTCCGTCAGCTCGGCGAGGGTTTTTGCCAGGGCGGGCGGGTTGCTTTCCAGGAGGTCGTCGATTTGGGTAACTTCGTCGTTGGCCATCACGCGGGTGTAGCCTTTTTGCTGAAGGAGTTCCAGCTCGCGGCGGAGCGTCCGGTCATCGAAAGTGCGGGGTAGGGGAGCGTAGAGGTGGACGCGGCTGCCTTCGTCGAGGGCTGTGATGTGGTTCACCACGTCGGTAACCGAGTGGCGCTTCACTTCCTCGCCACTGATGGGGCTGTACGTGCGGCCGGCGCGGGCGTAGAGCAGGCGGAAGAAGTCGTAAATCTCCGTCAGGGTACCAACCGTGGAGCGCGCATTGGCCGTAGTAGTTTTTTGCTCGATGGAGATGGCCGGGCAGATGCCTCGTATATAGTCCACCTCCGGTTTCTTCATCCGCATCAGGAACTGGCGGGCGTAGCTGCTCAAGCTTTCCACGTAGCGGCGCTGCCCTTCCGCAAACAGCGTATCCATCGTGATGCTCGACTTGCCGCTGCCCGACACACCAGTGACGACTACAAGCTGGTTCTTCGGGATCGTCAGGTCCACATTCTTCAGGTTGTTGGCGCGCGCGCCTTTGATGAAGATGGAGGTGCGGAGATCGGCGTTGGTCATGTGGTTCGGTGGTTCGTTGGTCATGTGGTTCGGTGGGCTTGTTACCACTAGACTGATTTTTTGGCGGGAACGCAGGATGCAGGGATAGAATGAAGGAGCAGGGTTGGGGGTTCAGACCGGCGGGCTCTTTCTCGTTGGAATGCGAAAATAGTTTTAAAAAATTGAAATCCGTACCAATATGTTGAGAGATGCTGTGCTCCGCCTGGAGCACAGCTCCTCGACCAAGAAAAGTATTACTTTAGAAAGCATCCCAAACTCCCTAAACCGCTTTTTGCACCTGCGTTCTGCGCCCCCAAAAAACATCTCCCCCAAAAACAATGTTACTCCAAACATGCAAACAGTAACACTAAACAACGGCCAAAAAATGCCCCAACTCGGCCTGGGCGTATGGAAAGCGGACAACGGCCAGGAGGCCATCAACGCCATCCACTGGGCCCTTGATGCTGGCTACCGCCACATCGACACCGCCAGTATCTACAAAAACGAAGAGGCCGTCGGTAAAGCACTAAAAACCGCCAGTGTTCCCCGCGAAGAGATCTGGCTAACCACCAAAATCTGGAACGACGACATCCGCAAGGGCCGCACCACGGCCGCCCTCGACGAAGCCCTCGCCCGCCTGCAAGTTGACTACGTCGACCTCCTGCTCGTACACTGGCCCGTAGACGGCTACGTCGCCGCCTGGAAGGAAATGGAAGCCGCCCTCGAAGCCGGGACGGTTCGCACCATCGGCGTCTCCAACTTCATGGAAGAGCACCTGGAAGACCTGCTGCAACACGCTAAAGTGAAGCCCGCCGTCAACCAGATCGAGTACCATCCCTACCTCGTTCAGGCCGACGCGATCAGCCTCTGCGATATGCACAACATCGCCATCACGGCCTGGAGCCCACTCATGCAGGGGAAGTTCAAAGAAGAGCCGCTCTTTGATGAAATCGCCAAGGCCTACGGCAAATCCCCTGCCCAGGTGATCCTGCGCTGGTGCCTCCAGAACGACATCATCGTTATCCCCAAATCCACCAACGAAGGCCGCATCCACGAAAACGGCGACATCTTCGACTTTGAACTGAGTGAAGAACACATGGTCGCTATCGATAACCTGGAGCGCGGCCATCGCTTCGGGCCGGATCCGCTGGACTTTGACTTTTGAGTAAGCATTTAGGGACGCCGTACAAATAACTTACCGGTTTTGAACGTCTTATTTTGTCCTCACCGCACTTAAAAATTATTTCCGTAGCTATGGCTATGCAAAGAATTTTTCAAGTACGGTGAGAACAAAAGCGCCAGCTCAAAACCGGTAATTTATTTACACGGCGTCCCTTAGCTTTAAGCGTTCAGCATTTAAGCGGCAAGGTGTAACAGCGTAAATGCTGAATGCTTAAAGCTAATTGCTAAATTGCCGCCTGATAGCCTACCTCGCCTCCAACGTCTCTCCTCTCCCCAGGAGAGGGGCCGGGGAAGAGGGAAAAACCAATCAAGCATGAACCTAACCTTCCACCCCCTGGAAAACACCACCACCTCGTTCTTCCACGAGTTGTTCCACTCCTCGTTCTACAAGCCGCCGGGCGAGCCACAGTTGCCCTTCGAGGCCATCCGCCGTCCGGAGCTGCGCCGCTACTACGAGTACTGGGGTAAAGATGGAGACCTGGGCTTCATCGTCGCAAAAGATGGCGAAGACGTCGGGGCCATCTGGTCGCGCCGCTTTCCGCAGGAAGAACCTGGCTACGGCTTCGTCGCAGACGATGTGCCGGAATTCGGCATCGCCATCAAGAAGAGCGAACGCAGCGGCGGCATCGGCAAAGAACTGATGAACCACTTTCTGGAAGCGCTGCGCGAACGGGGAGATAAGCAGGTCTCCCTCTCCGTCCACGGAGACAACAACGCTGCGCAGTGGTATGAGCGCATGGGCTTCCGTACGGTTGCTTTTGATGGGAAGACGTTGACTATGGTGTTGGATCTTTAGAAACTAGAAATTAGAAACTAGAAATTAGGAACTAGAAATTAGGAACTAGGAACTAGGGAACTAGGAACTAGCTCCTAGTTTCTAGTTCCCTAGTTTCTAGTTCCCTAGTT
>CAYWMW010000312.1:0-5276 GCA_964458975.1 uncultured Lewinella sp. | reverse complement strand
AGGGGCCGGGGGTGAGGTTACGAGCGAAGCGAGCATCCATGTTTGTGCATCTCGTGATACACACTTTTTTGACCAGCGAAACCGCAGAGGTCTAAAAGGTGACTATATTGCGACCACAAAACCACCATCCACCAAACCACCGCCCACCGAACCACCGCCCACCGAACCACAAAACCACCACCCCGCCCATGTCCCTACTGGATGCCCCCTATCGTTTCACCAGCCTGCAGAAAACCCTGTTGGCCATCGCCGGTTTGGTGCTGTTTCTGGCGGCCTGGTGGTTGCTGGCCGAGCAGCTTTCGGTGCAGTCTCCGGTTGGTTACCAAAACTCGCGGATGCCGTCTAGCCTGAGCACCGATCCGGACTCGATTGCGCTGCGCAAAGAGCTCATCCTTAAAGATTCCATCGCCTTTGCCGATGCCAGCGAGTTCAAGAAGGTATATCCGTTGCTGGCACCGCCGCTGAAGGTGTTTGGGGCGTTCCCGGAGCTGATCAGCCCGCCGGAGCGCTCGATCAATAAAAGCCTGCTTCTCCACGCCCGTGTTTCGGTGTGGCGCAATTTGCAGGGGTACTTCTGGGCCGTCTTCTTCGCCTTATTAATCGGTATACCGATTGCGATCAGCCCGGTAGCCAAGGCGATGTTCAGCCGCCAGATAGATACTTTGCGGTACGTTCCGCTGACGGCGCTTACGCCGTTGTTCCTGATCCTCTTCCGGCCGGAATCTTCCGAGGCGATGAAGATCAGCTTCCTGGCCTTCGGTATCCTGGTGTACTTGCTGCCCGTGGTGATGCAGCGGCTGTGGGAAACAGAGGATGTGTACCTGAAAACGGCGTATACCCTCGGCGCATCAGACTGGCAGCTCGTGAAGTCGGTCTACATCCCGGCGGTACTGAGCAAACTGATTGACGACATTCGGGTGCTTACGGCGATCAGCTGGACGTACATCATCATCGCCGAAGTGTATTATCGGGACGACGGACTGGGCTCGCTGAGTTACATCCTCGGCCGGCAGGGCAACGTGGCGGGGGTATTTGCGGTGCTGATCACCATCGTCATCATCGGTTACTGCCAGGACCAACTCTTCGCCTACATGAACCGCCGCCTGTTCCCGTACCGGGACGTCAAGTCGGTCTCCCCGGGCCTGAAGGAAACGCGGACGGGTTTCCTCATCATCCTCGGGGTGGTGATGGCCTACCTGTTGATTACGGCATTTACCGGCAGTATCCCGATTCTTGGGCTTATCGTTGGGGTGATCGTTGTGGCGGCTGTGCTGATGATCATTTACGGCGAGGTTCGGATTCGGACGGCTAAGGCGGAGCCGGCGGCTTAGGGGCGTTCGAGCCATGCCTTTCAACTTTCTTTGCATCCTGCGGCCGCGCCCAACATTTGCTGCACCTGAAAAATCTTCAGACCCACTCGGCCGAGGAGCCAAGCTTCGCCAGGCGCGTTGGACGAGTTAACTACCTTTCATTATGCCAAATTTCGAAGACTCCAATCAGGAAAACATCATCGAACTCCGCAACATCAGCCAGAGCTACGACGGGGGGAAGAACTGGATCATTCAAGGGCTGGATTTTCTGGTGGAAGACAAGCCCGCTCAGGGGCAGTTCGTGGTTATTCTCGGCGCTTCTGGTGCGGGGAAAAGTACGGTGCTGCGCTACATTGCTGGCCTGCAACGGCCAACGGAAGGGACGGTACTCGTGAAGGGCAAACCCATTGAGGAAGCGCCCCGCGTTGGCATGGTTTTTCAGCAGTATTCCAGCCTGCCGTGGCGGACGGTGCTGGAAAACGTAGCCCTGCCGCTGGAGTACCAGGGCGTAGACCCGCAGGAGCGCGAAGCCCGCGCGCTGGAGATGATCGAGCTGGTTGGTTTGGCCGGTCACGAGCAAAAATTTGCCCAGTACCCAACGCTTTCCGGTGGCCAGTTGCAGCGCATTGCGATTGCCCGGAGCCTCATCGCCAACCCCGATATTTTGGTCATGGACGAGCCCTTCGGCGCGCTCGACATCAACACCCGCCTCCAGATGCAGGACCTGCTGATGGAGATCTGGCACCGCATCCACCCCACCATCATTTTCGTTACCCACGACATCCCCGAGGCCGTTTATCTGGCCGACGATATTTACATGATGAAGCCTGCGCCGAGCCGGTTCACGGAGCACGTTCACGTAGACTTGCCGCTTAGTCGGGACCGCGAGACAAAACGCACCCAGGAATATATCGACCTGGTTCGGCTGGTGGAGGACAAGATGATTGCCATTACCAGGGAATAGTTTCAGATTTCTGTTTTTCCTGATAGCCGTTTTGGAGTTAAGCTCCAACGGCTATCAGGAAAAACAGAAATCTGAAACTGAGCCGTGCCAGTGAAGAGTTTTTTGAAAAATCATACTACCGATAAGTTGCCTTCGGTTTCGACTACGTCTCGGGGGTACTGCTTTGGCTATGTCATCTTCGCCGCCATAGGCTCATGTTGTTCGTTGCTTTGAACAGATGTGAGCACTACCTACTATTCACTTAATAAGGGCGCGGCCGCAGGTGCAAAGAACGGTTTTGATAGTAAAGCTCACCGCCTGATGTCTGTCTTCCGACCAACTTCGAGGTCTTCTGCAGGATTATCGTGGTCAAGTTTGTCCGTAGTTGGTGCTAGAGAAATTACCTTTGCGTTAAATCAAGACCTGTGTTTGTCTAGCTAGCCATTTTTTTGATCAGAACGCTGCGGCTTTACTTCGTTTGCGGTGGAATCAAGAATCGGAACTCACTAATTACCAATCGAGACTTTTATAACGCCCTGCTCACTATGAGGAACTTCTTCCTTCTCTCCTTTTTCCTGCTCACTTCTTTCCTTTTTGCTCAGTCTGCCATCATCCGTGGTAACATTTTTGACGGAGAGAGCGGAGAGCCCATTGCCTTCGGTACCGTACAGCTGCTTGGCCCTGATGGCCTGAACAAAGGCGAGAATACCGACATCGACGGTTTTTACAGTTTTGGTAACCTGATGACGGGAGATTATAAGCTGATCGCTACCTACGTTGGTTACGACAGCATTGCTTTTGACATCAACATCGCCGTTGCCAACGAGATTGAGTATAAGCGAATCAACATGAAGTCTGCCGGCGTGAAGTTGGAAACCATCAGCGTAAGTGCGCGGCGGGAGCAGGCGCGTTCCGACGTGGCGGTCTCTAAGGTTACCTTCAGCAGCGAGCAGATCATGTCTTTGCCCGCAACGGGTGGTGAGCCGGACATTGCGCAGTACCTGACCGTGCTCCCGGGCGTTGTGAGTACGGGAGACCAGGGCGGACAGCTCTACATCCGTGGTGGCAGCCCGGTACAGAATAAACTGTTGCTGGACGGGATGACGATTTACAACCCCTTCCACTCCATCGGTCTTTTCTCCGTCTTTGAGACCGAGGCCATCCGCTCGGCCGACGTGTACACCGGTGGGTTCAACGCGGAGTACGGCGGCAGGATATCGGCCATCGTAGACATCAAGACCCGGGAGGGTAATAAGACGGATTTCGGCGGCCTGGTCTCCGCCAGCCCCTTCCAGGCGAAGGTTCTGCTGGAAGGCCCGATCAAAAAGCTTAACCCCGAAACGGGCGGTAGCATCAGCTTCCTCCTCACCGGTAAGCGCAGCCTCCTGCCGGAAACCAGTAAGAGCCTCTACGGCTACGCGGTGCAAGACAACTTCTTCAACCTCGAAGATACCGCCTCGGTGAGTGGATCAGACATCGGCCTCCCTTTCAACTACCAGGATCTTTACGGTAAGATCAGCCTGGTGGGCGGCAATGGCTCTAAGCTGAACCTCTTCGGCTTCAACTTCACTGACGACTTTGAGGTGCCCAACCTCGCCCGCTTGCAGTGGACGAACAACGGAGGTGGTGCCAGCTTCAACATCGTTCCGCCCAGCAGCAATGTGGTGATTGACGGGGTGATAAGTGCTTCCGTTTACGACGTTGCCCTGCAGGAGCAAACCGGCGCGCCGCGCAGCAGCCAGATTGCGAATTATACCGCACAACTCACGTTTACCTACTTCGGTGGAGATACCGAGCTGGCCTACGGCTTCGACTTCAACGGACTGAACACCAACTTCACCTTCGTCAATCCGCTCAACGTAACCTTCTCTCAGGAGAACTTCACTTCCGAACTCAACGCCTTTGCGAAGTACAAAAGAAAGATCGGTAAGCTGATCCTGGAGCCGGGCTTCCGGGTGCAGTACTACGGCTCACTGAATACCATTTCGCTAGAGCCCCGGATGGGCATGAAGTTCAACGCGACCGATAAGCTGAGATTTAAAGCCGCTGGCGGTATTTACAGCCAAAACCTGATCTCTACCCAGAACGACCTCGACATCGTTAACTTCTTCCAGGGCTTCCTGGTCGGCCCGGAGCGTCAGCTCTTTGAATCGGACGGCGTTACGCCCACCAGCGATAACCTGCAAAAGGCCACCCACGCCATTGCTGGTTTTGAATACGACGTCAACGATCGGCTCACCTTCAACATCGAGGGCTACTACAAAGGCTTTGATCGCCTGATTGAGCTGAACCGGAATAAACTGCAGGCTTCGGACCCCGACTTTACCGCCATCGACGGGGTTGCCTACGGTGGCGATATTTCAGCGGAGTACCGCTACGGCCGGATCCTGCTGGCGGGTAACTATAGCCTCGGCTACGTTACCCGGACGGACGCTACGTCTACCTACCCCACCAGTTTTGACCGCCGCCACAACATCAACGCCTACGGTACCTACGTTTTTGGTGGAGACAATGCCTGGGAGTTTGGTTTCCGCTTCAACTTCGGTTCCGCTTTCCCCTTCACCCAGACCCTCGGCTTCGTCGAGGACCCCGACCTGAGTACCCGCCCCGTACTGCCCAACCTTTTCACGGGCAATGGCGACCTCGGCGTACTACTCAGCCCCGAGCTGAACGGCGGCCGCCTGAACGATTTTCACCGCCTGGACCTGAGCCTTAAGCGCAAGTTTGAGTTCGGCCGCAGCTCCCGCCTGGAAGTCACCGCCAGCGTAACCAACAGCTACAACCGCGAGAACATCTTCTACGTAGACCGGATCAGTAATGAGCGGGTGAACCAGTTGCCGATTTTGCCTTCTTTGGGGGCTACTTTTTATTGGTAGGGCTGGAGCGAACTGCCTCCGGAGGTGAGATGGGGGTGTGAATAACAGATTGCAGGCTTGCCTGGGCCAGCCTGGTACTTCGCGTGTGTATAACGAGATGCACAAACACGGATGCTCGCTTCGCTCGTAACCTCACCCCCGGCCCCT
>CAYWMW010000311.1:0-5319 GCA_964458975.1 uncultured Lewinella sp. | reverse complement strand
TATTTATGGTTTCTACTATTCTATTGGCGGTCCCTGCACTGGGTATCCTCGCCTTAATTTTCATGTTCGTAAAGTCTTCGGGCGTATCCAAGCTGGATCCGGGCAACGAGCTCATGCAGCGCATCGGTAAAAATATTGCCGACGGTGCGATGGCCTTCCTCAAGGCGGAGTACAAAGTGCTCGCAATCTTCGTGGTCTGCGTAGCGGCCATACTCGGTCTTTCCGCCGCTTTAGACAGTAGCGAAGGCACCCACTGGATGATTTCCGTAAGTTTCGTCATCGGTGCCATCTGTTCCGCCCTCGCTGGCTTCATCGGTATGAACGTAGCCACCAAGGCCAACATCCGTACCACCCAAGCCGCTCGTACCAGCCTCGGTAAAGCCCTCGGCGTTGCTTTCGACGGTGGCGCGGTAATGGGCCTCGGTGTTGTCGGTCTCGGCTTGCTCGGTCTCGGTCTGCTCTTCTTCCTCTTTTCCAGCCAGTTCGGTATGGGAACCGAAGACGAAGTACTCAAGGTTCTTTCTGTCCTGACGGGCTTCTCCTTCGGTGCATCCTCTATCGCCCTCTTCGCCCGTGTTGGCGGAGGTATCTACACCAAAGCGGCCGACGTTGGCGCTGACCTCGTAGGTAAGGTAGAAGCTGGCATCCCCGAAGATCACCCCCTCAACCCCGCCACCATCGCTGATAACGTTGGTGATAATGTTGGCGACGTAGCCGGTATGGGCGCTGACCTTTTCGAATCTTACGTAGGCTCCATCATCGGTACAATGGTGATCGGTGCTGGCTACATGACCATCACCGGCTTCGCTGGCGGTGAGTTTAGCGGTCTCGGTGCCGTACTTCTCCCCCTAGTTATTGCGGGTATCGGCATCATCGCGTCCATCATCGGTACGTTCTTCGTACGGGTCAAAGAAGGCGGAGACCCACAAAAAGCACTCAACACCGGCGAGCTGATCGCCGCTGTACTGTTCCTCATCGGAACCGCAGGAGCCGTTTACACCATGATCCCCGCTGAGTACGCTGTCGGAGGCATCGATTACAGCCGCTGGGGGGTACTTTACGCCATCATCCTTGGTCTGGCCGGCGGTCTTGGCATCGGCTACATCACCGAGTACTACACCGGTACCGGCACGAAGCCGGTACAGGGTATCGTTGACCAATCCCTGACGGGCGCCGCGACGAACCTTATCGCCGGTCTTGCCGTAGGTATGCGTTCCACCGCCTACCCGATCGTTGTGTTGTGTATCGCCATCATGGGCTCCTATTACTTCGCTGGCCTTTACGGTATCGGTATCGCTGCTGTTGGTATGCTCGCCAACACTGGTATCCAGCTCGCTATCGATGCCTACGGCCCTATTTGTGACAACGCCGGCGGTATTGCCGAAATGGCTGGCCTACCCAAGGAAGTCCGTGAACGTACCGATCAGCTTGACGCCGTAGGAAACACCACCGCCGCCATCGGCAAAGGTTTTGCCATCGGTTCTGCTGCCCTGACGGCGCTCGTGCTGTTTGCTGCCTTCATGACGACGGCACAGATCACAACTATCGACATCGCCAACCCGTACGTAACCGCTGGTCTCTTCCTCGGTGCCATGCTTCCTTTCCTCTTCTCTGCCTTCTCTATGGAGGCCGTTGGTCGGGCTGCGAACGACATGATCCAGGAAGTACGCCGCCAGTTCAACGACATCCCCGAACTGAAAGCCGCCCTCGAAGTTATGCGCCGCGAAGGACACGATACCTCAAAGTACTCTGCTGCCGATCTCGCCACCTTCAACGCTGCTGACGGTAAGGCCGACTACGAAAAGTGTGTCGAAATCTCCACCCAGGCTTCCATCCGAGAGATGGTAATGCCCGGGCTGATTGCCGTAATCACTCCCGTTGTCATTGGCTTCGCTGGTGGTGCCGAAATGCTCGGTGGCCTCCTCGCTGGCGTAACCTCTGCTGGTGTCATGATGGCCATCTTCCAGTCCAACGCCGGTGGTGCCTGGGACAACGCTAAGAAGATGTTCGAAGAGGGTGCTTCCGTTCAGGGAACCATCTACCACAAAGGTTCTGAGCCGCACAAGGCTGCTGTTGTTGGAGACACCGTTGGTGATCCGTTTAAGGATACTTCTGGCCCGTCTCTCAACATCCTGCTGAAGCTGATGGCGGTTGTATCGTTGGTAATCGCACCATTCCTGGTGTAAGCCCAATCACCTAATAACCAAGGCTTATGAACCCCACGATCGTTCTTCGGTCGTGGGGCTTTTTTTGGCGCGAACGCAGGTGCAATGAAGGTTGAACTGAAGGGAGAAAGTAAGTCGCTTTTCTGACCAAGCTGGAACAGGCGAATAAGTCCTCCTAAACAACAGTATTGCGTGCCAGAACACAAGGTTGTAATAAAAACATAAAATCTTAATATCTGTCTTAATCAACAAAGTTGTAACGGGAAAAAGAATAAAAAGTGTTACTTTGTGCTTAGACTTTGATTTGAACACACGTAAACAGGGCCGTAGCAAATATTATTTTGGCATGAAAAGTTAGTTTAACCTCCAAAAAGTTAGGGTTAACACGGCTAAAATTTATTTGAAGTACATCTGACAAGGTCAACAGGCCCAATACTCTTAAGGGTATGATGTTTTAGGTGATCTACGCATGAAATACACTTTGATGAACAACAACACATATTTTTTTAATTGCTCTATGGGAGCATGCTTCGTCTTACTTTTAATAAGTACGGGCCTGAATGCACAACTGGTCCTGGAGAGGGAGCTAATAGGTGCTGCAACTGGTGTTGCGACGGTTATCTCCGGAGGGGGAGCACAAGAACTGAAAGTTGATGACAGCTTTGGCGAAACCATGATCGGCTACGAAGAAGGAGATATCATTATCACCGTTGGCTTTCAACAAACGGGTCTCACTAACGAAAACTTCCCTCCACCTAACCTAGAGGCAGAAACAGAGGTGGAAACGACAAAAATATCTGTCAACGCCTACCCAAACCCGACCGTAGAGAGACTTACCGTAGACCTGGGGAACTACCAGGATGATTTTAAGGAACTCCGCTTGATCGATACCTACGGACGTATCGTAAAAACCCAACGGGTTAGTAACCAAAAACGAATAACTTTCAGAGGCTTAGACAAGCTTTCTGATGCCAACTATTTTCTACAAGGTTTAAGTACAGATGGTAAGCTTCACCAACTTACAAAGGTCCTTATTGTAACCAATTCCTCTAACTAATTTGCACAACCAGAGTCTCTAAGGCTTCTCGTTTTCTTCTACCGTCTAATATATTCAAAAGACGAATAGAGTTGTTTTTATCTGCTTAGCTGGCTTTTACAAGAACATGAACTATGAATAACAAACTTTTACTCCTTTTTATCTTCACATTGCTCTTTGCAGTGGAAGCGACGGCCCAAACAACAGGGGCACTAAATTATCAAGCCGCAGTACGCGACGGTGACGGAAATGTACTCGCCGACAAAGACATGATGCTTACTTTCCGGTTAATAAGGATCGGAAATACCTCTAGAGATACCGTATATTCTGAAGATGTCGATGCTATGACCAATGAGTTTGGCATTGTCAATACCCAGGTTGGTGCTGACGGGGAACTACTGACAATAGACTGGGCCAATGGGCCATATATTCTGAATACAACCATCCTTTGTGATGACGGGATGACGCTCGTTACAGAGCGAGAACTCGGAGCTGTACCCTACGCTCTGTATGCACTTAATGGTGTAGAAGGCCCTCAAGGACCGAGAGGTATTCAGGGGCCACAGGGCCTCCAGGGTGTTCAGGGTGCTCGTGGTATTCAAGGCCCTCAAGGTGCTCAAGGCCTTCAGGGAGAGGAAGGCCCAAGAGGCCCACAAGGTATCCGTGGTGAACAAGGTATTCAAGGTGAACGAGGCGTCGCTGGAACAAACGGAACAAACGGAACAAACGGCCAGGATGGCGCACAAGGCCCGCAAGGTCAACAAGGTCCACAAGGTCCACAAGGTCCAGCTGGTGCAAATGGTATCGACGGAGCTGATGGTGCCGATGGCCCTCGTGGCCTTCAAGGCCCTCGTGGCGAACAAGGCGAGCGCGGCCCCCAGGGTGTTCAGGGCCCAGCTGGTACAAATGGTATCGACGGAGCTGATGGCACCGATGGCGAGCGTGGCCCACAAGGCGAGCGTGGCCCACAAGGCCTTCAAGGTATCCAAGGCGAGCAAGGTGCCCAGGGCCAGCAGGGAGACCGTGGGCCAAGAGGCCTTCAAGGTGAAACAGGTGACCAAGGCCCTCAGGGTGAAGCCGGAACCCGAGGGGAAATCGGCCCTCAGGGTCCTAGAGGCGAACAAGGTCCACAAGGCCCACAGGGTGAACAAGGCCAACAAGGCGATCAGGGCCCCGCAGGCATAGATGGTGCTGATGGCGCTGAAGGTCCACGTGGCCCTGAAGGCCCCATAGGCCCTACAGGAATTCAGGGCCCTCAGGGTGAAACAGGCCCAAGAGGCTTTCAAGGCGAAACAGGCCCTCAGGGCGTTCAAGGCCAAGCCGGAACAAATGGCGCAGACGGAGCCCAAGGCCCCCAGGGTGAGCAGGGTGAACGTGGAGCACAAGGCCCGCAAGGCCCGCAGGGAGAACAAGGTCCTCAAGGCCCACAGGGTGAGCAAGGCGAACAAGGCCCTCAAGGTGCTCAAGGCGAACAAGGCCCTCAAGGTGCTCAAGGCGACCGAGGTCCACAAGGAATTCAGGGCCCCGCTGGTACGGCAGGAATTGACGGAGCTGATGGTGCTCAGGGCCTTCAAGGTGAACGTGGCCCGCAAGGCATCCAAGGCCCTGAAGGCGAACAAGGCCCTCAAGGCGAAGATGGTATTCGTGGCCCGCAAGGCGAACAAGGAATAGCAGGGCCCCAAGGCGATCAAGGGCCCCAAGGCGAACAAGGCCCACAGGGAACCCAAGGCCCGCAGGGCGAACGCGGCGAACGCGGCCAACAGGGTCCTGAAGGTCCCGAAGGCCCAGAAGGCCCGCAAGGAATTGATGGAGCTGATGGTGAACAAGGTCCTCGCGGCGAACAAGGTCCAGTTGGCCCTGCAGGCGAACAAGGCCCACAAGGCGAAACTGGGCAACGAGGAGTTGCTGGCCCACAAGGTCCACAAGGCGAACAAGGCCCCGCAGGTCGAGATGGAGTTGATGGTCTTGAAGGCCCTCAAGGCCCACAAGGCGAGCGAGGCGAACAAGGCCCGCAAGGTCCGCAAGGACTTCAAGGCTTAACCGGCCCACAAGGCCCGGAAGGTCCGCAAGGCGAACAAGGCCTCGCAGGCGAAGACGGCGCTCAAGGCCCGCAAGGCC
>CAYWMW010000310.1:1481-5325 GCA_964458975.1 uncultured Lewinella sp. | reverse complement strand
CGATCCGCAGGATCGCCCCATCTCCTTCCCAATTTACGATCCGCAGGATCGCCCCCACCACCGCGCAACCCCTGATCCACACGATCCGCCGCAACCCCTCGCAAATCGTGACCCGCCGGACCTCCCCGCAACGCTGTCAACCGCGACAACAGCCCAATGTACCGCACACCATCGTACCCATCCGCCAACGACAATTTCCCACTAATCCGATCTTCGGGGTCAGGATGATCTGGCACCCAGAAGCCATCGAACCGTTGCAGGTATTTGCGGTACATCCACGACACCGGCGCGTTGTGGGTGATGGGGTGCAGCTGGTGCGTCAGGAAGATGGACGGGGTGCCGGGCAGGTAGCAGCCGAATCGGTTATCGGACACAATCCGGTCGATCCCCAGCGCTTCAACGAGCCTTGCACAGCACCTGCGTTCGCGCCAAATTGTGCGTAGCCACCGGGGTATTTGCAGGGCCACGTTGAGCGGCATGGAGCGGGAGGGGTAGGTGACGGCGTAGGCGGGCAACTCGTGTACAACGACGCCGGGGCGCTCCGTTTCGATGAATTTTTTGGCGCGCCCGCAGGATGCAAAGAAGGTTTCCTCACCCCGCTCTTCCAGCCGATCTGCGAGGGCTAAACTGCGGGAAGCGTGCCCCAGCCCCCAGTCAAGGATGCAGATCAGGGTACGTTGGCCGGGGCGGGTGGGGAGCATGGGGCAAAGGTAATAAAGAGAGAAGGGGAGTAAAGAGTCACACTTCATGGCGAACAAGCAACGGAACCACCGCGCTAAAGTAGAAACCACAAGAATGCTCAGCTCCCAAACCACCGAAAAATTATTTACCGCAGGCCACGCTGCCAAAGGCTTGATTTATATCCTTATTGGCGCGTTCGCCCTCGCCACCGTTATCGGTGCTGCACGGAGTACCAGCGGCCCCAAAGCGGTGATCGACTGGGTAAGCGCTAATCCTTTCGGGCAAGTAATGCTAGCCCTGATTGGAGCGGGCCTGTCGGCTTACGCAATCTGGCGTTTTTACCTCGTAATATTTGACCCAACCGGAGAGAGCTCGGACAAAAAAGGAAAGGTAAAACGAATCGGCTGGGTAGTGAGCGGAACAGCTTACGCCGCACTTGGCTTGTATGCCTTTCAGCAGCTCCTCAACGGAAACGGAAGTAAAGGAACTAAGGAAGACGTGATCGCCATGCTGCTGGCGCAGCCCTGGGGGCAAATTGCCGTTGCTGCCGTTGGGGTGATTGTAACCGGTACGGGTTGTTACCAACTCTACCGCGCCATAACGGATGCACACATGGAGCAAATTAAAGAAGGACAACTAAACGAAGAAAAGCGTGCTGCCTTTCGCATTACTGGTCGGGTAGGGCTGACGGCTCGGTTTGTGGTCTACGGTATCATGGGGTATTACCTCGTGCGAGCTGCACTGACTACTGACTCCGGAAAATTTCGCGGATTAGGCGAAGCATTGGCTTCGCTTCAGGGCAATACCATAGGAGCTGGTATGCTAGCCGTTACCGGGGTAGGGCTAATGGCTTATGGCCTCTTCATGCTGGTGAAAGCGCGCTATGGAGTCCGGGCCTAAAGAGAGCACCTTCGGTAGCTTACCGGAGAGAACACTACGAACAAGACACGTTTCAGCGGGAGCAAAATAAATCAAAAAAACCCAAGAAACTTTTGAACCATTCAAAGTTTCCACCGTTCTTTGCACCGTGAACGAACTCGAAAAACAGAAACAGGACCTCGCGGAAACCACCGTCGGTATGTTCAAGCGCCTTGGCATCAAGAGCGTGAGCATGGATGATGTGGCGCGCGAAATGGGCGTATCCAAAAAGACCCTCTACCAACTCGTCTCCAACAAAGAGGAGTTGATCGGGATGGTCATGGAAGAAGACTTCAAGAAAGACATGCGGATGTTCGCCGAGCACCACGATGCGGCGAACGATGCCATCGATGAGTTCCTGCGCAACAGCCGCTACTTCATCCGGGAGATGCGGCAAATCTCTCCGGCCACCCTCCACGACCTCCAGAAATACTATCCCGCCATCTGGAAGGGGATGGTACGCGAACACCACCAGGAGTTTGAGCGCAAACTCGCCCGCAACATTGAGCGGGGTATGGAGGAAGGCCTCTACCGGAACAACCTCGACCCTGAAGTTGTCTCCACCCTCTACTCGGGCATGATGATGATGGTCGTTGACCGGAAGGTGTTCCCCAACCACGAGCGCCCCCTCTCCGATGTGATTCGCCAGATGACCGAATACCACTTCCAGGGCATCGTAAACCAGTTTGGCCGCGACCGGCTGGATGGCTACCTCCACAAAGAAGCACTAGAATAAATACCAACGGGCGGAACCATTACGCAACTCACCAAGTTTTGCGGATGAAATTACCCGTGCTCCTCCCTCAGCCTCCAATCAACCAGCTCACAACATTACAACAAGATGAATTATTTTACCAGGCAGTTGCTGCTGCTGACCGTTTTGCTGAGCAGCATCGCGGCGTTAAGCGCGCAGTCCGAGCCCCCTCCGGTCTTCAGCCTCGATGCGGCCGTGGATTACGCGATGAACAACAGCAACGCCATCCGCAACGCCCAGGTCGACATCCTCGACTCGGAGCAGAACGTCAAAGAGCAGTTCAGCCGTGGCCTGCCGCAGATCAACGGCTCGCTGGATTTTCAGCACTTCCTGAAGGTACCCGTGCTTCCCCTTCCGGAAGCCTTCGCTATGGGAGACCCGAACGCGCCAACCTCCATCGCCTTCCAGTTGAAGAACAGTTTCGTAGCGGGCATCAGTGCCCGGGGGATGCTTTTTGACGGGTCCTTCTTCGTCGGCCTGCGCGCTGCCCGTTCCAGTGCCGATTACTTCAACCTGCAAATGGAAAACACCCGCCGCACGGTAAGGGGGCAGGTCATCCAGGCTTACTTCCCGACCCTGCTGCTGAAAACCAACGTTGCTATTCTGGACAACAACATCAGCAACCTGGAAAAGCTCAAGAACGAAGTCTCGGCCCAGTACGATGCCGGTTTCGTGGAGCAGCTAGACGTAGACCGCCTGACGCTGAGCCTGAACAACCTGAAGTCTCAGCGCGACCAGATCAACCAGCAGGCGGAGAACGCACTGCGCGCCCTGAAATTCACCCTCAACTTCCCGGTAGACGAGCCCCTCCGCGTAGAAGACGACCTCGATAAGTTGGAAACTGAAATTGATGCCGCGCTCCTCACCTCGGACATTCCCTTCCAGGCCCGCCCGGAAATCAGGCTGCTCGACAAGACCATCGAGCTGCAAGGGCTGAACGAAGAGTTACAAAAGGCAGCTTACCTACCAACGGTTTACGCCACCATTGCCGGCCAGTACCAGTACCAGGGCGACAATTTCTCCGACGGGTTCTGGGCGCCAACCGTGGTGCTCGGCCTACAGGCCAACATCCCGATCTACGACTTCGGTGGCCGCGCCGCGCGCGTAGAGCGCGCCAAGCTCGCCACCCAGAAGGTGATCAACCAGCGCAACGACATCCAGCGAGGTGTCCAGCTGGAAGTGCTGAACGCCCGGGCCACCTTCACGGCCAATAACGATCGCCTCCGCGTCACCAAAGATAACCTCGACCTCGCCCAGCGCATCTACGATACCACCCAAATCAAATACCGCGAAGGCGTTGGCTCCAGCGTGGAAGTAGTGCAGGCCGAGCAAGCCCTCTACGAATCTCAGGCCAATTACCTCAACGCACTTTACGAAACACTGGTCGCTAAAGAAGACCTCTTCCTTGCCTTAGGTAGGAACTAGGAACTAGGAACTAGAAGCTAGAAGCTAGGGAACTAGAAACTAGCTCCTAGCTCCTAGTTCCTAGTT
>CAYWMW010000310.1:0-1381 GCA_964458975.1 uncultured Lewinella sp. | reverse complement strand
TCCTAGTTCCTAGTTTCTAACTTCTAGTTCCCTAGTTCCTAGTTTCTAACTACTAACACTCCATCCTCCCCAGATGAAAACAATACACTCCTTACTCCCCCTGCTCCTGCTAACCCTCCTTGCATCCTGCGGCAGCGCCCCTGAAGACGCCGTACCTACGGACCTGCCCGGCAAAAAGGAATACCTCAGAACCAAAAAGGCCGAACTCCGCACCCTGACCAAGGAAGTGGAAGCCCTGGAAAAAGACATCTTCGCCGAAGACCCCAGCCTGGCCCCGAAGGGGACGCTGGTGGCCTACGAAACGGTAAAAACCTCCTCCTTTCAGGACTTTGCCGAGGTGCAAGCCACCGTCCGCGCCTCCGAGAGTGCAATGGCCAGCCCCCAGCTTCCGGGCCGGATCATGAGCATGGGCTTTGAAGAGGGCGACGCCATCCGCAAGGGCCAGCTCGTTGCCGTCATCGACGTAGAAAACATCACCACCCAGCGCGCCGAGTTGGAAACGGCCGCCGAACTGGCCAAAGACATCTACGAGCGCCAGCAGCGCCTCTGGGACCAGAAAATCGGCTCCGAGGTCCAGTTTCTCCAGGCCAAGAACAACTACGAGCGCATCCAGAAACAACTCGCCTCCATCGACGTGCAAACGGCCAAGAAAAACGTCTACGCTCCGATCTCCGGAACGGTGGACCGAGTGATGATGCGCCAGGGAGAAACCGCCGCCCCCGGCATGCCGATCCTCAGCATCCTGAACACCAATAACCTCGACGTGGTAGCCGATGCCTCCGAAGACCTGCTCACGAAAGTGAAGCGCGGCCAGAAGCTGAAGGTGAAGGTGCCCGCCGTAGACCTTGAGTTCATGGCCCCCGTAAGCCGCATCGGTAAAACGGTAGACCCCGCCAACCGCACCTTCGAGGTAGAAATCAGGGTGCCGGGCAAATACATGCGCCAACTGAAGGCCAACCTCCTGGCCGAAGTGGAAGTGCTTGACTTCAGCGCCGATGAGATCATCGCCGTCAGCCAGGACCAAATTCAGCAGCAGATTGACGGCCGCCGCTTCGTCTTCCTCGCCGTTGACGACGAGGAAAAAGGCACCGTTGCCAAGCGGACCTTTGTGGAAACTGGTGCCAGCTTCGACAACCGGGCCGTCATCGAATCCGGCATCAGCGTCGGCGATCGCATCATCACGGCCGGTGGCCGTGGCCTTACTGATGGGCAGAAGATTAGTCTTAGTGAGTAAGGAGTCGGGAGTCGGGAGTTTGGAGTCGCTACCGCAGGCACCATTCGCCGCGCTACGCTTGCTCACCACGGGCGAATGAGCGAAGCGAAATGAGTGGTACTTGCGGTAGCGACTCCAAACTCCCGACTCCAAACTCCCGACTCCAAA
>CAYWMW010000309.1:5068-5346 GCA_964458975.1 uncultured Lewinella sp. | reverse complement strand
ACGAAAACGGACAGAATCCGCCACGGCCACGGCCTAACAGGGGGAACACCCTATGATTAGTGTTCAATATGGATATGTGGTTAATCTTAAACACTCATAGATAGGCGGCATGTCAAATGTAAAGATAAGATGGTATCAAAAACATAGTTGTGTGCTCAAATTCTTGTAGACTTTATACTTCATGCCGCTTTGATATTTCGCTATTGATTTACATCAAGTCTTTCATCTGATGCACCGCTCCTAAAATATAAAATCACAGAACATCGCAGGTACGACAA
>CAYWMW010000309.1:0-5058 GCA_964458975.1 uncultured Lewinella sp. | reverse complement strand
TTTTTTTTGGGCCCCCTTCACCTCTAGATCAATCACCGGACTCGCCACTAAGAAAAAAAAGTTAAGTACTGTATTTAATGCAGTAACAATACGACTACTGTTGAAGGAAGTTTGATTTTAGCATAAACTCATCGACCGGACGCCCGCAGGTCAAGCAGGCACTTCCGCTTCGCTTCAGTATCTGCTTGACGCTACGGGGCCCTTCTACAAAGGTGGTCAAAAACCCGTAGCGTCCCTTGCCACGAGTAGCGAAGTGGCAAGGAACCTGCGGGCATCCGAATAAGCTAGCTGAGCAGGTGCTAAAATCAAACTTCATTCAACACTACTTCAATTCTCCCCCTCCATCAGCCATTTCAGCGCCTCAGCCAATGCATCCTCCGCCAGCACATCCGGTTCAATTTCGGCTCCGTAGCCATTTTTATTTCGGTCTCCGTAGACGGATACGGTCAGTAATACCAAGCCACCATCCGACAGACTAATATTGCTATTTGTAGTAGAATAACCTCCGGTAGGCGCACCAAAACTTCGTGCATTCTCCAGCCCCCGAAAGGCGACTGCCGTCACTTCGCCGGAGCTTTTGGTTTCAGGCCCGGTTAAAACAGCTATACGAGAAGCTGGGCATTTGAGCTTGTAACCGAGGCTTTCGACAATTCTATAATCTTCCATACCACTGTTTCCGTCTTCGTAGAACCAGCGTGTGGTGTTGCTGCCATCCCGGCCCATGAAATAGCCGCAGGTCCCTTCTCCGATCAGTGGGCCGACACCCGCCAGCATGGGCCAGCAGTTGCCACCGTCGTTGTCGCGCAGGTCGATAATCCAGCCAGCAGTTTTATCCGTATCCAGGGTGGCAATTAGTCGTTGCAGGCTGTCCGCATAGGCCTTTAGGCTAGGCGGATGGCCGGAGCCAAGGTGAGGGACAACGAGGTAAGCGATGGAATCGTTAATAAAGCGACCGGTGGCAAATTCGATATCAGGGTCAATTTCTCCTGCGTTCAGGTTGGTGCCCGCCATTTTGGTTGCACGTTGCGGCTTGATCAAGAAAGAATGAAAATTGATCCGGGGCAACACGTAGGCGATGGCGGCGTGTACGTCGGCCGGAGTCTTTGCGCCAGCCGCAAGAAGGTTGGCCTTCATTTCCAGCTCCGTCCAATCTATTCTTTCGGTATCCAGGGCGCGGGGTTTTACTTTGGCGAAGAATTCTTCCAGGTATTTCCGGGCGGTTTTGCTCATTTTCTTTTTCCCCGTTCCGACGCGTTCCAGGTATACGTCGTCGAACCAGGCTTCGCCCTCTCCGCTCAGAGCACAACCGATCCGGATGCTGTCCATTTCTTCGTCAGCGATGAAATGCAGGCTTACCTCTGTCCATACTTCATCTCCCTGCACCGGAGTTGTT
The DNA here is from genome assembly GCA_964458975.1 of uncultured Lewinella sp. Classification (GTDB taxonomy): domain Bacteria; phylum Bacteroidota; class Bacteroidia; order Chitinophagales; family Saprospiraceae; genus Neolewinella. Next base: position 3,665 of record CAYWMW010000309.1, on the reverse strand, counting down.
TGAATATAACCGAGGTAGTTACGCTTCCCTTTCCCGTAGGCGTATAGGTAGGCACCGGCACCTGCAACCTTACTTGTTTTCACTTTCCCGCTCAATTTATACTGCGTTACGGCGGCATCCGGAGCAACAAACTCCTGGTAGGCAAATCCGTTCTTCTTATTAGAAAAGGGTGCGTACAGGTGAAGGCTTTGACCAGCTTTATCTGGTGAAGGGGCTAGATAATTCGATTGTTCCAGCCGCTCCGTCAGCCAACCGGCGGAGGTTTCGAAGTCGGAATTGACGATGCTTTGCGCCGTAAATAGTGCTGGTAGTAAGGTAATAAAGAAGAAGGTCACGGTTTTCATACAAAGGAGTTGTGCTACGAATTTGGAGCCTTTTATCCAGCATTGACTGATTTTATTCGCAAACGCGGGTATTCAGGGCGCGAACGCGGGTGCCGGGTGAGTTTTCGGAGCAAGGAGGGTCGTAAATTTGTCTTCAACCTAAATCTACTAATGTTCTCCCCATCACGTTCTCCATATTGGTTTTTTCAATTAGCTGGCTGGGGAGCGGTAGCGGCTTATTGGTTTTACTTTTCAATTCAGCACTTAAGTATTCCTTTTGCGCTGCTGGATGTGACTTGCTCTGCGGCCTTCATGATCATCGTGACCAATGCCTACCGGAAGCTCGTTCATCGTCAGAGCTGGTTGATGCTTCCTCCTGCGCGTTTACTGCTGGTTGTTATCGCAGGTTACTTGCTGCTTCTGTCTGCTTACATGCTGATGGCTTACGTCGCGTTCCTCCTAAAGGTTGGCGGACCTTACTACGCCAGCACTGCGCTTGGAGCACTTGCCGGAGGCACTCGTTATATTGCTATCTGGTTACTTGCTTTCCACCTCTATCACTATGCCCGGCAGACCGCCGCCCAACGGGCAGCCATCGCCGAAGCCAAGCTCGCCCGTCTAAGCAACGACCTCAACCCCCATTTCCTCTTCAACGCCCTAAACGGCATCAGAGCGCTCACCCGTGAAGACCCCGCCCGCTCACGCGAGGCTATTGATCGGCTCTCCGCATTGCTGCGGTACTCTTTGGCTAAAAGCAGCCAACCGCTGGTCCCGCTCGCAGAGGAAATCACCATCATTAAGGAATACCTTGCCCTGGAGAAGATTCGGTTTGAAGAGCGCCTGACGGTCAATTGGCATGTGCCAAGCGACCCTCACGGCTGCAAAATCCCTCCGCTTGGTCTGCATACACTGGTTGACAACGCCGTCAAACACGGCATCGCCCGCTTGCCCGCAGGCGGAGTGATTGATATTGCTATTCGACAAAAACCTTCGAGCTGGACCTTCACCGTTAGCAACCCCTGCTCTTCCATCCTCAACCCTGGCACCCGCGGCCGCGCCCAAAAGAACACAGGAACCGGTATTAAAAACCTTCGCCAGCGACTCCACTTACAATACGGCAGTGCCGCCCACCTTGATTTTCACCGTAAGGGTGATTTAGCCACCGCCACCCTAACCATCCCCCAATGAAAACACTGCGCTGCCTACTGGTTGACGACGAGCGCCTGGCCCGCGTCGAACTCTCCGCTCTCCTCACCGAAGCGGGCGACTGTACCGTTGTCGGCGAAGCCGCTAATGCGGAAGAATCCGTAAAATTGATCACGTCGCTAAAGCCCGACGTATTGTTTCTCGACATCAATATGCCCCGAACCAATGGCTTCGAGTTGTTGGGGCAGCTAGACACGCCTCCCCCCGTAGTCTTCGTTTCCGCCTACTATGAATTCGCCGTAAAGGCCTTCACCGTGCGGGCTTTTGATTATCTCCTGAAACCCGTCCGCCCGCAGCGGCTCGCGGCCACCCTTGCCCGGTTACGGGAACAGCTGGCCTCCTCCGGAGAGGAACGCATTTTTTTGCCCCACGCCAACGGGGGGCGCTTCGTCAAGCTGGCCGATATTACTTTGGTTCGGGCCTACGATCACTACGTTCGGATTTATCATCCCGAGGGCAGTGATATGCTGCGGGAACCGTTCAGCACCTTTATTAACCGTTTACCTACAGGTGATTTTTTTCAAGCCAATCGCTCCGCTTACGTTCGCGTTAGTTCGATTGAAAAGCTTGAACGAATCAGCCGGGGCCGGTACCTCCTCTCCCTTAGTATCGGTGAGCAAGAGACGGTTTCCGAAAAACAGGGCGTAGAATGGCGGCGGAGGTTGGGGGAGTTAGCTTAGCCTATTAGTATTAGGCTACCGCACCAGAGAGCACCTAATAAAACGCCAACATACTAACACTAAAACCGATTACATACACGAAGGCTACAGTCCCGTTGCGTCAAACGTACGGGCATAGCCCCGTCTAAGGGATGGGAATTAAATAAACTTACGTTCTTGGCCGTCTTATTTTGCCCCATTTTTCTCCAAAAATTATTTCCGTAGCTAAGGCTATGCAAAGAATTTTTGGAGAAAACTGGAACAAAAACGCCAGGCCAAGAACTGTAACTTTATTTATTTCCCATCCCTAATTCAAGTAGGCCCTAAACCAGGCATCCACGCTTTCCAGTACATCTTTCCTTTTGCCGTCAATAGCGTGGTTCTCGTTTGGGTAGGTAAGCAACTGGTGGGGCACCTCATTTTCTGTCAGGAGTTCAGCCATTCTTTCGGCCTGCTCTACCCTGACTTTTCGATCAGCCTCGCCATGAAGAAGCAGTACGGGCACATTGCCCGGTAATTCATCCGCAAATTCCGTAGCGGATCGTATTGCGAGCTCTTCTTCCGCATCTTCGGCGTAGCCCGGAATCATTTTCTGAAAAATGGGTTCAAACGCTGGTCGTGCCTGGAGTAAAGCAGCAAAATCTGTGGGAGCTCCGCCAACTGCAGCAGCTTTTACCTGGGGCCATTCTTCCTGCAGGGCTTTGAAGGTCATCATCCCGCCCCGGCTCCATCCGTAGAGCCCTATTCGATTGCGATCAGCATTGGGGATTTGCCCGGCGAGTTCAATCAGGGTGCTGAGGTAGATGGAGTCGTATCCGCCCATTTGATCGGCAGCCAGGTCGTTCACGGATTGGCCGTATTCGTAGGTCAGAACGGTGTAGCCCCGTGCGGCTAGCTCTCCGAGTTGCACAGCGGCAGTACCGTAGTTCCAACGGCCGTTTTCGTAGGTTCCTCCCCGGCTGTAGATGACCGTTGGCCAGCGATTTTGGGCCTTGGGTGTTGCACCGTAGCCAAGTACGATGTGCCCGTCGATTTCGTAGGAGAAGGTAAAGAGATTAACCTCCTTCAGAAAGGAGAACTCAGGTTTGAAGCTGGCGTAAGACATGCCTTCGTACACAATGTCTTTAACCGGTAATTCCGTGAGGGGCGGATAAGGGGTAGTTGTGTAAATTCTGGAGGTCGGGCCCTTACTCACTTCGCAGGATGCGCAGAGCAGGGCGGCTAATAACAGCAGGGTAAAGGTTCTCATCTCCGGACGCTTTGTAGTCAGACAAAGGTAGTCGTGCTTTAAGTTATGCTTTGGTAATTTGGGTTAATGAAGGTTATAACAGGCTTGTCTTCTTCAGGTGGTTTTCCAGTTTGCGTATAAACATGGTTATCTGCAAAGCGTTATGGCTAATCGCCAGTGATCCAATAATCAGATGGGCGCGGCCGCGGGATGCTGGGTGGGGTTTTCTGGTTTGGGTTACAGCATTTG
>CAYWMW010000308.1:0-5384 GCA_964458975.1 uncultured Lewinella sp. | reverse complement strand
GAGGGGTTGGGGTGAGGTGGCTACGGGAGGTCATCGTCAGGTTTAACAGCCTACTTTTAGGGGCAATTATTTATGAGTCGTCCCTTAGCGACCTAGTGCATAAATTCTCTCATCGACCTGACTTTGAACGCAGATAATTCGTAGGGGGGACAAGGCAGTAAAACCGGAGCTTAGCCGTAGCTAAGTGAGGATTTTACTAACGCAGTCACCGTACGAAGTAGCAAGTTGAAAGTAAGGAGCATGAGAGAAGCTATGCACTAGATAATAAGGAGCGGTAAATAAGGCAGTAATGGTCGCCGTATAATTTGACCTCTAATTTTTTCTCCCGCCGTGATCCTGATGTACACGATCACGGCGGCCTTTTGAACAATTTAACAACGTAACTAAATGATAGACTTAATTTCAGGCCCCTGGCACTGGTCAGTAAGCGGCCTGCTTATCTCCGGGGTGATGTTCTCCTTGCTTTATGCGGGGAAGACCTTCGGTGTTTCTTCCAACCTGCGTACGATGTGCAGCATCGCCGGAGCGGGAAAGCACGCTGATTTTTTCAAGTTTGACTGGAAGGCCCAGCGCTGGAACTTACTGTTCGTGGGTGGGGCTGTTATTGGTGGCTTTATCGCGACTAATTTTTTGGCGAATCCTGAACCCGTCGCTATTTCTGAGGCAACGGAGACTTATCTGGCAACGCTTGGTATTGATGCGCCGTCGTCTGGCGCACAGGGGGCGGGCTACGTTCCGCACGAGCTATTCAGTCTTTCGGATGTTTCCTGGCCAGCGCTTTCGTTGCTGCTGCTTGGTGGTTTTTTGGTTGGTTTTGGCACCCGCTGGGCGGGTGGTTGTACCAGTGGCCATGCCATCAGTGGTTTGTCTAACCTTCAGGTGCCGAGCCTCATTGCGGTGGTCGGCTTTTTCATTGGTGGTTTGCTGATGACGTGGTTCATTTTGCCGCAACTGCTTGGGAATTATGTTTAAACTACGGGGTGTATTGACTAAAATTTCGTTCGCTTCATAACCCCCTCCCCAACCCCTCCCCACGGGGGAGGGGCTTGTGAAAACGCTTCGCGTTTTTAGCCGAAGCGTGAACTGATAATTAGCCAGATTACTCACCCTACGTCTAAACCTCTTTTTTTAAAAAAAACTAATTATGCGTACTGCATTTTACCTCATTCTCGGTGTTGCCTTCGGCATCATCATGACTAAATCTGAAGCTGTTTCCTGGTTCCGTATCCAGGAGATGTTCCGCTTCGAGAGCTTCCACATGTACGGCATCATCGGTACGGCGGTGGTGACCGGAGCCATCGGTGTTGCCCTTTCCAAGCGGATGGGCTGGAAGACCATTGACGGGGAAGCCTGGAAGCTCAACCCTAAAGACTTTACCGTGCCACGCTACTTGCTTGGTGGTACTTTTTTTGGCCTCGGCTGGGCGATGACGGGCGCTTGCCCCGGGCCAATGTTTACCGTCTTGGGCCACGGTATCTGGGCGATGGGGCTGGTTATTCTGGCTTCGGTTGTTGGGACTTATGTTTATGGGGTGCTGCGTTCGCGGTTGCCGCATTAGTGGTTGAGTTCATAATTACCTGGCCGTTTAGTCCGCAGTATTTTCGTGCCGTGAAAAGGCGCTGTACACGAAGTACTGCGCAGCAAAACCGGAGTTTAGCCATAGCTACCACGTAGTAGCCGCGTAGCGAAATGAGGATTTCAGCAACGAAGTCACGGTGCGAAAAGACAAGGAATAACGGCCAAGTAATTGTTCCGCAACCCCTTAGCTGGCGTGCGCCCTGATGCTTCCTGATAAAATACTGGGGCGGGGCCGCAGGTGCGGGGCGAGGATGGAAAGTCTTGGGAACTACTTCTCTACCGTCGGTACATGGCTATCTGAGAACTACCACCGCCTGTGGAAGATGGACGTTGCCACCACGTTCTCTTTACGCCCGGTCGGGTACGCACAATGTTTGCTTTAAGGTGGAGATATTAAAATCTTCTTACCTTGTGTCCACCCGTTAGTTTCCCCTTTACTGAGCCGATATTCCGTTTAAATGACCAAAAACGATCACCAGGTAACCCTCTCCCAACTCGAACAGTACTTAGCCAAGGCCGCCTGGATTCTTAAGGGGCCAGTTGATGCTAGCGACTTCAAGGTGTACATCTTTCCTCTTCTGTTTTTTAAGCGTATTTCAGATGTTTATGACGAGGAATATAGGGTTGCACTAGAAGAATCCGGAGGCGATAAAGAATACGCCAGCCTAAAGGAAATGCACCGCTTCTCTATCCCCGAAGGTTGTCATTGGAGTGACGTGCGAAAGGTGACGGCAAGCGTCGGTAATATGATTGCCGAGGCAATGCGCGGCATCGAAAGTGCCAACCCAGACCTTCTCCGTAATATTTTCGGCGATGCCGAGTGGAGTAACAAAAGCAAACTTTCCGACCCCTTATTGATTAATCTGGTGGAGCACTTCAGTCAATACAACCTGAGTAATTCTAACGTCGCTCCTGATATGCTGGGCCAGGCGTATGAATACCTGATAAAACACTTTGCGGATCTGACGAATAAAAAAGCTGGAGAGTTCTATACACCCCGGGCGGTTGTTCACCTTCTCGGAATGCTTCTTGCACCACAAGAAAACGAGAGTGTTTACGACCCCGCCTGCGGTACCGGAGGAATGCTCCTTGAATGTACGGAGCAGGTAAAGGAAAAAGGAGGCGAATACCGAACCCTGCGCCTATACGGCCAGGAAAAAAACCTCACCTCCAGCTCCATCGCCCGGATGAATATGTTTCTTCACGGCGTGGAAACCTTCTCTATCGTCAAAGAAGACACATTGCGCAAACCGATGTTTCTAGATGCCGACGGCCTGCGGAAATTCGACTGTGTAATCGCCAACCCTCCTTTCTCCCTCAAAGAATGGGGCGTGGAAGAATGGGCGTCTGATCCTTACGGCCGAAACTTCGCCGGCACCCCGCCGAAGGGCAACGCCGATATGGCCTGGGTGCAACACATGGTGGCAAGCATGAAGGAGAAAACCGGCCGAATGGTCGTCGTCCTTCCGCACGGAGCACTGTTTCGGAAAGGTGCCGAAGGCCGCATCCGAAAGAAATTGCTGGAAATGGACTTGCTCGAAGCCGTCATCGGTATCGGGCCTAACATCTTCTACGGTACACCACTCGCACCCTGCATTCTGGTATGCAAGCACAATAAGCCTGCTGGGCTAAAGAATAAGGTCCTGTTCATTGACGCCTCCGACCAGATCCGTACCGGCAGGGCACAGAATTACCTAGAAGACGAACACATCGACCGCATCTACAACTGGTACGATGCCTGCGAAGACGTAGAGAACTACGTCAAGCTAGCCTCAATGGAAGAGATTGCCGAAAACGATCACAACCTCAACATCCCGCTCTACGTAGAAAAGGTGATTGAAGATGACTTGCCGACGGTGGCGGAAGCACTTTTGGATTTGAAAGAGGCATGGGGGGAGGCGCAGAAGGCGGAGGTAAGGTTTCGGGAACTGTTGGAAGGGTTTACCACGCACTAACTAAATAGAAATTGGTGTGTGAAAATTTTCACATATTGGCTATTTTGAATCGTTTTTGGCTTATATTTGTGCGAAAATATTCTCACTTGTCCAATACTGGTAGTATTTCTGGAATCTTAACCCACGCATTTACTGATGAGGTAAACGTAGAACAGTTGTATGCCAAAAAGCTTGCCTCTACGGGGCTTAAGCACAGTCAGGTCGCTAAGCTGTTAAGTATTGACCGCAATTCACTAGGCCCGATCATTAGCGGAACCGCTAAACAACCAAGCGTGGTCAATCTCCTGAAGGTAGGTGAGTTTCTTGGAATCGACGTGCCTACCATGATGTCGAGCTTGTTGAGGAATAAATCAAAGCAAGACATGAAGGAACTTGAAAATGCGCGCAAAGCAGCCTTTATCGCTAACAACTTTGATCTGACCAGACTGAAAGAGGTTGGCTTCTTTAAGCGCATCGACGACGTGGAATACGTAGAGAATCGCCTTTGTGAATATTTTGGGGTGCCAAATATTTTTGCCTACGAGAATATCCAGGCGAGTATCCTTTTCAGTCGTACGAAAAATCCCTACGATAACCCGATGATCGACTTCTGGATGAAGTCCTCATATAGCTACTTTGAGCTGCTACAAAACGAGAATCCTTACGACCGGGACTTGCTCAAGTCAATCATCCCAAAGATCAGGCCCTACACCCGTGACGTAAAGGAAGGTTTGATGACCGTCATCAAAGCACTCTACAACGCTGGCGTTACGGTTATTTTTCAAAAACACTTGTCGAAGACTCAAATAAGAGGAGCGACGATTATTGTTGATGATAAGCCTTGCGTAGCCATTACTGACCTTAATAAGAGCTACCCAACCATCTGGTTTGCCTTGCTCCATGAGCTACACCATGTTCTTTATGATCTTGATATGATTCGCGATACCGCGTTTCATTTGACGGGCGAAGGAGATCTATTTTTGGTGGAGGATAAGGCAAATGATTTTGCACGAGACATTTTGTTCTCTAGCGAAAAACTGAAGTACATCTCGCCAATGATTCATAATCCATTGGTCGTTGCTCAATACGCAGAACAACAGGGCGTGCACCCTTCCATTATCTATTCTTTCTATCAGCACGAGATGGATAAGAAAGGAAAGAACTATTACGCTGCCTTTAAGGATCATTTCCCGGATATTTCCGACCTGTCACAAAAGTTGAATATCAATCTGTGGAGCGAAGAATCGATTAATGAATCCGTAGCTAAAATTAAAGAGACTTTTAAATTCACCTAAACCCTTAATTCCATGGATAATAAAACCAGTAAAAAAGAAATCGACCTCTCACCGGAGGACTTGGAACGCAGAGAACTATTTCTTCAGGCAGACGCGGAAGCGCAAAAAGATCAGCAACTCCTCCTTGATCCGGAGGGGAATATCACCACCCAGAAGGAGAGCCTTCAACTCGGAATAAGTGCTGCTGAAGATCCAGAAGAAAAATACAAAATCTATTACAATGGAATAGACAAGCTTCTGCGAGAGTATCTACCAAAGGGTAAAAAGTATGAGGAGTCACGGCGCTACATCTACGATGAAAAACTGATTTTTTTGACGCGCGGTCATGCTAAAGGCCCGGATGGTGTGAGGGGGGCGGATAGCCGCATGACCTATCAACCTGACATGCAACGCATCCTGGACGAAATTGTACAATGGGTCGTCGGTAAAGGAACCATGATTGACCTCTACGAGCGCCTGTGGGACCTCAACGAAAGCTTCGGCTACCCCCACCAATCTAACCTACTCGGTAAATAGACCTAACACCCAATGACCCAACAAACCCTAGAAAAATACCTATGGGGTGCCGCCACCACCC
>CAYWMW010000307.1:2631-5385 GCA_964458975.1 uncultured Lewinella sp. | reverse complement strand
CCGGACTGCGCCCCCCACTAACCCTAAGCACCACCGCCCCAATAACCCCAGAAATCAAGGACCCGATCAGGATGCCGATCTTCGCAGAATCAACCAGCACCAGAGAATCGGTAAACGCCAGGTTGGCAATAAAGATAGACATCGTGAAGCCGACCCCCGCCAGAATAGCAACGCCGACGATCTGGAAAGGATTCACATTGTCGGGCAGCTCCGCCAGGCCGAGCTTGACGGCGATGAAGGAGAACAACGAAATACCGATGCACTTGCCCACGAAGAGGGTGAGCGCAATCGTGAGGATCAACGAAGTATCCAGCTCCATACCCGCGCTGAAGGCGATGCCCGCGTTGGCCAGTGCAAAAATGGGCATGATGAAATAGGCTACCCAGCCGTGCAGCTTGTGCTCCAGGTGTTGCAGCGGAGAGTTATAGTTTTCTACGAGTTCTTCGATGTCGCCAACGTGTTCCAGCTGGTCGTCTGAGAGGGTATTGGCCGGGCCGAGGGGAGACTTTTCGAGCTTACCAACGATGCCCGTTAGCTCAGACAAGAGTTCATGCCCCTTGATCTTGCGCCGGATCGGGACGGCAAAGGCCAGCAATACGCCCGCAATGGTGGGGTGGATGCCCGACTTAAGGAAGAGTACCCAGACTATTACGCCAACGATGATGTTGAGCTTTTTGTAGTACAGCCCCCGGTAAGAAAGGCCGTACAGGACGGCCAGCAGCAGCAAGGAGTACATCACCAACGCCCACTTGATGCCGCCGCTGTAAAAGATGGCGATGATGAGCACGGCGCAGAGATCGTCCACAATGGCGAAGGCCGTCAGGAATATCTTTAAACTTAGCGGGACGGACTTGCCCAGCGCCTTCAGAATAGCGAGCGTGAAGGCGATGTCCGTCGCCATCGGGATGCCCCAACCGCCGGCGGTCTCCGGCCGGTCGTTCAGCAGGAGGTAGAAGCCGTAGGGAATGATGATGCCGCCCAAAGCAGCAAAGATCGGGAAGGTCGCCTTGCGCACCGTATTCAGCTCCCCAACCAGGATCTCCCGCTTGATCTCCAGGCCGATCAGGAAAAAGAAGATGGCCATCAAACCGTCGTTAATCCAGAGGATGAGGGGTTTGGTGAGGCCGAAAGCTTCCGTCCCGAAACCGATCTTAGTTTGCCAAAGTGCCTGGTAACTATCGGCGTAGGGCGAGTTGGCCCAGATCATCGCCAGGATGGTAGCGCCGAACAGCAGAATGCCGCTGAAGCTCTCCATTTTGACGAATTGCTGGAAGGGAGTGAGTAGGTAGTCTTTGATCATGGGCTCTGAGGAAATGAATTCTCATGCCCTAACCCGGTTGCAGGTTTATTTGTTGACTGAACTGGAAATCGATTGAACTGGTGTTTCTTGGTCCTGATGTTCAGTACGATTTTGGCGATGAGCCCCAGTTAGTAAACGGGGAAGTAAACCATAAAGCCATCAAAGGAGTAGTCTCGACTCAGGATAACTCGCGGGGAATTAGGCGGAAAACGTTGTTTAAAGGCAAGGAGGAGCTCCTCGAATTTCTTGAAAAGATCAATTGATCTTATTTTTAAGGCGTCCCTATATCCGCCAAAAAGCTTTTCATCCGCTCAATTTTCTTCGGGTCTTCAAGTGGTGGAGTAAGTTCGTTGAAATCGTAAGTTAGGGCCCTGGGTAAAGTAGTCCGCTTAAACGTTCGCTCGAATACGGCTTGTAAATCTAGTTTCAGGGGCTCGTCCTTCGGAAGAAGGGGGATTGGAATGGTTGGCAGTCGGTCAAACATTTCGATATGCCACTCCAGGGCTTCGTCGTTGAAGCGATCTATTACTTGAACGAGATAGTCAGAATCTGAAGTGCTATAAAAGTCAACCCGTTCGCCGCCTCGAAGTAGATCGATTTCTACGAGATTAACGTATGCGAGTAGCAGTTTTTCTCTTTTACTTCTGTATTGTTTTAGCCCGCTTCCGCTCTTGTTTGCCGGAGACAGGAGTTCGATGGAGGTAACAAGCCCACGGTTATTAGCGTCTACAATTCTTAGTGACCTGACTTTGGCCAGAGGAGCACTTCTACGTTTTGTTGGGGGAGTCAAGGTAACTGCGCCCGATGTTTCATAGTCGCTCGCGGGGTCTTCCACAATGTAAACATCCGGTATGATGTGGGTCGTTTCATTAGCTCCTCCGGCATCAACGTATAAGGTGGTTTCGGATTCGAGGAAGTAACCTTCCGGCAGCTGCTCTACCAGCGTGTCTTGAATTTTATAAATCATCGAGCCATGCAGCGGCGACCACTTATACCCCTCAATAAAAGGGTTCATTCCCGGAAATGGATTTTTCATACGGCACTTGGTTTGAGAACAAGTTACAAATAGGAAACGTAAATGAGTTCCTAAATAGTTGAGCTTCACCGGTTCGTTTCTAAAAATACCCTACCTTCCCCAACCACAACAAGACCGAAAGAACCATGCGTTATCTCCTCCCCCTGCTCTTCGAAAACCTCCAATGCACCTGCGGCCGCGCCCTTAGTAAAGGGAGAAAGGGAAAAGGGAATAAAGGTGTACGGCTTTTGCTACTCCTGCCTTTATTCCTTTTCACCCTTACCCCCTTATTCTCTCAAAGCAGCCCCGAATACCTCGAACTAGCCAAAATCGCAGAAATCGAGCAAATGCACATGGCCCCCATGCGCGACGGTATCCGCCTGCGGACCGACGTCTACCGGCCCAAAACCGACAAAAAAGTCCCCATCATCCTGAGCCG
>CAYWMW010000307.1:0-2531 GCA_964458975.1 uncultured Lewinella sp. | reverse complement strand
CACGACATGGCCCCGGAATACCCCCGCGTAGCGTGGGAAGACGGCCTGGAAACCCTGCCCGTGCAAGACATCATCACCGCCCAAAACGGCCCGCAGGGCATCTTCGAAGAAATGGTGACCCGCACGCCGAGCAGCAAAGCCTGGTTCGAGGGCGGCCTCTACCACGATGATATGCCCTTCAACGTGCCCGCTTTCTGGTTCACGAGTTGGTACGACGTGTCGATCAGCCCCAACCTCGCCCTCTTCAACCACGTGCGCAAGCACGCGACCACGGAGGCGATGCGCGACGAGCAGTTCCTCGTCATCGCGCCCACCCTCCACTGCGCTTACACGCGGGCTACGGCAAATACCATCGTCGGTGAACGCTCGGTGGGCGATGCCCGGCTCAATTACCAGGAGCAGATCGAGGCCTTTTTTGCGCAACACCTGAAAGGAGATGATCAGACGGCGCGGCCGCGGGTGCAGTATTATGTCATGGGGAGCAATGTTTGGAAATCCAGCACCGCCTGGCCTCCGCCAGCCGCCAAAATGCAGACCTTCTACCTCGACTCCGACGGCAGCGCCAACACCCTCCACGGCAACGGACGCTTGGCCGCAAAAGCCCCCACCACAGATATGCCCGACGGCTTCGTCTACGACCCCATGAACCCCGTGCCCAGCTACGGCGGCAACGTCTGCTGTACCGGTAACGCCGTTAAGGGCGGCGCCTTCGATCAGCGCATCATGGAAACCCGCAACGACATCCTCGTCTACACCACCGAGCCCTTCAAAGACGGGGTCGAAATCGCCGGCAGCATCGAAACCACCCTCTACGTCTCCTCCGACGCCAAAGACACCGACTTCACCGTCAAGCTCATCGACGTAGCGCCCGACGGCACCGCCTACAACCTCGACGAAACCATCCAGCGCGTCCGCTACCGCGAGGGATACGATAAGGAGGTCTTCATGGAAAAAGGGAAGGTCTATAAAGTGGACCTCACCCCGATGAGCACCGCCAACTACTTCAAGCCCGGCCACTCCATCCGCATCGAGGTCTCCAGCTCCAACTTCCCCCGCTTTGACCGTAACCTTAATACCGGCGGGCGAAATTACGACGAAAGCGAGGGCGTGGTGGCGCGGAATAGGGTACACCACTCGGCGGAGTATCCTAGTTTGGTGCGGATTCCGGTGGTGCGGTAACCGGTTGCCCGTGCCTTCAGGCCGTGCCGGTTCCGCTGCCTTCAGGCAGCGCACATATCTGTCTCCTAAACCGTAGCGGACCATTTTCGCTCCCCGCGACAGAGCCAGGGCGTATGCGCACTCGCATCCTTCCCGATTGAATTGCGGACTCCGTCATGCTTTACCGGACGATGTCAGGCGTAATGGTGATCTCCCACCTGCAAACCCCTGAAAATAACCGATCCGTTATGGTACAGTACCATAACGGATCAATTAATTTCTATACCTGTACCCTTATCGGAGTACTTAAAACCGGACGAATAAGTACTACTGCACCTCCACCTTCTCATAAGTAGTATTAGCCCACCGAATCTGCGCCCGCCCGCCTTTGACCCGGTAAGCTCCGTACCGGATACCAGACTGGGTACCTCTTTCGGGCTCGGGGATGTTCCAGTTGAACTCAGTGCCACCGATTACCGCATCAGCGTAGTGGATTTTTCCGCCTGGGTTGTCGGGGTCCGCCCGGAAGCCTACTTCCAACTCGATGTCGGTCGGTTCGTTCTTCGGGATGTTGGTCAGGAAAACGACGTCGCGGCCCTGCGCGCCGGAGCCACCCCGGAAGTTGATCTGTTCCCGGAAAAGGTCGAAAGAAACCTGCACTTGGTTCCCGTCTGCATCGGGGCCGTAAACGGGCTTGGCGAGGTACAGACAGATGGCGGGGTCGGGGGAGCCTCCACCTCCGGTGTGCTTGCCTTTTGCCTGCATGATGTAGCTGCCGTCGCTACCATCGGAGTTAGTCTTGCCTGCTTCCAGAATTCTGACCGTTCCGGTAAACCGGGCGTAACTGCCAATGCCGGTGGTTTGGGACCTGTTCAAGGACCGCTCAATTCTGGGTTGGAGGCCGTTATTGTCGAGATGATTAGAGCCAAAGGTGATGTTGTACACGCCCCAGGTCAATCCGTTAATGGTGCTCTCCGAGTAGTTGGAGTAGCAGCTGCGGTCGTCCGCTTTTCCGACGTTGACGGCATTGGGAATGTCTGTTTCTCTATCCGTGTTTGAATTTCCCGGGGTACACTCAACGATTGGCCCCGTGTCTTCGTCAGATTCGATGACTTCCTCTTCCTCTTCCATTACTTCTTCCATCTCTTCCATGAACTCTTCTTCGGTGCCACAGGAGAAGAAGGTCGTCAAAACGGCAAGGGCAAATAATGACGCAAATCGGAAACTGAGGTTACTTTGACTCATTTTGTAAGGTATTTTGGTTGTGGATTATCGCTTATCCAAAAATCGAGGTATTTAGGGGGAGTAGTGTCCTGTAGTGTCCTGCCAAAATGAATACGTAAAACGGATAGGACAGGTTTATGACACTTAGG
>CAYWMW010000306.1:0-5391 GCA_964458975.1 uncultured Lewinella sp. | reverse complement strand
GAAGACGAATCGCTTGATGCTTATGTGATTCTGAATAAAAATGCTGACTCTAAAAAGGTCCTTGAAATTGCACGCAACGCCTTCGAAAAAGAGGAAGAATAAAATAAAAATTCACCTTTTACCCTGTCCTAATGAAACTATCCGCCATAGTAGCCACCGACCGCAAAGGCACCATCGGCAAAGACGGTAAGATCCCCTGGTACTTGCCCGCCGACCTTAAATTTTTCAAGCGGACGACGCTCGGCCATCCCGTAATTATGGGCCGAAAGACATTCCAGTCTATCGGCCGGCCGCTGCCGAAGCGGACCAACGTGGTGCTCACCCGCGATGCTTTTTTTACCGCTACGGGAGTGGTGGTACAGCATAGCCTGGGCGATGCGCTCGTCCACCCCGCTGTTACGGAAGCAGACACCGCTTTCATCATCGGCGGCGGAGAGCTGTACAAGCAGAGTCTTGACCTCGTCTCCACCGTTTACCTCACCATCGTCGATGCCGAGATCGAAGGCGGTGATGCCTTCTTCCCAAAACTCGACCCGAAGGAATGGAAAGAAGTCTGGAGCGAAGGGCACCGGCCGGAAGGGAAGAATGAACTGGCTTACCGCTTTTCCCGGTGGGAGCGGAAGGGTTGATCACAGGACCAGACTCGACAGGCGGACTTTTTTGCTTCCGCCACGCTGAAGCGAGCTTTCGATTTCAGGGGCATCAGTTTGGATCAAGTCTGTCTCCATACGCTATTGCAAAAAAGAATTCGACTGGCGAGTTATCCAATTTCGTATTTTTGCCTTCTCAAAAATCATCCCCCCGAAAATAAGCACAGCCAACCAATCGTTAAAAAAGCCTTAACGCGCACCAAGGCGCCTTAATCAACGATTTATACGCACCACCGACTGACTAATCACTCCCCCCGGTGGGAATATTTTCGGAAACTATAATTAACATGAAACGAATCTTACGTAACTCACTGAGTATCCTGGCCGTCTGCTGCCTTACGCTATCACTTTCAGCACAGCAATGCATCGAAGATACTAACGGAGAGGTGTTCGCACCAGACGGATCCCCGTGTGTAAACACCGTAATATCTGCGGTACCCTTTCTACGAATCAACCCTGATGCCAGAGGAGGTGCGATGGGCGATGCCGGAGTCGCACTCTCCGGAGATGCCAACTCCATTCATTACAACGCCAGCCGAATGGCTTTCGCTCAGGAAGACGTCGCTTTAGGTGCTACTTACACCCCCTGGTTGCAAGCCCTGGGCCTCAATGATGTCTACCTGGCCTACTTGGGTGGGTATAAGAAACTGGACGAGTTCCAGGCAATCGGCGCATCTCTGCGCTATTTCAGTTTGGGTGACATCCAGTTCACCGACGTGAACGGACAAAGTACCGGTACGGGTAAGCCTAATGAATTTGAAGTTTCCCTTGCTTACACCCGTAAGCTGTCTGACCGCTTCAGTGCCAGCCTTACTGGTAAATACATCAACTCTAACCTGGCCAGTGGTCAGGAGGTAAGTGGTACGGTGTTGGAGCCCGGCCAGGCCTTCGCCGCCGACCTTGGTTTCACGTACCGCAACGACGACGTTCGCACCAGCGGCGGCAAGCGCAATAAGTTCGCCATCGGCGCAGCGATAACCAACATCGGCTCTAAGATTACTTACACGAAAGACACCGTACGGGACTTTCTGCCCGCCAACCTCGCCGTAGGTGCAGCTTACACCTTCGAGCTCGATGAGTACAACGAGCTAACAATCACCGCCGAAACCAATAAACTACTGGTACCTACCGGTTGTGATGGAACAGATGTCAATTGCGATCAGGACGCAATTGATGACCAAAGCCCCATTGCCGGTATTTTCAATAGCTTTTCCGATGCCCCACAGGGCTTCGAAGAAGAGTTACGTGAATTCACGTACAGCGTTGGTGTAGAGTACCTCTACGACAAACAATTCGCCGTTCGTGCGGGGTACTTCAACGAACACAACACAAAGGGTGGCCGTAAATACCTCACCGCTGGTTTGGGCCTGAAGTACAACATCTTCGGCCTTAACTTTAGCTACCTCGTTCCAACGTCTGCCCAGCGTAACCCGCTCGACAATACGCTGCGCTTTAGCTTGCTGTTTGACTTTGGTGCTACTGCGGATGCGCGATAGTAGTGTAGTACGGTAGTAGTGTAGTAGTGTAGTCGCTACCGCACTACACTACTACATTACTTTTCCCAGACTCTTAACAATTTTAACAGCCCATATCCCGTATATTACGACATGAAACCGATTGCACATCGGTACTTTAAGAATTTTTATAACTGGGGTTTAGTTCAGGAGAGGTGCCGCGCTTGCGTGGTGCCTCTCTTTCGTCATGGTTAGATTCTTGTTTGAATTCAGGCGGTGGTGTTCGCCAAGGCGAGTACCACCGCCTGAATTCAAACAAGAATCTAACCATACATCACGGGATTTGCATACATTGCGGTACATCAGTTGTAGTATGCCAATAACCTTACACCCATTCCCCTCCTTTCTCCATCCACCTTTTGGAGAGTCGTTTACTACGCTGCCGGTTACGCGGGATGGGGTTCGGTTCGTGCCAGTCGGAGAACTTGACGCTACGACAGTCCCTTCGTTCGCCGAATTATTTATCCGTACCAATCAGCGTCAGGCAGTAAGCAGGGGTATTTGTGGTCTGCTTTCCGCTCAGGCGTTCCTGGATGGTACCGTACAGCCCCACGAAAAAACCTTGCTCGCCCGCCTCCAAAGACAGGAAGCTACCGTACTGGTTGACGGAGGAGCGCTGGGCAAACCCGTACTTTTAACGGTTCCCAGCTTACGGACGTTCTGGGAGGCAGCGGACCGCAGCCACGCTTGCGACGAAAACCGTACAGTTTTCAACGGGCAAAACAACGAATACGTACTGAGGCCTTACCGACTAACGGATAAGCAGGAAACTGACGCCCTGGAACTTCAATTTACGGGGCCACTGGTCATCGCCGACGGCCATCACCGGGCGGAGACCCACGCTCAACTCTCCCGCCGGGGGGAACAGTCGTGTGATTTTATCCCCGTCTGCATCATCGGGGGCGACGAACTTACCATCGGCGCCTTTACCAGGGTGATCTCCGACGATCGTTCTCCCGCCGCCCTCCTCCCCGAACTTGGTCATTTCTTCGAGCACCAGCGGCTGGCTGGTCCGGAAGCACCAACCAAAGCCGGGGAATGGTTACTGGTGTGCCAAGACGCCTGCTATCGCCTGAGCCGAAAACCTGACGGAGATAAAAGCATTGATTCCGAATGGTTGGACCGTACGGTTTTACCCCGGGTTTTCAGTATTAATGATACCCGTTCTGATTCGCATATTTCCTTTGCTCCCACCCCCGATGAAGAGAACGGTCTGCTTAGCTTTCCGCACGAAAGTGGCAAGGTATACCTGTGTGGGTTCCCGTTGCCAGTAAACAGCTTCTTTGAAGAAGTGAAAGCAGGTCACTGCCTGCCGCCCAAAAGCACCCGGTTTGAGCCAAGGGTGCCCAGTGGGTTACTGGTCTGGAAGCCCTGATCATCCAATGCTTAAAAACCTTCGCTGCACCTGCGGCCGCGCCCCTTTAAAATCCAGTTGCTACAACTTCTCCTCGGTATCGTAGGTCAGCGTTTCCCGCTTAACGAAGGGGATCTTGAGCATCTGCCCGATGTTGGAGTGATCCGCCGCATCCATGTGCGTGTCTACTCCGTAGATCAGTTTGCTGTTGTCTACGGCGGAGTAGGTTCCGAACAGGCGGTCCCAAAAGCTGAAGATGTTGCCAAAGTTGGTATCGGTATACGGCATCCGGTAGTGGTGGTGTACCCGGTGCATATCCGGCGTAACGAAAACTGGCGAAATTACCGAATTGAGCCACCGGGGAACCACAATATTTGCGTGATTGAACTGCGACAAGACCACGCTCAGGCTCTGGTAAAGAAACACCAACCAGATCGGCGCACCAACAATGAGCACGGCAGCGGTGGTAAAAACGAAGCGAATAACGCTCTCCCCCGGGTGGTGGCGGTTGGCGCTGGTGGTATCGATGTGCTGGTCCGTATGGTGAATGAGGTGAAAGCGCCAAAGTACGGGAATACGGTGCTCCGTCCAGTGCGCGGCGTAGGCACCGATCAAATCCAACAGCGGCAGACCAACGATAAGCACCGCCCACGTTGGCAGGTTTAGCCACTGCAATAAGCCAACATCAGCGGCCACCACCCAGTCACTCGCGCTGACCAAAATGAAGGCCAAAACGAAGTTCACCACAATGGTAGTGAGCGTAAAAAAGAAGTTGACCCCGGCGTGTTTCCATTTCCCATAGGTATTGGCAAAAAGCGGCACGGCACTCTCGATGAGCCAAAAAATGGTGATCCCGCCCACCAGAATCAGGCTGCGATGGGAGGACGGAATGGTGGTGAAGTAGTCTACTAATATCTCCATACTGGAGGCAAGATAGTGAATTAGAAGGTGTTTAAGTGACCTTGCAGGAGGTCGTTGTGTGAAAGGTTGACCGTCAACTTGTAACTTGCACCCTCCACCAGGCCACCCTCCACCGAACCAAGACATGCTAAAACGCTTTTTCCTCAGCGAGCGCGCCATGCTCATCGCCATCATCATCAACGCCGTGGTGATTTTTGCCCTGTACTTCCCTGAATTCAGGGGCAACGAATGGCTGCTGACCATTGACCACGCTTTCATCCTCTTTTTCCTGGTAGAGGTGATTGTTAAGATGGCCGTCTTGAAGCCTAAAGCCTACTTCGCCGCAAACTGGAACCGGTTCGATTTCATCATCGTGATGGGCAGCTTGCCCGTCTTTCTGGAGGGGCTTTTCCCCATTCCCGAGGCCACCGGTCTCCTGATTTTACTACGGCTCTTCCGGCTGGTGCGGCTGGTGCGGTTCCTGAAGTTCGTCCCCAACATCGAGCACGTTTTATTGGGGTTGGGCCGGGCGTTAAAAGCTTCTGTTTTTGTGCTCGCAGCGCTGGTTTTCCTCAACTTCATGCTCGCCATCGTTACCTGCCATTTTTATGCCGACATCGCGCCCGAGTACTTCGGCAACCCACTGGTGAGCATCTACAGCATCTTCCAACTCTTCACGCTCGAAGGCTGGAACGAGATCCCCGCCGTAATCGTCAGCAATACCGAAAGCCCCCTGACGATCGGGATGACGCGCTTCTACTTTGCGGTGGTCGTACTGCTCGGGGGCATCTTCGGCATGAGCCTCGCCAACGCCGTTTTCATCGACGAAATGACGATGGATAACAATAAGAAACTGGAGGACAAGGTGGATTCGCTTACGGAGGAGATTCGGGCTTTGCGGGAGGCACTTGGGAGTCGGGAGTAGGGAGTCGGGAGTCGGGAGTCGGGAGTCGGGAGTCGGGAGTCGGGAGTC
>CAYWMW010000305.1:0-5421 GCA_964458975.1 uncultured Lewinella sp. | reverse complement strand
CGAGACTATAAAGATGTATGCTTACCGTATAGTACAACTCCATCAGGGCCGCGAGTGCCATTTTTTAAACGGATAAATTATTGTTCCGCAACCCCTAAGTGAAACCTTACAAAACTAGCGTCAATGAAAAGCTATCTACTAACCATTTTCTGCTTTACGGCTACCTTACTCGTGGCCCAGACGATAGAGCTTACCCCCGCTTACCCGCCGGTCACCCAAAACG
Organism: uncultured Lewinella sp.; assembly: GCA_964458975.1. Classification (GTDB taxonomy): domain Bacteria; phylum Bacteroidota; class Bacteroidia; order Chitinophagales; family Saprospiraceae; genus Neolewinella. The sequence goes on along the minus strand of CAYWMW010000305.1, from coordinate 5,198 downwards.
GCTCCGAGCTTTCTTTGGCCTGGTTCGGTGGCCTGAACTCGCCGCAGCCGCAGGCTGCGGACCTGGACGGCGACGGCATTGAAGACCTCTACATCTTCGATAGGGTAGGAGACGTTAACCTCGCCCTCAAAGGCGATGGGAACGGAAATTACGAAGTCGCCCCCGGCCTCGTCGCCCACTTCCCTGCTGACAACCAAAGCTGGACGGTCTTGCGGGATTTTGACCAAGACGGTGCCCCCGATCTGTTCCGCCATTCCAGCATCATCGACGGTATTGAGGTGCTGCGCGGCCACCGCCGCGCGGATGGCCTGCTGGAGTTTGAACTGATCGACTTCGGCGATCCGCTCGCACTCCTCTACTTCCCCTTTGAGGGCTTCCGGACATCAGTTTTCGTGACCAGCATCGATTACCCCGCCATCGCCGACGTTGACTTTGATGGGGACCTGGACATCCTGACCTTCTCCGTCAGCGGTGGCTACATGGAGTATTACCAGAACCAGAGTGTGGAGCGGGGCTTCGGGCTCGATACCCTGATCTACACCCTCGAAACCCAGTGCTGGGGCGGCTTCTTTGAGAGTGGCCTGACGACGGCGCTCGACCTCGCTCCCGCTCCCGGAGACTGCTTCGTTAACTTCGCGCCCGGTGGCAACGGTGGCGGCCGGCCACGGCACTCCGGCTCCACAGTTACCGCCTTGGACTACGACGGGAACGGCCAGATGGACATCTTCCTCGGGGATATTTCCTTCGACCGCCTCGTGCTTGGCCTCAACAACGGTACGGCAGACCAGGCCTGGATCAGCGAGCAGGACACGGCCTGGAACGATGCGGGCGTGATTGCCGACATCGCGTCCTTCCCCGCAGCCTACTACGTCGACATCGACCAGGATGGCCAGCGGGACATCATCGGCGCGCCCTCCGTTACCCTCAACGGTACGGACGTGGAGGTGATGTGGTACTACCGCAACGTCGGTACGGAAGCCGACCCGGACTTCGTCTTCCAAAACCGCAAGGTACTCGTGGAGGACATGCTCGACCTCGGCACCTCGGCCAACGTAACAACCTTTGATTACGACGCCGATGGCCGCCCGGACCTCATCCTGGGCAACAACGATGAATATACACCGGACAATTCGCTCGACAGTCGCTTCCGCCTCCTGCGCAACGTCACGCCCGAGGGCGGGGAGATCGCCTTCGAGCTGATCGACGAAGATTACCTCGGCATGAGCGCCTTCCAGAGCACCGGCTGGGCCTTTGCGCCCACCTTTGGTGACCTGGACGACGACGGCGACCTCGACGTAGTGATCGGCGACCGGAGCGGGAAACTGTTCTACGGCGAAAACACCGCCGGGCCGGGCAACGAAGCCACCTTCGGCCAGCTGATCTTTGAATGGCAGGGCATTGATGCTGGGCAGTTCAGCAAACCTTTCATCACGGACCTGGACCGCGACGGGCGCAACGACCTGCTGGTGGGTGGGTTCGACGGGCGCATCCGCTTCTACCGCAACATCGGTACGGCCGCAACTCCTGCCTTCGATCCCGACCCCGCTGCGGAAGGGAACGTGCTGCAACTTGGTACCATCAACACCAGTACGCCGGGCGTCACCAGCACCGGCCACCCCGCGCCGTGGGTGATTCAGCACCCGGAGTATACGCTGGTGATTGCGGGTAACCGGATCGGGGACGTGGAGGTGTATCGCTTCGGCATCGACTCGGCGTACACCGAGCCGTTTACCTTGCTGACGGAGCAAACGCCGGGCGTTGCGGTGGGGGGCTTCGCCAATCCGGGCTTCGCGGATTTTGACGGTAACGGTAAGCTGGAGATGGTGGTCGGGACCCAGCGGGGTGGGGTGAACTTCTTCCGCTCCAACCTCAACCCGGGGATTACGACGGGGCTTTTCACGGCTCCTTTACCTTCGTTTGCCTTTTCGGCCGCGCCCAACCCTGCCTCTTCTTTTGTCATGGTCAGCGGTTGGCCACGCGGCGCAGCCAGCACCATTTCGTTGCTAGACATTACCGGCCGGACTTTGCGGCAGGAAGCTTTGGCGGCGCGCACGCAGGTGCAGTGGACGGTTGAGGGGCTGGCTCCCGGTGTCTACATTGTTCGGTTGGAGGGCGCGGGCGGCGTTGCTTCGCGGAGGGTGGTGGTGCGGTAGGGAGTGAGTAACCCGGGACTTCGCTGCGGTAGGGAGCGAGTAACCCAGGACTTCGCTGCGCTGCGTCCCGGGTTACTTACGTCTAATCCCTACGGGATTGGGCCGGGGCGAAGGTTATTTGCTTATCTTGCCACCATCAAATGGAAGACAACACCTCAGACCAACCCTTCGATAAAGTCCGCATCCTGAAATGGGTAATTGCGGGTCTGGTAGCTGCGGTCATCATTGGCCGACTGCTCATCAACGCGGCCCGGTTTGGTCCGGGGCTAGCGATTGTGATTGTCCTGGCGGCCATCGCTGCGGGCTTGTACCTGAACTACCGCGACGGGCAAAACGCCGTTTACAATCACCTGCGCTACCTTCACCTCGGCAACCGGTTTTTTATTGGCTTGGGGGCGGTGGTGGTGCTCTCCGCCGTGGGCTTTTACTGGGCGGGGCTTTACTACCTGGCCGCCCTGGGCCTGGTTGCTCTCTTCGGTTTGCTCGCTTACGATGTCTGGCGTATTTACCGCATTACCGGACACATCTCTGCGGAACGCAAGACACCCAAAGTCCTTTCCCTGAGCGATGAGATGAACATCCGCGTTAGTGTCCACAACGAGGGAACGGAGCGTGTAAACGTGGTACTCACCGACGAACTCCCCGCCGATCTCCAGATCCGCAACCACCAGATCGCTTTCGATTTGCCCGCAGATTCCAACCGCGAACTCAGCTACCCCATCCGCCCGATGACCCGCGGAGAGTACAACTTCGGTAACCTGAACCTCTTCCTTACTACCGACTGGAAGCTGGCCGAGCGCCGCCTGGAAATTCCCGCCCAAACGGTCGTCCCGGTCTACCCGAGCATCCTCCAGATGCAGCAGTTTACGCTGAAGGCGAAGACCACGGTGCCAGCTGCGGGTCGTAAACGCCTGCGCCGTTTGGCGAAGAGCTACGAATTCGACCAGATCAAAGAGTACGTCTTAGGCGACGACTACCGCAGCATCAACTGGAAAGCCACCGGCCGCCGTAACGCCCTGATGGTGAACCAGTACGAAGACGAACGCGCCCAGCGCATCTACTGCTGCATCGATAAGGGCCGGACGATGCTGATGCCCTTCAACGGCCTCAGCTTGCTGGATTATGCCATCAACGCCACCCTGGCGCTCAGCAACGTGATCCTCACCAAAGAAGACCGGGCCGGGCTGCTCACGTTTTCCGACAAGCTCGGCACCATCCTCCCCGCAGACGCGAAGCCCGATCACCTGCGCCGCATCATGGAGTCGCTCTACCGCCAGCAGGATCAGCAGGTAGAATCTAACTACGACCTGCTCTACTACGCTGGCCGCAAACTCCTCGGCGGCCGCAGCCTGATGATCCTGTTCACCAACTTCGAGAGCAACTATGCGCTGGACCGCGTGCTGCCCGCCCTACGCCGAACAGCCCGCTCCCACCAACTGGTGGTCATCCTCTTCGAGAACACGGAGATCGCAGAACTACTGGAAGATTCGGTGGAAGAAGTGGAAGACGTTTACCTGAAATCTACCGCCCGTAATTTTTTACAGCAGAAGGAATTGATGGCGGCGCGCTTGCGGCAGAATGGAATTAAGGTGGTGCTTACGCGGCCGGAGAAGCTCTCGGGGGCGGTGATTAATGAGTATTTGGAGTTGAAGCGTAGGGGGCTGGTTTAGGGAGGGTGTTCAAAACAACCCCGGAAAAAACGCATCAGGAATATGCTCCAGCATATGCGATCCATCCTGATGAAGCAAAATCGCCACCACATCAAACCGCACCTCCCACTGGTGGTCTATTTCCCGCATATAGGCGGAGGCGGCGCGTGCGATGTTGCGCTCCTTGGCGGGGGTGACGGCCCCGGAGGGGTGGCCCCACTTTAACCCACGGCGGGTTTTGACTTCTACGAAGATCAGGCAGCCATCTTCGTGGCGGGCGATCAGGTCCAGCTCCACGCGTTTGTAGCGGTAGCCGGAGGCCAGGATCTCCAGGCCGAGGTCTTCGAGGTAGGTTTGGGCCAACGCTTCACCGATTTGTCCCGTCTTTTGTTTGTCGGTCATTTGGCTAAGTTAAGGTATTCATTCTTTAGCTTTGCGGGGTAAGGCCCGGAGAATGACCGCTAAGTCCCCAAACCCTTGACTGCTGTCCGACAATTTTCTCTTACCAAAACCTTAAGGGTGCAAACACAGACTTAGTATTTCTGTTATCTTAACCAACAACAACATCAGCTATGCTTAAGCAATTCTTCTTCCTCCTGCTATTCTGCGCCCTTTCGTTTACCGTTTCTGCTCAGGGGCAGACGGAAGACCAAGCCCGCGATGACCTGGATTATTACGACAACACTGAGGAACGCGACCGTGGCCGCGATCGCCGGGGAGGTGAATTCGGTAGTAATTTATGGTACGGAGCGGGAGCGCAATTGCAATTCGCTGGTGGTAATAACCAGAGTTTTTTCTTAGTTGGGGTATCTCCGATTGTTGGCTATAAAATTAACAACATCCTTAGCGTTGGGCCTCGGGCCAGCGTTGCTTACAACCGGTTTAGGTTCACAACCTTCGGGGGCGGAGACACCACGGAGAGTTTCCTGACCTGGTCTGCCGGAGCGTTTGCGCGGGCTAAGATATTTGGCCAGTTCTTTGCCCACGCTGAGTACAGTTTGGTGAACGAGCGGGAGCGCAATTTCCAAACGGGAGAGTTGGAAGGCATCACGCGGCCCATTCCTTTTTTAGGCGGCGGCATTAGCCAGGGCGGCGGTATTGGTGCTGCGGGCTTTGAAATTTTGGTGCTCTTTCGTTTGTCCGGTGCAGACCGGATCGGAGACAGCCCCTTTGAGTTTCGTTCGGGTTTGAACTTCAACTTCTAACCGCAGGAAATTATCCTGTACGGAGCCGGTAGCGTGAATGCGTTACCGGCTTTGTTGGTTTTGGGCGCGGCCGCAGGTGCAATGAAAGGTTTGGGGGGGCGGTAGGGCACTGAACTTTTAGGGATAACCAGACTCTCTAAACCTAGGCTGTTAAACCTGACGATGACCTCCCGTAGCCACCTCACCCCAAC
>CAYWMW010000304.1:0-5428 GCA_964458975.1 uncultured Lewinella sp. | reverse complement strand
GCCTGTCTAATCTGACGGTCTTAACCCGTAACGGGTTTTTACCGTTAAAACGCAGAGCGTTTTCTTCGGAATAGCCCCTTTCGCTACGCGGCTACCTCCGGTGGTCCGCCGAGCCTGAGGCGAGGCTTGTTGGAGAGGGGATGGGGTGAAGTTACCACGGGCTGAACGCGACAGATTTGACAGCCTACCACTAGAAGCTACTCCCCGGGTTCTCCTTTTCACTAAGGAACTGCTCCGTCTTGGCCCGCTCCACTTTATTGTAGAGGCGCTCGGATTCGTGCCGGTCCCGGGTAACTTTGGCGAGGGTAAAACAAGCACTTACGGTAAAAGCGAAGCCCATCGCAAGAAAGCCTTTGGTGGCAAGTGAGCTTTCGAGCAGGACGATGCCAGCGAGGGTGCCGACGGTGGCCAGAATGAAAGCAATCCAGGCCATATTAAAGAAGGACTTACTGTTGGAGTGGTCGATAATAGTGTGACTCATCGTTCAGAGTTTTGCGCGGCACGGCCCGGAGGCTGTTCCGCTGGTTCGGGGGCAAAACTCCGGCAAGATTTTATTAAAACCATGGGGTCATCGATGAAACAGGATGAGGAATCGACGAACATTAGCGAATTTTCGCTTATAGTCTTTACTTCGCTTTCCCGTTTTTTGGGCGCGGCCAGATTCGTAATTTTTGCGACATGCCCCCAAAAGACCGTCCGGCAGTTCGCTGGCAAATAGTAACCTGAATTTCTGTTTGATTACCGCTTCACGATTCTCGTCTTCCGGTACCCCGGCGCGGTGATGAAGTACAAGCCGTGCGCGCAGTCACCAAGGTCAACTTCATTTACACCATTTACCGCTTCCACAGAACGAACCTGCTTACCAGAAGCGTCAAAAACCTCAAGCCGGTCTCCGGCATTGATGCGCCGGAGCGACAACTTGAAGACACCGTCGGTGGGGTTCGGATAAGCCAGAATCCGTGGCTCAGCGGCTCCCTCTTCCGTAGAAGTAGAGATCATGTAGATGGTCCGAAAGAAGGCTAACCGGTTAGGAATCTTTTCCTCCAACCAGGTTTCTATTTCGGGTGATAATCGCCCGGGATGCTTCAGGTAGGTGTAGGCAAAAAGCGCCGCTTCGGCCATGTCTTCCAGGTCTTCGTTTTCCTGGGCGTAATCGGTGACGAAGGCGGGGTCGTCGGCCTGCGCGTTGGTCCAGACATCGCTGTCTTGGTACATAAATTGGTAAGAACCGTGTACGGATTCATGAAAGACGGTTTCCTCCAGGTCGTTAGTACTGATACGCGCATCCATGTTTTCGGAGTAGAGAATGAAGAACTGCCCCTCGATCTCCGCAAAGGCTCCGGCGTTTCCGTTGTGGACAACGACGTGGTCGAGCATATTGCGTTGCAGGTCGGGCAACTTCCCTAAGCGCGGACACAACTTGTCCGCATATTCCTGCGCCTGGGCCTGGGTTTCGAAGGAGCTATGGCACCAAATCTCCAGCGTTTCACCGTCCGTAAAGGTGGCCCTGAACACGAAGGTGTTCTGATCGAACAGTTCTTCGGTCAGGCTGCTGGGCATCTCTTTGTCCGCCCGCCCGACGAAGGCGAGGCTGGAGAAAGCGTCCGCATCCGTCTCCAGCACGAAATCGATGTCGTTGGAGGTTACGGAGTTGGGGAAGAGGGTTGCTTGGGCAGTAATTCCGGTACTGAAGAACACCAGGGTAAAAAGGAAACAAAGATAAGCTTTCATATTAACTGGTGGTTGGGGTGGAAGCGATGGTTGCTGGTGCAACTTCGCTGGTACACGTGTGATATCCCTCGAAGGTAGCCTTTTCCTGTAGCAGCCAAGGAATACCGACACCTTTTATTTTGGACGCTTTAAGACAATTTGGCTTTTCTTCTTAATCCACAATCATCTCCACCGCATCCAGCTCCTGCTGCTTGATGTTCTCCGGCAGGTCCCGGTATTCGTACTGCTGCGTCCGTAGTTGAGGGCGGAAGCCCGCCTCTTTGATTGCCTCCTGAATACCGTCGGCCGTAAAGCGGAAGCGGGCACCGGCGGCGGAGACCACGTTCTCCTCGATCATGATGGAGCCGAAGTCGTTAGCCCCGGAGTGCAGGCACAGCTGCGCCACTTCCTTACCGACCGTAAGCCAGCTTGCCTGAATGTTCGTCACGTTGGGTAGCATGATACGGCTCAGGGAGATCATCCGCAGGTATTCGTCTCCGGTGACGGTGTTGCGGGCGCGTTTGATCTTTTTCAGGATGGTGTCTTCGTCCATAAACGGCCAGGGGATGAAGGCGAGGAAGCCCTTGGCGTGGGCGGGCTTTTCGGACTGTACCTGGCGCATCCGCACGAGGTGGTCCATCCGCTCCCAGTTCGTCTCGATGTGGCCAAACATCATGGTGGCGGAGGTGGTGATGTCCAGCTGGTGAGCGGCGCGCATCACGTCCAGCCATTCTTCACCGCCGCATTTTCCTTTCGAAATCAGGCGACGGACGCGGTCGCTGAGGATTTCAGCTCCGGCACCGGGCAGGCTGTCCAGGCCAGCCTCCTTCAGGGCCTTGAGCACGTCGTAGTGGCTCATTTTCTCCAGCTTCGCAACGTGGGCGATCTCGGGCGGGCCGAGGGCGTGGAGTTTCAGGTTGGGGTAGAGTTCCTTCAGCTCGCTGAAGAGCTTGCAGTAGTACTCCAGGCCGAGGTCCGGGTGGTGACCACCCTGCAGCAACAACTGCTCGCCGCCAAAGGCGAAGGTCTCTTCAATCTTTACTTTGTACTCCTCGATGGAAGTGATGTAAGACTCCTCGTGGCCGGGCCTGCGGTAGAAATTACAAAACTTACAGTTCGCAATACAGACGTTGGTCGTGTTCGAGTTGCGGTCGATGATCCAGGTCACATCCTTCTCCGGAACGGCCTGAAAGCGCAGTTGGTTGGCCACGTACATCAGGTCGGCCGTGTCGGCGTTTTCGAGCAAAAAGACACCCTCTTCGGCGGAGAGCCATTCTTTGTTCAGGGCGCGTTCTAAAAGGTCGGCGGAGTTCATAAGCTTCGGTTGTGATTATTTCAACAAGCGTAGGCGGGGTAGGTTGTGGGAGCTTTCACTTTTTATTGAAAGTTTGTTCGCTGGCGAAGAGCTTGGCTGACTTAGGGCGCGGCCGCTGGTGCAAAGTAGGGTAGCGACGAGCAGAGTTAGGCGCATAGGGACTGGAGCTTGAAGATGGGATCGGTCTATAGTTTACGGGGATAAGCTTTGGTGTTAAGATAATTCTTCTGTTCTGCAGCCTTGAGCAAAGTCTACTTTAAGTTTATGGGATGGTATCTAGAACCTTGGTTTCGGGTGTAAAATACCGTATCTTAGCAAGTATAATTATTTAGCATGCAAAAGGTAGTCAGAATCGTAAAGAAAGGCCAGGATGACAGCAACTTGCTATACTGGCTTTCCTTGTCCGAACAGCAAAGGATGCGACAACTTGAAGAAATGCGGCAAGAGATAAATCTTAGAATTTATGGACCTCAGCAAGGATTTCAGAGAGTTTATCGAGTTGTTAAACGAGCATAAAGTTGCTTATTTAGTAGTTGGTGGCTATGCAGTTAATTTGCACGGCTATCCCCGGTACACAAAGGATATTGACTTTTGGATTTGGATGACTGACGACAACATCAGCCGGCTTTTAGAAGTGATTCGCAGTTTCGGGATGGGTTCTCTTGGATTAACACATGATATATTTCGGGATCCTGACAGCATAATCCAGCTTGGATACGAGCCTCACCGAATAGACTTATTAATGGACATAAACGGGGTCGATTTTGAAAAATGTTATGCCGATAGAAAAACCTCGATAGTAGATAAGGTAGAAGTTAACTTCTTGAACATTAATGACCTCATCAAAGCAAAAAAAGAGGCTGGAAGATTACAGGACTTAGCAGATGCGGAACAACTTGAAAAACTTGCATCAAAACTTGAAGAGGAGTAGAGATGGTAATGAACTGGTTTTGCACTACCCTACTAAAAAACGATCCGCTTCAAAATCACGTCTACCCGCCGGTTACTGAGCTTGCCTTCCCAGGTCGCGTTGTCGAAGTTGGGCTCGTCTTCGCCGAGCGGTAGCATCTGCATCATTTCAGGTTGCAGGGGGTAGGCGATCAGGCGGTCGCGGACGGTACGGGCGCGGTAGTCGGAGAGGCGGAGGTTGTATTCGCGGTTCCCGATGTCGTCGGTATGGCCCTGGATTTCGATCTCGTAAGCGTCCAGGTTGGGAATCTCGTCCAGGAATTGTTTCAGGCGGGCGGCCTCGTCGGGCACAATGTAGTAGCTGCCGCCGCCGAAGAAAATACTGTGAATGTGGTCCCGATCTGCCGGGGAGGAGGTCGACTGACTTTGGGCGCGGCCGCAGGTGCAAAGTAAAGTCACGAAGAGCAGGGTGAGGCGCATGGGGATCTGGGGTTGAGGAAGGGATTGATTTGTAATTTACGGAGAATTTGGGAGAGACTAGGTTAAGCACTTACAACTTACCATGAGCACACATCTTTACCACCGCGTAAAAGGGTAGCCAGGGTTTCTCCGGCAAAAAACTTCCCCCTACCTTCCCCCCATGCAAAGCACCATCATCTCCCCAACGGAAGCCGCTAACCTAGGCGCTGAGGCCCTCTTCTTCGATTGCCGCCACAACCTCTTCAACCTGTCCGAAGGCGCAGCAGCCTACACCGCCGCCCATCTTCCCGGAGCGTACCACCTCCACATGGACGACGACCTCTCGGGAGAAATCATCCCCGGAAAAACGGGCAGACATCCGCTGCCGGATATGGACACCTTCGCGGTCTTCATCAGTAGCTTCGGCTTAAAGCAGGACACCCCGGTGGTTTGCTACGACGACAAAGGAGGAGGCCTCGCCGCCCGCCTCTGGTGGATGCTCCGCGCCCTCGGCCACGAAGCTACCGCCGTGCTCAACGGCGGAATTCAGGCCTGGGAAGCGGCGGGGCTGCCAATGGAGTCCGGCTATCGAGAGCATCCCGATGTATCCGAAGGCGACGTCGCCCCTCACTTTGCTCCTTTTACCTCACATGGCACCCGCGACCGCGCCCAAGTTAACCTGCTTCGCAAAGACCCCGGTCACACCCTAATCGACTCCCGCACCGCCCCCCGCTACCACGGCGAGCACGAACCGATTGACCCCGTCGCCGGCCACATCGAAGCCGCCATCAACCTGCCCTGGCCCGATAACCTGACCGACGGAAAACTAAAACCCAAAGCCGAACTGAAAGCCCGCTTCGCCCACCTGCAAAACGATGCCGAAAACAACGTCTTCTACTGCGGCTCCGGCGTAACGGCCTGCCACAATATTCTCGCCTACACCCACGCTTACGGCGAAATACCGCTGCTCTACCCCGGAAGCTGGAGCGACTGGATTCTTAGGGACTAGGGACTAGGGACTAGGAACTAGAAACT
>CAYWMW010000303.1:0-5441 GCA_964458975.1 uncultured Lewinella sp. | reverse complement strand
TATCCTACGCCCTGGTGTATAACCTGGACCGCAACTACAGTGCGGAAACCGATCCTGGTGGTAGTCTTATTCTGAACAAGCGGATCATGAATGAGCTGCCTTTCGTTACCGTCAGCAGGGTCGGATACCGGGAGAAGACTGTTCAGTTACAGGCAGAAAAATCAGAATTAATTATTCTATTGGCGACCGTCAGTGGTCTGCCGTCCGTAGAAGTAGTCGCTAAACAAACGGGGCCGGAGTTAGGTAGTTCCAGCAATATCCTCTACACGCCCCAGCTGGCGGCGGTTCCGGCCCTTCTGGGAGAGTTTGACCCCATCAAAGCACTAACCTTACTGCCCGGCGTTTCTACGGGCGCGGAAGGAACGGCGGGTATCATCATCCGTGGCGGCAACCCTAACCAAACGTCGCTGCTGATTGATGGTGTTCCGGTGTACAACGTCAACCATTTGGGCGGCTTTCTCTCAGCGATTCCTGGCTACGGTACTGGAGCGATCAAGATATATAAAGGTGGGGTGCCGGCCAGGTATTCCGGTAGGCTCAGTGGTGTGATCGACGTTGCGGTAGACGAAGGGCGAAACGACCGGCATACCAAGCAAATAGGGATAGGAACCGCCCTGGCACGCCTGGGAGCGGAGGGGCCGCTGGGCGAAAACGGCAGTTACTTCATAGGTGGTCGGCTGGGGTACCCGACCTACCTGAATGAATGGGCGAGTGCTTCCCGGTACGAGCGTAACGAATTCGGCAGTATCACCGCTCTTCGGATGTACGATACTCTAGGGAAGCTAACTTACCGGTTGGGAGACTGGAAACTCAGCGGAACGGTTTTCCTGAGTGGAGACAGTGGCTTTGATCAGTTCGGGTCGGCATTTAATTTTAACTACGAAGAGTTTGAGTGGGGTAATATTATGGGGAGTTTTCGTGCGCAACGTCAACTGAAGCCAAACTGGAGAGTAGGAATCAACCTGAGTTACGGTAGTTACGACTACGAAATTTTCAATCGTAGAGTAGTTACAGGCTTAGGTCAGCAATTTATAGTTCCGTCCCAGGGCTTCAATAATTCCTCGGTTAACGACACTCGTCTTCATGCAACCTCGGAATGGACGACTTCCTACGGCTTGCAGGTAGAGAATGGGGTAGAGTTGGTAAGTCGTAAATTTGACCAAGACCTCCGTTTAAACCTACTAGGGGAGTTGCCAGTAAACCGCATCGTACAGCTTAGCCCTACCGAGCAAGCGGTTTATACCAGCCTTAAATGGAGTAATCCTCAATCATCAATCAACTTGAGGGGAGGGCTTCGCCTAAACCACTTTCGCTCGAACGAGCTGTCGTTTTCACGATGGCAGCCTCGTTTAGCGCTCAATTTCAGGCTTCTTAAGCCTTTGTTTCTGAACCTGGGTTACGACCGCCAGCATCAGTTTGTTCATGAGTTTCAGGTTAATACGAGTCTGTTGCCTAGCTCTATTTGGGAACTAACCGACGGCCGATTACCGTTGGCCGGGGCCGAACAGGTTTATGCTGGGTTTGCTGGCCGTTCGTTTAAAAAGCATCCTTTGAAGTGGTCTGTCGAGGTGTTTTATAAAGAATTTACAGGTTTATCAAGGCTGCAACCAGGAGCGGAAACCGGCTATGCATTTGGCCGAATAGGGCGAGCGGAAGCCATCGCCCTGAACGGTACGGGAAATGCGGAAGGGATAGAGATTTTTCTCCAGCAAGACTTCGGCAAGATCGGCTATACTATGGCTTACACCCTTTCCCGTTCAGACCGAACTTACGCGTCGATTAACGAAGGAAAAACTTTTCCTTTCACTTTCGATCGCAGACACGACATAAATGCAGTACTGGTTTATCAAGCAAGCGAACGCTGGAAGCTTTCCGCGAACTTTATTTACCAAACCGGACACGCATTAACCCTCCCTATTGGGCAGTCAGCTCATTTTGATTTATACGACGGTATCAATAATGCTCGCTTCCCTTCTTTTCACCTGCTTAACGTAGCGGCTACGAAGAGTTGGCAGAGTAGCAAAAAGTCTTCTCGTCGGCATCAGTTGAACCTTTCCATTTATAACCTTTATAACCGGGCAAATCCTTTTACTGCCAGTCGTTCTTTCTCGTTCCGGGAAATTCCTGCCCCTGACGGTGGAAGCCCGTCCTACGAGACCACGAGTCAAATTAATACACGTTCTCTATTGGGCATTACGCCAGGCATTAGCTACACGCGGTTTTTTGACTGAAACGAAATGGATGTTTTGAGCTATACCCTTAACCTCTCTTTGCACCTGCGGCCGCGCCAAAAAAAGCACAAATATTGAATCGCGGATTTGAGCGGATTACACGGATGAACACCGATTAGAAAATCCGCGCCGATCCGCGTAATCCGCTCAAATCCGTGATTACTTTTGTGCGCCCGAGTTACTAATTCAACCGCCCCTTCTCCTCCGAAGCCGAACTTCGCCGCCCCTCATTCTTCTTCCAGTTTGATCTTACTGCGTCACGTGGAAGATTTCATGTCAGGCTAAAGGTAGGAGAGATTAGATTATCGTGTACTACCAAGCTTTCCACTATCTTCCCACCTTCAAAAGCTCCTGCCGGAAGTAGTGTGCCGGCCTTTACCTATCGGATGAATATTGATTTGATCTGCCGGACAAACGCAGCGTTAGCGCGTCCGACCGGCGGGGCCAAATCAATCCTCAGCCGATGACAAACTCGAATTGTAGTGAAAAACCAAACTCCCACCCGGGCAACCTACGCCCTTTTGTCGTTGCCCGCCACCGCGATGGGTTTTGCGCTCTGTGTGCAGATTGCTGCCTTAAGCTGGATTCTGAACACCAAATACGGGCTTAACCTGGAGGAAATCGGCTACGTCTGGTTAGCGGGGCCGGTAGCTGGCATCCTCGGCCAGGTAATCATCGGGGCTATTTCGGACAACGTCTGGTTCATGGGCGGGCGGCGCAGACCGTTCATCGTCATCGGCGGCATCATTGCGGCGTTGATGATTCTTGCCCTGCCTAACCTCGGCATCATCGGCACGGCGTTGGGCGTGGAAAGCATCATCGGCATCGCCATCGCGGTGGCCCTTACGCTTGATCTGGCGATCAACATCAGCTTCAACCCGGCCCGTTCCATCATCGCCGACGTAACGCCGGGGGGCGATGCCCGCACGAAAGGCTACACCTGGATGCAAACCATCTCTGGCTTTTTCGGCGTACTGGCTTACCTGATCGGTGCCTTCGTGAGCAACTACTTCCTGATCTATACCGGTGCCGTCATCGTCTTCCTTTTCTCCGTTTTTCCAACCTTCTTCATCAGGGAGCCACGGGCGTTGGACGGGGAAAGCCTGAACGACGGCGTCGCGAGTGCCGCAGACATCGGCGTAGACGCCATCGATGCCCACGCCACCGATAAGGCCGTACCCATCGGCGGAACGAACTGGCCCGCTTTTCTGAAAATCTGCCTCGCCCACGCCTTCACCTGGGTGGGCGTTCAGACGATGTTCATCTATACCTTCGGCTACATCAAGGAGGTCATTATGGGCTACGACTCCAACGCAACGCTCACGGAAGTACAGAACAACGACATCGGCTTCACCATCGGCGTAGCTTTTGCCATCCTCAATACCGTCGGCTTCCTGCTGCCCGCCCTGGTGCTGGAGCCCGTGGCGGAGAAAATTGGCCGGGTACGGACACATACGCTGGCCATCGCCGTCAGCGCCGTCGGTTATTTGATGATCGTTTATCTGGGCCAAACCGTCACCTCTTTTTTCTTACTCATGGCCGTAGTGGGCGTGGGTTGGGCGGCGATTGTGAGCCTGCCCTTCGCCATCATGTCGGAAGTGGTGGACCAGCGGAAGATGGGCCTGATGATGGGCCTCTTCAACCTCTCCGTCGTACTGCCGCAAATTGTGGCGTCCAACCTGGGCGGCTTCATCGAGCACGCGGCGGATAAATCTTTGATTTTCTGGATCGCGGCGGGCACGCTAGGCGTATCGTCCCTGCTTTGGTTGTTGGTGAAGGAGTCTAACGGTCAGATCGTCAGGTAGGCAAAAGGGGCAGATCGTCTGTACCAAAATCCCTGGCTTCCGAACTTGAGCAAGTGGCTTGCCGTTACAACGAAAAGTTACTTCCGTGAACGAGACCAATATTTTTAAACGCATTTTCGCCTTCGCAAAGGATGTCATCAATCAGTACCTGAACGATGATGCACTGAACCTCGGCGCAGCCCTGGCTTACTACACTGTTTTCAGCTTCGCGCCGATGCTGGTGGTGGCCACCACGGTAGCTGGCTATTTCTGGAAAGACGAGGCGGTGAACGGTCGCCTGGACAGTGAACTTGCCGGATTACTGGGGGAGAACGCGGCAAATTCTATTTCGGAAATTGTCAGTAATGCTTATGTGTCGGGGGATACCTTCTGGGCAACGGCGATCAGTATCGGTACCCTGCTTTTTGCGGCGACCGGCGTGTTCAGCAACCTCAAAATAAGCCTGAATAAAATCTGGAACATTCAGCAGACGCCCACCAACGGTATTCTTGCTTTCATCTCTACGCGCTTACTCAGCTTTAGTTTTGTGATTGGGCTTGGTTTTTTGCTGATGGTTACCCTCGTAATTAACGCGGTAATTATTGGGTTTATGGATCAACTGGCTTCTTTCGTCCCGGCGCTCGGGCCGCTAATGCTTGCGGTTACGAGTTGGGTGATTACTACGCTGGTTACCGCCTTCATTTTTGTGCTATTGTTCCGGTATTTGCCCGACGCCCGGGCGCGCTGGCGCGATTTGTGGGCGGGCGCAATTTTTACGGCGCTGTTGTTCGGCGTTGGCCGGTTTCTGATCGGTTTTTACATTGGTAATAGTGACTTTTCCAGTACCTACGGTGCCGCCGGAGCGCTCATCACACTCTTGGTGTGGACCTATTACAACAGCCAGATCCTTTTCCTGGGGGCTGAGTTTACCCAGGTGTGGGCGCAGTGGCAAGGCGAACCGATTATACCCGCCAAGCACGCGGTGAAGGTGCGCAGAGAGATGATCAAGGTTGCGAACGATGAGGTGCGACCCCAGCCCGAAGGGGCGTTAAAAGCTTATGATAAGTAGGGCGCGGCCGCAGGTGCAATGTAAGACTCGTCAGTCGAATTCTTTTTCGCTCTGGCAAGGTAGGGCTTACTTACCGTGTTCATAAATATTTGTTTCCTGAAGAAAACCCTTCTTTGCGTCGCAACCGACCACGTTTTATCTCCCGTAGGGAAGACCTAGTGGGTGAGTTCATAATTATCTGGTCGTTTAGTCCGCCGGATTTTCGTGCCGTGGCAAGGCGCTGAAACCGGAGTCTAGCCGTAGCTAAATGAGGATTTCAGCAACGAAGTCACGGTGCGAAAAGACAAGGAATAACGGCCAAGTAATTATGAACTCACCCACTAGTTGTTTTGGCAACTTATTTACACCGGGACAAGG
>CAYWMW010000302.1:0-5481 GCA_964458975.1 uncultured Lewinella sp. | reverse complement strand
GGAACTAGGGAACTAGGGAACTAGGGAACTAGGAACTAGGAACTAGGAACTAGGAACTAGGGAACTAGGGAACTAGGGAACTAGAAGGCTAGCTCCTAGTTTCTAGTTCCCTAGTTTCTAGCTTCTAGTTTCTAGCTTCTAGGCCGGTACAGCTGAAAAATAGCATCAATCTCCCGGTCATCCCGCAGGTCGGGGAAGAAATCGGTGAGCATACCGTGCGCGTCGTAATATTCGCTGAGGGCGGAGTTGAGCAGGGAAAGCGCCTCGGCCCGGCGGTTCGTCATCAAGTGGATGGCGACGGCACCGTAGATCAGGCTGGCGTCTTCGTAGCGTTCCAGGGCATCGTTCATGAGGGTCAGGGCGCGGACTTCTTCGCCTTTTTCCACCAGCAGTACGGCGTAAGCGATGGTGGCGTCGCTATAACGGTCGTCCATTGACAGGGCCTTCTGGAAGGCGAATTCAGCTTCCTCGGTTTGGTTCGTGGCCGCGTGGCAGAGGCCGAGGCCGAGCCAGCAATCGGGCGTATGGCCCTGGCGCTCTACGGCCCGGCCGTAGTTATAGGCGGCGATGCCCCATTTCTCCTGGGCGGCGAAGCATTCGCCGAGGTGCTGGAAGATGTCGTACATATCTCCGTTCAGCTCGATGGCGCGGAAGTAGGCTTTCTTGGCCTGCTCCAGGTGGCCGAGCATTTGGTAGGAGCGGCCAATGCGCATGAAGGTTTCGTAGCTGTCTTCGGGTTTATCGGACTCGAAGTAGGCCTTGTAGGCCTTCAGGGCGAGGTCGTAGCGGTCGAGGTCAAAGAGTTTATCGGCGTATTCGAGGTCGTAGATCGGGCTATCGTTCTTCAGCGAGCGGGCGTTAGCGAAGGCATCGAGTGCTTCGAGGTCATTGCCGTCGTCGTCGTACCAAAGGCCGGTGTAGTACCAGATCAGGTCGTTGAAGGGGTCTTTGGCCAGGAGGCTCTTGAAGAGTTTCAGCAGCCGTTTGCGGTAGGCGATGAACTCGCTGGCGTTGATCAGTTCCTCCAGGGCAGGTTCCTGGTGGGGGTCTAACCTGACGGCTTCGGTCAGGGAGCGGAAGCTTTCCTCGAAGCGAAATTCCTGCATCAGCAGCAGGCCGTCGAAGAAGGCGAGGAGGCTGAATTTTGCGTCTCCGCGCACCAGGTTGCGGAGCCGTTCGAGCACGCTGCGGGCGGGCTCGCGGTGGCCGAAGTGGACGAGTACTTCGAGGCGGAGCATGAGGGCCTCCTCATCGTTCGGGGCGTAGATGCTTAGTTTTTCGAGGGCTTCGAAGGCCTCTTTTTCTTCCAGGTTGATCTTGTGGATGAGGGCTTTCCATTTGTAAAATTCCGGAGAGAATTTGTGCTGCTCAATGGCGCGATCGGCGACTTCCAGCGTCCGGTCATACTCGTGTTGCTCGTAGTAGTGCGAGAGCAGCTCGTCAAATTCCTCTTCGGAGAGGAACAGGCCGTCGTTGCCGGTCTCCTGGTTTTCGTAGCGGGCCAGTAGGGCCTTTAGTTTTTCGTTTTTCTTATTCATAGGGGAAACGGCGGGGCCGTGGCTTGGCGTTTCACTATTGGCCGGGCACCCGATGCTTAAACATACGATTTGTTGGGTTGAAAAGTTGCGACCGATGGATAATTTTATAATCGCGTTATGGTTTTGGGCGGGGCCGCAGGTGCCGGGGGAGGTTTTCGGGCATGGGTGCCGCTCATGGTTTCGCTCCGAAGGACGTGAGGCTTGCTTAGGGCATTCGCTCCGCGAATGACGGAGATGGAAGGTACTGCGCGTCGTACCCCCGGACTCCGCTGCGCTGCGTCCGGGGTTACCCATGGTATATCCGCTACGCGGAAGCTCTACGGGGCAGGCGGCAGAGAACGAGCCAAGTGGCTCCCTCCCCGGACTCCCCCGGACTCCGCTGCGCTGCGTCCGGGGTTACCCATGGTATATCCGCTACGCGGAAGCTCTACGGGGCAGGCGGCAGGCTAAGTGCCCTGAAAGGGTACGTCCCCTAGCGATGGGTTGATCGAAGCCGAAGGCCGAGATCAGCCCATCGCGAACGGAAGGCCGAGATCAGCCCATCGCGAACGGAAAGCGGAGATCAACCCCTCACAAACGGAAAGCAACAATCATCCTCCGGCGAACAAGGAATACTCCTACTCCTCGTTAAAAAAACCAAACCCTAAAGCCAATGACCCGCCCCACCCTAACCCTGCTCCTATTAATCCTACTTTGCACCTGCGGCCCCGCCACCTCTAACACCTCAGAAACTGTTGCCACTGAAGATGAAACCCCTACTCCCCTATCCTGGCTAAACCCGGCTGGCAAAACGGTTGCCAAACGCTTTCTACCCCCGAAGGCTTCGTCAGGATTGAGTTGACGAGCTACTCCCAACACAAAAAATAGTAAATTTCACTACCTTGCCACCAAACAGCCACAAAAGTGACCTTCACCCCCGAACAAGAGCGCATCTTCGACTTCGTCCGCGACGGAGAAGGGCACGGCATCATTGATGCCGTTGCGGGCGCGGGGAAGACGACAACCATCATGGCCTGCGCGAAGTTTGCGAAAGACCCGGCAAAGGTTTTGTTCTGCGCCTTCAACAACAGCATCGCGAAGGAGATCGGCCGTAAATTCCGGGAGCGGGGCATGGCGGAGGTAACCGTGCAGACCATCCACAGTCTCGGGCTGCGCATCCTGCGGGAGAACACGGACCACCACCACCGGCTCCAGCTGCGGGAGCACAAATACGCCACCATTTACCGGGGCGAAGAGATGCAGACCAAGCTCCTGCCCCACATCCAGGCGCTCTGCGAACTCAACAACCTCAACCCTAAAGCCGCCAACAGCGGAGACGGAAAGCAGAGTTTCGCGATCAAGAACCTGAAGTTTAAGATTCAGCGGCGGCTGCTGGATATTTGCCAGAAACACCGGGCGACCCTGAACGGCCCGTCGTTCGAGGATTTTATGAGCCTTGTGGAGCATTTCGGGCTGTTTACCCCCAACGAGATAAAGAGCAATACCTTCCGCGAAGAACAGGAGATTTACTACGCCGCCCACCGGCTCCTGCTTACGGCCGGGACGGAACTGGCCGCCCGCAGTTACATCATCGACTTTACGGACATGATCTACCTGCCCTTCATCTGGAAGCTCAACGCTACGTCTAAGTTCGACTGGATCTTCATCGATGAATGTCAGGACCTAAGCAAAGCCCAGTTTGCCGTCGCCGCCAAGTACGGCAAAAAAGGCAGCCGGGTGCTGGCCGTGGGCGATCCGCGCCAGTCCATCTACGGCTTTACCGGTGCCGATGTGGAATCCTTCAGCCGGGTAGCGCGGATGACCCGCGCCACGCAACTACCGCTCACCACCTGCTTCCGCTGCCCGGCGGCGGTGATCGGGCTCGCACAGGAGATCCGGGATGACATCGTTGGCGCAAAGGAGGAGTTCGGGACGGTCGATAACATCACCATCGACGAAGTGGTAGAGCAGGCAAAACCTGGCGACCTGATCATCAGCCGTCTGCGCGCGCCGCTGATGGTCCTGATCTTTGACTTCATCGACGAGGGCGTGAAGGTGCAGGTAGCCGAAGACGAAGCCCGCGAGTTCATCAACGAGCTGAAGACCCTCTTCAAACAGGACGAGCTCCAGGCCTCCATCAAGCGCCGCTACCGGGGCTTCGATGCGCTGAAAGACATCGTTTTGCAGCGCAACCGCTGGGTGATCCGCCAGAAGGCCGCTAAAATTCCGAAGGCGACGGAGCGGGAAATTTTCCTGGAGTCCGAAAACGATTACCTCGAAAAACGGCTGGAGTTCCTGCACAAGAAATGGGAGCTTTGGCAGAAGCAGTGTACTACCGCCAGCAAGATACTGGAGAAAATAAAGGCCTACGTATCCGCAAAAGAGGGTGCCATCAAACTCTCCACCATCCACCGCGCCAAGGGTCTGGAAGAAAACCGCGTCTTCATCATCGACTACGACAAAATGCCCATGACCCGCCCCCAGCAAAAAGATTGGGAGAAGGTGCAGGAGATGAACCTGAAGTACGTGGCCATCACGCGAGCGAAAGAAGCGCTCTTCCTGGTGGAAAGCGAAGACCTGGAGGAGATGGAGGAGGAGAGTAGCTTGTTTGACTCGCTGCCTTTTGGTAGTGAGCGGTTGGGGGATAAGTAACCTACAATATTATAAGCAATCGGACACAATCGTATCCGGTAGTGCCCTGAAAGGGTACGTTTCTTAGCGATGGGTTGACCGAAGCCGAAGGCGAGGTCAGCCCATCGCCATTATGAGCAAGGAACGTTCAGCCCCTCACAATAGCAGCCAAACTATATCTTTGCCCCACCCAACAAACCAATTCATGAAGTCCCTACTACAACTCCTGGCCGCCCTGGCCGTGATCATCAGCCTGGCCGCCTGCGGCGGCGGCGACCAACCAACAACAGCCAACACCGGCGGCATCAAGGCCGGCCCCGGCACGATCAATCAATCAGCAGGCAACACCGTAAAGCTGATGACCTGGCGCTATTTGCCGCAGGATGCACAGATCATCCGTGACTTCGAGACGAAGTTCGGCGTTAAGGTGGAAGTAACCGTACGGCCGATGGCGGAGATCATCGGAGATGCCGTGGCTAAGAAAAAGATTGATGCGGACGTACTCATCGTCCCTACCCTCGAAGATGCAGCGCGGCTGAAGGGTTTTGACGCCTTGCAGCCTTTCTTCGTCGATGCCTTCACGAACGGAAACGTCGGAGACCGTTACCTGGACAACGAAGGCTACTGGGCCGGGCTGACGCGGTGGACGATGGTGTCCGTCTACAACCCAAACGCCGTCACTTCCGAAGAAGCAGGTACTTATAAAGGTATTCTGAAGGCGACAACGCGCAACATCCGCCTCGGCGTTGCGCATCCGGACAGCTCCGGGCTGGCGGGCGTGGTGGCGGGTTTGTACCTGAACCTGAACCCCAATGCGGCGCAGCTGTGGGCAAAGACCATCTACGAGCGCTCCTCCGGTGGCCTCCAGGGTTCGGACACTGACCAGATGAACCGCCTACTGGCGGGCCAGATCGACATGGCCTTCGTGAGCCTCGGCGCCGCAGTGCGGTGGTTTTTGAACGGAGACCCGCAGCACTTTGCGGCAGCGGAAGCCTGGCGCGTCCGCTTCCCCCACACCGAGGCGACCGACATCAACTTCTTCAACATGACCTGCGTCACCATGCCGGCCAACAGCCCGAACCGTCAGCTCGGTTCCCGCCTGATCAACTACCTCTACGATAAGCCCGTGCAGGAAACCCTGACGAGTGCCTGGTTTGAGTTCCCCTGTGAGTCCTTCGCCGAGGCAGAAGCTTACCTCTACGGTTTCCCCGACAACATCGGCAATAAGGTATCCGGTGAAGACATTGATAAAAACCTGGGGAATGCCTGGAACATTATTAATGAGGTGGCGGCGGGGCGGTAGGCTGGGAGTTGGGAGTTGGGAGTTGGGAGT
>CAYWMW010000301.1:0-5512 GCA_964458975.1 uncultured Lewinella sp. | reverse complement strand
TTGTCCCCCTACGAATTATCTGCGTTCAAAGTCAGGTCGATGAGAGAATCTATGTACTAGTCGGCCGACGAGCCAAGCTTCGCAAGGCTCGGCGGACGACTTAACTAGAGTACTATGAAAACCGTATTCACGACCCTGCTTTTAACCCTCCTTGGCACCTGCGCCAGCGCCCAAACACCCCTAAGTATTGAGCTGTTGGAGACCTCCGCCGTAGCCGAAGACGGGCTGTATTTCACCGGGGACCGTGGCGTGGGCTTTCAGTATGGCCGCCGGATCACCCCCCACGGTGACTGCATTGACGTAGTGGGGGGCTATCAGTTTGTGACCTGGTACAAAGGCGGCATGGAGAACCGCAACCTGATGCTCTCCCGCCGGCGGGATGAGCCGGGCGCAGAATGGGTTCATCTTCAGTTCCCGCACCGCCACGTCGGCTACAATCAGGACACCACCATCGGAGACTCCCACAACGTAGCGGTGATTGGGGTAAGCGAAGTAGACAGTACCATTCATTTGATCTACGATATTCACGCTTACTGGGCGGCGACTTACGGAGACGACCACTTCAACTACTCGGTTAGCCTGCCGGGTACGGCCTTCGTGCCCGACGATGAATTCACGCTCGGTATCTTCCGCGCCAAACGTACCTTTTTACGCGCTGGGGTTAATTACGAACGGACGACTTACCCGTCCATCCGAAGGGCAGATGACGGCAGGCTCCTGGCCCGCTTCCGCATCGGCGGCTCGGGCAACGGGGACATCCTGTACGCTACTTACCAGAACGGAACCTGGTCGGCCAACCAACTGCTCTCCGACGGTACGATCGACTTGCCCTACCGCCACAACGCCTACGGTACCGGCGGGCGGTTCATTAACGGCAAGTTCCACACTTGTTTTCAGGTCCGCTACGCTATGGATAGCGAACTACGGGAAACTTTCGACCTCAACCGTGGCCTCTACTGGGCCTACGCCGTAGCCCCCTACGGCCCGAACGACTGGCGGACGACTAACGGGGAGCCACTAAGCATCCCCTTCGGCCACCCCGATGCCCTCGAAATCGGAACCCCGTCATTGACCTACGGTACGGCGGACCGGCCCCGGTCAACCATCTACCCCAAGTACACGGAAACGGAGAACGGAGCGATGCACGCCATCGTCCGGGTAGACAATACGAACGTTCACTACTGGAAAAATGCGACCGACGATTCCTTCAGCAGTGCCTCCGGTGGCAGTCTCCTGACGCCCAACGGGGTGATGGTCGCCTACGAAGGCTACGTCGTCGTCGTTGATCGCCGGTCCGACCGTATCCTCATCCGCGCAGCACCGGAGGGCACCAACAACTGGGTAACCCTGCTGGAGGAAACCACCAGCCCCAAATTCCGCTACTTCAACGGCGTGCTCCGGGGCGATAAGCTCTACCTCTACCTCATGGAAGAGGGTAGTGGCGATGCGCAACCGTTGTGGATGAAGGTCTACCAACTAAGCGGGGGAACTACCTCAACGGAAATTACCGGTACGGCGCAGCGCAGCCTGCGGGTTTTCCCTAATCCTACGACGGGGGTACTCGCGATCCCCTCGGCGGCAGCTGGCGACGACTTCTCGGTGTTTGACCTTCGGGGGCAGCTCCTCCGGACGGGGAAAATAACCGGAGATGCCCTCAATCTGAAAGAACTGAAAGCCGGTACTTACCTCCTCAAGGTGTCTGGCCGCCAAGGGGAAAGGGTGGGTAAAATCATAAAACAGTAGTACAACTTACCAGAATGAAACGATTCTTCTCTGCTCTGTCGCTTATAGTTGTGGCTAGCCTGATTGCCTGCACGGACAACAATATGCCGAAGGAAGCTGTGGGTGTTTCTACCCCCGGCCCGGCAGAACTCGAAGCCAATTTCCGCAACCCGCCCGACGAGGCCAAGCCCCGCACCTGGTTTCACGCCATGAGCGGTAATATGAGTAAGGACGGCCTGACGAAAGATTTGGAGTCGTTGGCTGAAGTTGGCATTGGTGGTTTGCTGTTGTTCAACGTCAGCCAGGGCATCCCCGTGGGCGATGTGCCCTACAACTCTGACCGTCACCACGAGATGCTGACCCACGCAGCGGCGGAGTCGGAACGGCTGGGGCTGAGCTTCGGCGTACACAACTGTGACGGCTGGAGCAGCAGCGGCGGGCCGTGGGTGAAGCCCGAGGAGTCGATGAAGATGGTGGTGTACAGTAGTCAGGTAGTCAAACAGTCAGAGCGCCAAACAGTCAGGGAGTCGGGTATTGTGTTAACTCAGCCCACTACGCGGGAGGGCTACTACGAAGACATCGCCGTGGTGGCGTACCCGAGCCTTTACACTGAAGTGGAGGACAGTGAGAAATGGGCAATAGTTACGGCTTCGGACCCAAACTACGACACCCAACTGGTGACCGACGGGAAGATTGACGCGGAGGTACGCCTGGGGAAAAAGAAGGGGCCTGCACCCTGGCTTCAGTTTGAGTATGAGCGCCCGGCAATCATCCGCTCTGCATCCGCAACCTTCACGGATCGTAACGCCACGGTGCTGCTGCAAAGCTCCGAAGATGGGCGCAACTGGGTGGATGTACGCGAGTTGTACAAGGTTCGTACGGGGAAAGGGGAATGGGCGGTCAATGATCACTTCGAGCCGGTTACCGCCCGGTACTTCCGGATGCAGTTTAACCAGGAGGTTGGGCTGCGCGAAGCCCAACTTTACCGTACTTACTTGCTTGAAAACCCGCTGGGGCAAACTGCAATGGCCCGCACGGAAGACAGTAAATTCAGGGACATCGGAACACCTCCGCGTAATATGACCATTGACCCGGAGACGGTGATAAACCTGACGGAGTACATGGATACTACCGGCCGTTTGGTGTATGATTTCCCGGAGGGCGACTGGACGGTGATGCGCTTCGGCCAAACTTCCACCGGTGCCTTCAACAACCCCGCCAGCTGGGAAGGGCGCGGCCTGGAAGTAGATAAAATGAGCCGGCCGGCCTTCAAAACCCACTATGATGCCTTCATTCGCCGTGTTGTCGATGAGGCCGGAGCTGCTGGCCCGAACGCCCTGCAATACGTTGAAATCGATAGCTATGAGGCCGGCGGGCAGAACTGGACGACGGGCTTTAACGACCTGTTCAAGGAACGAAAAGGCTACGACTTTATCCCGTTTTTACCGCTGGTGGCGGGGCGTTTTATGGGCGCGGCCGCAGGTGCAGTGGAAGTTGAGGGGCAAGGGACGAGCGAAGCGAGCAAAGACGTCTCCCCTCTCCCGAGGAGAGGGGCCAGGGGAGAGGTTTCCGAAGCCGTCCTCTACGACTTCCGCGAAGTAATCACCGACCTGGTCACCGAAAACTACTTCGGGTACTTCACCGAACTCTGCCACGCCGACGGCCTGAAAACTTACGTCGAACCCTACGGCTTCGGCCCCTTGAACGACCTCGACGTGGGCGGAACGGCCGACATCCCGATGGGCGAGTTCTGGATGAACCGCGAGATCACCCAGGTAGAGAGTGCCGTCTCCGCCGCCCACATCTACGGGAAGCCCGTGATTTCTGCTGAGTCCTTCACCTCCACGCCGCAGATTAACTGGCGGGGTAACCCCGCCATGGCCAAACTATCCGGAGACAAAGCCTGGGCGATGGGCATCAATGAGTTCATGTTCCACCGCTTCGCCCACCAGGCCAACCCCAACGTAACGCCCGGCATGACGATGAACCGCTGGGGCTTCCACTTTGACCGGACCCAGACGTGGTGGAACAACGCCGGCAAAGACTGGTTCCGCTACATCGCCCGGGGCAGCTACCTCCTCCGCCAGGGCCACCCGGTGGCCGACCTGATGATCTTCGTCGGCGACGGCAAACCCAACTCCCGCTTTAAGTGGGACGACTTTGACCCCGCCATCCCCAAGTGGCTTAACTACGACAATGTGAACGCTGATGTGCTCATCAACCGGATAGGCCTCACGGACGGCCAGCTCGTACTCCCCGAAGGCGGGCAGTACCCGTTGTTGGCGTTGAAAAATTGCGACCACCTGAGCTTGCCGACCTTGCGCCGCTTGGTGGAGATCGCGGAAAGCGGGGTGACGGTTGTCGGTAAAGCTCCGGGCAGATTGGCAGGCTACGGGCATTCCGAAGCGGATTATGAAACGTTTGCCGAGCTTGCCGAGCGTTTGGCCGTCTACCTGCAACCAGCAAACGACTGGCAAAGCCGCCTCGGGGAGCATGACCTGACGCCGGACCTGACCGCAGCGGACAATGACACCCTCATCTATGAACACCGCCGCGTCGGAACTACCGACGTCTACTTCATGGTCAACGAAAGCTCCGCACCGGACACCTTACTGCTCAACGTGCGGGTGCGCGGCAAACAGCCCGAGCGCTGGAACCCACTGACCGGTACGATCTCCCCGATCCGCCGCTACGCCCCGACGGCCACCGGCACCCGCCTCCAACTGGCGCTTGAGGGCGAGGAAAGCGTCTTCCTGGTCTTCCGCGATGATGTGGAGATGACCGCTCCTATTGCAGCCAGCAACTGGAAAGAGCCGGACTTGCGGATACTGGGCTACCGCCCCATCAGCGAGCCCTGGACCGTTTCTTTCCGTGAAGCGGACGGCTTCGTTGGCCCCGCTGGCTTTACGGAGGTAAACGGACTGGACGCGCTGCCGAAGAACAATGATCCGGCGGGGATAACTACGCTACCTTTCCAGGCGCTTACCGACTGGACCGACCACCCCGACGAACGAGTCAGGTACTACTCCGGCACGGCCACCTACCGGACGGAGTTTGACTTTCGCCCCACCAGTAACGCTACTTACCACCTCGACCTCGGCGAAGTAAACATCATCGCCGCGGTAAAGCTGAACGGCAAAGATCTGGGCGTGCAGTGGATGAAACCTTTGCGCGTAGACATTACCGATGCCGTCAGGGAAGGCACCAACGTACTGGAAATTGCCGTAACCAACCTCTGGAGCAACCGCCTTATCGGTGAAGAGCGCTACCCCAAGCAAGACGGAGGCTACAAGTTGGAACGCTACCGCAACGGCAACGGAGTAAAGCTGAAAATGCCCGCCTGGTACGTGAACAACGAGCCGGTTCCGCCCGGGCCGCGCACGACCTTCACGACGTCGGATTTTTACGATGCGGACGATGAGTTGTTTCCTTCGGGGCTTAAGGGGCCGGTGAAAATCATTGCGCTTGAAGAGCTTGTTTTTGCACCTGCGGCCGCGCCTGAAAAAGATGATTGATATGAAGAAGAAACTGGCGGGTTCACGGCAAAAAAAACCATAGTTTCTCTCCTAATCCTGCAATCAACCAAATAGTAATTAACTTTGGAACGAATATTGAGCGGTTTGAAGTCTTAAGCGGTAATGGAAGCAAAGTGACGCAGAATTGGCATACTGTAAATAAGGACCACCAGATAACGATAAATATATCTGCTTACCATCCTGGTTTGTACCTGATTCGTAGGTATACGCCTGAAGGAACCGTAACCGCTAAATTCATGAAACAATGATGAACG
>CAYWMW010000300.1:0-5556 GCA_964458975.1 uncultured Lewinella sp. | reverse complement strand
GTTGCAGGTTGCAGGTTGCAGGTTGCAGGTTGCAAGATACAGGTTTTGGACCATTGCCTTTTAACCTTTTCTGCACCTGCGTGCGCGCCGGGAAATAAGGGGGGAAAGGGAGGAAGGGATACGCCACGCCCCTTATTCCTTTACGCCCTTAATATCCTTAATGATCCCCATGATGGAAGGCGTCATCTCCTTCGGCATCGCGAAGGTATCACGCCGGTACTTCGCCCAACTTTCCTCTTCCGCCAGCCGGTGGTCTACCTCCCGGCGCAGGGCCACGCAGAGGTGCTTCAGGTGGCGAAACTTTTGGCTAATCTCTTCCAAAATCCGCTGACTCTCTTGCATGCTGTTGCTCGGAAAAATGTCTACCTGCAAGGCAATTTCGACCCGCCGGGCCTGCTTGGCATAGAACCATTCCTGAATTTCGTGCAGCGCAATGCCGCCCCGGTTCTCGGCGCTCCAACACAAGACATTGTACAACTCAGCCACCTTGATGGCCGGTTCCTGCGTGCTCATTTTATAAATCAGCTCCGTAATGTTTTTCCTTGGCACCATGGCCAGAAAGGTGAGCAGCTCCGCAAAGGTCTCTTCCCCGAAAGCCACCTGCTCGTAGCCGGGGCGACCTTCGAGTATCATCAGGTCGTAGACTTTTTGTAGTTGGGCGCGAGCGTCGTTTAGCATAGATTGGTCTTGTGGTTCGGTGGTTCGGTGGTTCGGTGGATGGTGACACAAAACCACCGGACCACAAAACCACCCTACGGCACTGTCCTCAACACCGTATACCGCAAAACGGTTTCCAGTAGCAGCAGCGCCAGGCCGATCAGTAAAAAGCGGCCGAACTGCTCTTCGTACCGTTTAAAAACGGTGGTTTCGATCTCTGTTTTTTCCAGTTCGTCGATGTAGTCGTAGATGGATTCGAGTTCTTCCTCGTCGCGGGCGCGGAAGTAGCGGCCGTCGGTGGTTTCGGCGATGTAGGCGAGCAGTTTGTCGTCCACCGTACCACGGGTGGGCTTGAAGCTGTAACGGCCGCCGCCTAGGGGGCTGCTGGGCATCAGGGTTTCCTGGCCGCTGCCCACGCCGATGGTGTAGACGCGGATGTCGAATTCCTTGGCCAGCTCTGCGGCGAGTTCGGGGCTGTGGTAGCCCTGGTTGTTTTCGCCGTCGGTGAGCAGGATGATGATCTTACTGGCCACGTCGCTGTCTTTGAGGCGGTTCACCGCGGTGGCCAGACCGGTTCCGATGGCCGTTCCGTCGGTAATTTCGCCCATTTCCAGTTCGGAGATGAAGCGGTCGATGATGTCGCGGTCTACCGTCAGCGGAGATTTCGTGTAGGCTTCGCCAGCGTAGACGACCAGGCCGATGCGGTCGAACTCGCGGCGGGAGACGAACTCGCGGGCTACCTTTTTAGCTACTTCCAGGCGGTTGGGCACAAAGTCGGTCGCGCCCATACTCGTGGAAAGGTCCATCGTGAGGACGATGTCGATGCCTTCGGCGGTCACGGATTCTTCGCTCAAATCCAGCCGTGGGCGGGCCAGGGCGATGATGAGTGCCGAAAGTGCCGCGATGCGCAAAAACGGCAGAAACGGACGGATGGTGCTCCGCCAACTACTCAGCCCCGAGATGGATTTTGTGCTCGGCAGGCGCAGAGAAATCTCCCGGTCGCGCGCCTTACGGAAGCGCCAAAACCAGATCAGCGGCGGCACCACCAGCAGGGGCAGCAGCCACGGAAAGACGAACTCGAATTGATTCCACCAGCTTATCATTCTTCTTCGGTTGTCGGTTGTGGGTTGTCTAACTCGTCGGCCGGGCGTTGCGCAGCTTCGCTCGTCCGCCGAGTGGTCGCTTCAGCCTCATCAGCATCCGCCAGACCACTTGCCGGTTTGGCTATCTGACTGTTTGACTCCGGGGGCGCGGCCGCAGGTGCAGGGGAGGTTTCTGGGTCAACGACCGGCCCATCAGCGGAGATTACAGGCCCCTCAGCGGACGAGCCAATCTCCGCAAGGCTCGGCCGACGAGCGTCCACGCCTGTTTCATTAACAAACGAACGCACCCGCTCCAAGCCTTCAACGTGCAACTCCTCCGCCGGGCGGGCCTTGGCGAACTTCACGAGGTCGGAGAGTTGAAGAAGGTTGCCCAGCTCTTTGGCCCGGACCTTATCGAAGTCGTTGCGCTTGCCGAGTTGGGTCGTGATCTGGCGGGTGGTCATTTCCAGCGCCTGCACGTCGAAGCGGCCTTCGAGGTACTCACGGAGGATATGGGTGAGCTCGGAGTAGTATTCCTTGGTCTGGCTCTGCTGCCAGAGTTCTTTGCCTTCCAGCTCCTTCAGGGCATCAAGCGCGACGACGTAAGCTGGGGGCGGCGGCGGGGGCGGGGGTGCATCCGCCTTGCGCCGCTGCTGGATGGTGTAGAACAGATAGCCCAGGCCAGCGGCAATCAGCAGTAGGAACAGCCACCAGAAATCAAGCAGGTTCAGCGGCTCCTCGATGATGGGCTTGATGGGCATGATCTCTTCGTCGTCACCTACGGGGACGGCGTTTACCTTGAGGAGGAGGTCATTGGTGTAGGCCGTGTCTATTCGCCCGTCCGCCGCCTTGAAGACGAAAGGTAAGGGCGGAACGGCGACGTAACCGGTATCGAAGCTGGTGATGAGGAAGCGTTGCTGCAGGAGCAATTCCGGGGTTTCGGCGACTACGTTCAGGGCCTTGGCATCAATCGTTTCCAGCCCTTCGAGGGCATCGATGTGGTCCGGGGCAAGGCCGGAGACTTCCGTTCCCGGAGGGGCGGAGATGTTTACCTCCAGCCAGATTTGGTCGCCGAGCTCAATGGTCTTACTGGCCAGCTCGGCCCGGACGAGGACTTGCTCGTTGGTGCTTTGCTGAGCGGTGAGGCTGGCGGTGAGAAAAAGGAGGAAGATTAAAAGTCTTTGGTGCACTGAGGGGTTATTGGCTTGGGATGCAAACTTAATGAAAAATGGGATGGGGGAAATTGTTCTATCAGTAAAAGATATTCTCCCGGGTAAGATTTCTACTTTGGTCGTAATATGAGGCATAAACGACCAACATTATGGAGCCCAAATACCTATTCTAAAAAGAAGGCACCGGCAGAGCTACCAACTTAAAGGACATCCGGCGAGGTTTTGATGTCTTGCGCGACGGTAACTCTATCGGTCGCATTGAGTAGAAAAAGCGCCGGAAGATTCTCAACCACCAGCTGATTCTCGGCAACCGACTCGTCGCAACCGAGGGACCCACCGAATTGTTTCGGGACGAAGTCAACATCGAAATGTAGGCTGTTAAACCTGACGGTGACCTCCCGTAGCTACCTCACCCCAACCCCTCTCCAACACGCTTCGCCCCAGGCTCAGCGGAGAGGGGCTATCCAGAAGAAAACGCTTCGCGTTTTGGTGGTAGAAAACCGTCACGGGTAATCATCGACAGATTAAACAGCCTACATCGAAATGGAAACCGGCCGGTTAGCTACCCTGAAAAATACGTATAGCATGACGAGCGCCCACTTCGGTGAGGTATTCATCAAACGGGAGCTGACTGAAGATGAGTTGGGGTTGGTACTCGGGGTTGGGCTCCTTTGGCTGGGATGAGATCGGTTCGGTGGTATTGTGGTTTGGTGGTTTGGTGGTTCGGTGGTTCGGTGGTTCGGTGGAGCTACCGCACGGCACTCGCACCACCAAACCACCGAGCTACAAAGCCATAAGACTACCGGCCCACTTCGAGTAAACGGTGGCAATTAGAAGTTCACTTATTTTACGCTCAACAGCCAAACTGCTCCATTAACTCTCCATCCCCTACCTTAGCCCCAGAATTACCCCCCTTCTCCGGCTTTGAATCTTACCAAAAAGTTTACCTACCTCCTTTTCCTTTTGCTGTTCCCGGTCCTATCGGTCCGGGCGGAAACACCCGTGGAGGCCCGCGCCGCCTACATCATGGAGGTCGCGGATTCTTTGGTAAAAGCCCGCCTGGCCCTGTTCGACCAGTCGATCATGGAGCACCGCTTCGATAAGTCAGTGAAGCGGCGTATCGAGAACTACGTCGGCAACTGGAGCCACGCTACGGCGCGGGTACTGGCGCGCTCGGCGCGCTTCTTCCCCATCTTCGAGGAGCAACTGGCGGCGAAAGGGATGCCCCTCGGCCTCAAGTACGTCACCATTCAGGAAAGCGCGCTGCGGCCCTACGCCACCAGCCACGCCGGAGCCGGAGGCTTGTGGCAACTCATGCCCGGCACCGCCCGCGAGCACGGCCTCACCGTAGAGGACTACCTCGATGAACGGCTGGACCCCGAACTCGGCTGCGCCGCCGGTCTGGAATACCTCCAGATTCAGTATAACCGCTACGAAGACTGGGCGCTGGCCCTGGCGGCCTACAACTGTGGGCCGGGCAACGTCAACAAAGCCCTGCGCCGCGCCGGTGGGAAAAACAAAAGCTACTGGCAGATCCGCCGCCACCTGCCCCGGGAGACGCGTAATTATTTACCCAACATCATCGCCGCCGCCTACGTGATGGCCTTCCACCACCTGCACGATGTCCCCGCCGCGCCGATGGACCTCGACCTCCAGATCACCGAAGCCATCACCGTGGAGCGCAAACTGAGCCTCCACCGCGTAATCCAGGTCACCGGACTGCGGCCCGACGTCGTGATCGAGCTCAACGCCCAGTACCTCAAAGGCTACCTACCGGGATTATCCGGTGGCCACCGTTTAAGACTCCCAAAACGGGTAATGCCCGCCATGCGCAGCTACCTCGCCCTGCATCCTGCGGCCGCGCCCGAAACCGACGCAGATTTACCGTGGGCCAGCCCGCTACTCAACAACGGAGCACTGAATACCGAGCGCCACTACAGCCAGTACCGAACCACCGTCGGGAGCCAGGATACGACCCTGCGCCAGGTAGCCAACACCTTCCAAACGCCCGTAGACCAACTCGCCGTCTGGAGCAACCGGGGTGAGTTCGACAGCCTCGCCCTCTTCGACGAAATCGTCTTCTACAACGTCTCCGAATACCGACCCTACGACCCGCGCGACCGCAATACGCCGCCCGCCGTGCCGATGGTCGAAATGCTACCCGCTGCGCCGGTGCGGATTCCGGACCGGAAGATTACCGGACTACCAGAGGTGAAAGCCTTAGCACCGCTCGAAAAGCGAAAACCGGGGCTCAGGGATATCCTCAAGTCCTGGTTCTAGGAGGGTATGTTTCGGATTCCTTATTGTACTTACGGCGAACAACCACGGCGAAGTCCGGCTCCGGCTCTGAGTCGTTGGGTAGGGTAACCGGGCTTTGCGACCTGAACTTGTACTTCGTCCCTAACCTTTCGCGAAAGAAATCAGCAACGTCAGATAAAATATCCGCATGAGGTTCTTCCTCCGGTATTTTAGCAATGATTTTCCCGAAGAGTAACTCCACCTTGTCTCGTTCCGTTATTACACCTAGTGGGTGAGTTCATAATTATCTGGTCGTTTAGTCCGCCGGATTTTCGTGCCGTGGCAAGGCGCTGAAACCGGAGTCTAGCCGTAGCTAAATGAGGATTTCAGCAACGAAGTCACGGTGC
>CAYWMW010000299.1:0-5587 GCA_964458975.1 uncultured Lewinella sp. | reverse complement strand
CTTGAAGTGCTGTTCGGTGAGGATGTTGAAGTTACCGGTGGCGGTAACGATGATGTCAGCGCGGTGGATGGCGGTCATCATCTTCTTCACCTCAAATCCGTCCATGGCGGCCTGGAGGGCACAGATGGGGTCGGCTTCGGTGACGATCACGCGGGCACCGGCTCCGCGCAGGGAAGCGGCGGTACCTTTACCTACGTCTCCGTAGCCGGCAACGATGGCAACCTTACCGGCCATCATCACGTCGGTAGCGCGGCGGATGGCGTCCACTGCGGACTCCTGACAGCCGTACTTATTGTCGAACTTAGACTTCGTTACGGAGTCGTTCACGTTGATGGCGGGCATCACGAGGGTGCCCTTCTTCATGCGCTCGTAGAGGCGGTGAACGCCGGTGGTGGTTTCTTCGGAGAGGCCTTTGATGGCGTCGGCGAGCTGGGGGTAGTCGTCGAAGACCATGTTGGTGAGGTCTCCGCCGTCGTCCAGGATCATGTTCAGGGGCTCACCGCCGGGGAAGGCGTGGAGCGTCTGCTCGATGCACCAGTTGAATTCTTCTTCGTTCATGCCCTTCCAGGCGAAGACGGGAACACCGGCGGCGGCGATGGCGGCAGCGGCGTGGTCCTGGGTAG
This sequence comes from uncultured Lewinella sp., assembly GCA_964458975.1. Lineage (GTDB taxonomy): Bacteria > Bacteroidota > Bacteroidia > Chitinophagales > Saprospiraceae > Neolewinella. Next base: position 4,964 of record CAYWMW010000299.1, on the reverse strand, counting down.
AGAAGATGTTGCAGGAAGACCAGGTGACGTCGGCACCGAGTTCCACGAGGGTTTCGATGAGGACGGCCGTCTGGATGGTCATGTGAAGGCAGCCTGCGATGCGGGCACCTTTGAGGGGCTTGCTAGCGCCGAACTCCTCGCGGAGGGCCATCAGGCCGGGCATTTCGGCCTCGGCGAGGCGGATTTCCTTGCGGCCCCAGGCGGCGAGGTTGATGTCTTTTACTTTGTAGTTGGTAGCGGTCGCGACTGCTGACATATTCGTTTGTTTTGAATTGAGCCGCAAAGGTAGGGGTAATGTCGTGGATTCTGGTCACGGTTGGGCGGACTTTTAGTGCTGCGCACTAAGTCGTCCGCCCAACCGTGACCAGAATCCACGACAGTCCATACAGATATGATAGTATACTGACAATCAAAAAGCTGGCGGTTAGAGTCAATAAGGCGCGGCCGCAGGTGCAGGGGGAGGTTGAAATGGTTGAGTTGCAACGTTAAAATTTGGATAGGGAAAGTAATTGGCTCAGCCTAACAAAAGCGATTACCTTCGCTTATAGAATACAATCACCCCGAAAACAAATAGATGAAAATCCGTACCCAAGCTGACGTAGACGCCCTGGACAAAAAGATAAAAACCGAACTCGGCGTAGACGTAAGCAAGTACCGCGACGAAGAAGCAATCGAAGCGATTTCCGGGTTACTCGTTTTCCCGCTATACGTTGTTTCCTGGACCGTCCGCCCCGTAGTTCTGGCTTTCTTGCTGTATATCTGTGGATTTTTCCTGCTTGACCTTATCCACATTCAGTACCTGCTTTACGGTATAGTTGGACTTGTCCTGGCGCTTGTGACCGGCCTGTTTGCGGGCTTACTTTACCTCACCCTTCGCTTCAGGTCGGACCTCGAAGGCATAATGAACTACTCGATGAGCATCATGCGGGGCATCGTGGAAGATATGGATCAACTGAACACCACTACCCACGTTGGAAATCGCAAAGAAGTCCTTCAATTACTTTTTCTGGGCGTTATGCATATCATCACCATTCCAGCAGTTAGCAGTATAATTGGCAACCGGGTACCGCTGATCGGGGGGGGCATAGCACACATCGTTCGTCGGGTATTAACGACCATGACCGGACTGTTTAAGTGGGATGAGAAAAATCTGCAAGCAGCTACGCTCCAAGCTGGCGACGAGGGCAAGATTCTACCTGCCTACCTTGCCGGAGTAAGGGGGTTCCAAAACATCATGAATAAGGTTTTGAAGGTCAGCATCCGAGTAGTACAATTCCCCATCCTTCTGATATTTGGCTTTTTTGCCTTGCTGACCTTAGTTTTCGTCTGGGCGATCAACTAATTATGCTTTACGTCCCCTACTTTTCTTCCATCCCCAAGCTCCTTAAACCTTTACTTTGCACCTGCGGCCGCGCAAAAAAACACCCCAAAATCATGCTCACCACAGAAAGACTAACCCTCCGCCCCTGGCAAAAAACCGACCTCGCCGCCATGCACGCAGTGAGCAGCAACCCGGATGTGATGCGCCATTTCCCCGCCGTAGCCACCGAAGCGCAAACCAAAGCCTTCATCGACCGCCAGTGCTTGCAGCAGGAAGAACGTGGCTACTGTTTCTTCGCTGCGGAGTTAAAGGAAACGAACGATGTGATTGGTTTTATCGGGCTGTCCTATCTCGATCGGGATATAGATTTCGCCCCCTGCGTAGAAATCGGCTGGCGGCTGCGCAAGGATGTCTGGGGCCGTGGCCTCGCCCCCGAGGGCGCCCGGGCCTGCCTTGACTTCGGATTTAATGAACTTGACCTCACGGAAATCTACGCCTACGCAACAACAAAAAACCTGCCCTCATTCGCCGTAATGCGCAAGATCGGGATGAGGGAACACAGTACCTTCAAGCACCCGCTGCTCAAGGATTTTTCTGAGATTGAGGAGTGTGTGGCTTATCGGATTAGTGTGGAGGAGGTTGAGAAGTAAGGGTTCATCCCCTGAATACCCCATTTATCAGGGTTGATGTTTGAACATGTTCCCGCATACCCCCATTTATCAGAGTTGATGTTCAAACACATTCCCGCACACCCCCATTTATCAGGGTTACACCCCCAACCGCTGCCGCCCCTCCACAAAATAAGTAGTCCGCCCAGCCACCTTAATAACCTGCACCTCCCCCTCCCCTTCCGGATCGGCCTCGCCCTCTTTCCGCCAGGTATGCCAGAACCACTTCTCCGGATAATCCCGGTAATAAGGCGCGTTCTGGGTGGCAAAAGTCATCATCTCCACAATCTTGTGGTAGACAGCAGTGAGCTGCTCTTCCCTGAGGTCCGTGACGCGGACGGCCGGATGAAGACGCAGGCGGTAGCAGAGGTCATCCACATAAAGGTTGCCCAGCCCCGCAACGATAGATTGGTTCAGCAACGCGCCCTTAAGCGTTGTCTTACGCCCCTTCATCTTTTCTAGAAAGTAATCTAACTCCAGGTCAAGCGCATCCGGCCCCAATTTTTTCTCGACGATGTAGGCTTCCCGGTCTTCGAGGTAAAGGATGCGCGCAAATAAGCGAGAATCTTCAAAGCCCAGAATATTCCCATCGGTAAAATGGAAAGCGAACTTCTCGAACCGGCCCCGGTCTTCCGGCTCCTGATAAAGGTTCAGGTCGCCCGTCATGCCGAAGTGGAGCAGTACGTCGTGGTCGTTGTCCAGCTGGGCGAACAGGTACTTTCCCCGCCGGATGGAACCGGTGATCTTCCGCCCCCTCAGCGCATCCGCAAACACTGGCCCGCTCATGTTACGGATGATGCGGTCGTCGTGGATGTCCATATGCGCAACGGTCTGGCCGATGGCCGCCGCGTCAAAATACTGCTTGAAATTGTGGACTTCGGGTAGTTCCGGCATATTGGTTCGGTGGCTTTGCGGTCTGGTGGTTTGGTGGTTCAAACTAAAACAAAGGCAAGTAGTTCAGACGGAAACACTCCACAAAACCACCAGACCACAAAACCACCGAACCACAAAACCACCCTACTCCACCCGATAAAAGTAATCCCCCTCATACCCCAGGTACTGCCCCTTGAAGAGCAATTCTCCTTCCCGGCCAACGAGCCGCATGAAATCAGCGAGGTTGGCAACGGGTTCGTCGTTGATGGCCGTAATCACGAAGCCGACGTTCATGTTTGTGGCCTCGATGGGTTTGTTGCGAAAGATGGACAAAACGTTTACGCCGCCACCGGGAAAAGACTTCTCTTCTTCCCCGTTAAGTGCCCGCACCTCAAAGCCAAGCTGGTGCAGAATATCTTCTTCCTGGTGGCTGACGAGGGCTTTGGCCTTGTTCTCTTTGTCGCGCAACTTGGCGGTCGTGGAACGTTTGCGTCCGTTGCGGATGTAACTGATCCGGATTTTCTGCCCCGGCCGGTAGCGGCTCAGCTGCTCCTGCATTTCCGGGGCGGAGCTGATGGTTGCGCCGTTCAGGGCCGTCATCACGTCACCCACTTCGAGGCCGGCGCGGAGCGCCGCACCGTTGGGGGTAAGGTTGGTGATTAAGACGCCGGTGGCGGATTTCAGCCCAAGGCTCTTCGCCTGCGCATCGTTTACCGCCTGGATATAAACGCCCAGGTGCGCCCGCTTCACCTCGCCGAAGCGTTCCAGGTCCGTCAGTACCCGGCTGGCCAGGTTGCCGGGGATGGCGAAGGCGAAGCCCTCATGCCGGCCGCTGTTCGTTAAGATGGCGGTGTTGATGCCGATCAGTTCTCCGTTCGTATTCACCAGTGCGCCGCCGGAATTGCCGGGGTTTACCGCCGCGTCGGTCTGGATGAAACTTTCGATCCGATCGTTGCCCTCCAGCACATCGATACTGCGGCCTTTGGCCGAAACGATGCCCGCCGTTACGGTAGAATTAAGGCTGAACGGGTTGCCAACCGCAAGCACCCACTCCCCCACCCGTAGGCTGTCCGAATTTCCAAAATCGAGGCGCGGCAACTTACCGTTGGGGCGCACACGCAGCAGGGCGAGGTCCGTACTTTCGTCTACGCCAATTACTTCGGCGTCGAACTCCCGCTTGTCTTCCAGCAGTACGCGGATGCGCTCCGCTCCACTTATAACGTGGTTGTTGGTCGCAATCAACCCATCTTCGCCAATGATGACGCCGGAGCCTGTAGTGGTACTTTCTACGTTGGTTTCAAAGGCACTCGTCCGTTGCCCGAAGCAGCGAATAAAGACCACCGCTGGCGTAACCTTATCGGCAGCAGAGATAAAATCAGTAGGCGAACTACTCGCAAAAGTCCGCAGGCGCAGGTCTTCCATCCGGGGATTCACCAGCAGTTCAGCAGCAGCATTTTCGGGCGCGGACGCAGGTGCAAAATAAGCATAAGCACCCGCCAAGGCCAGTAATGCGGAGACGATACAACAACTCGTAAGGATCAGTAGGTCAGTAAACTTCATAGGCAAAGCAGGGTAACGACAAGGCGTTGGTAGTTGTTGTAGCATCGACCTTGAGGTCGATACGGTACCAAGGCCTTCAGGCCGTGCAAACACACACACCGCTCCGCCTAAAGGCGAAGGAAACCGCATCGACCTTAAGGTCGATACTACAAGAAGCCATACCTTTGCCCCACATCCCCCAACCTATGGACGAACAACGCGACCCCTACGACGGAGAATACGTCGGCAACATCTTCGGCTGGCGCTTGAGTATGTACGGCCTGGTCCTCATCCTCGGCCTGTGCGCCCTCGCCGCCTACCGCCACTACACCATGGATGTACCCGTCGGCTTCGACGATCCCCTCGAAGCACAAAAAGACCGCTTCGCGCCACCCGGCGCGGCGGACCGAGCTAAAGACACACTTAAGGTAGAAGACTAGGAACTAGGAACTAGGGAACTAGCTCCTAGTTTCTAGTTCCTAGTTCCCTAGTTCCTAGTTCCTAGTTTCTAAAAAATGACTTTCCACAAATACCACGGCGCCGGCAACGACTTCATCCTCCTG
>CAYWMW010000298.1:0-5588 GCA_964458975.1 uncultured Lewinella sp. | reverse complement strand
ACCGTCCGACTCAACGACTGCATCGAGTGGGATGGTTTGGATGATTACGGAGACCGGCTTGCGCGCGGTGTCTATCTCTACCAGGTCCGTTTACGCGGAGATTCCGGGACCATTGTGGATGGGGGAGTTGGAGAAACTCGTAATCTTGAAATAGATCTTATCTTAGCCTTTATGAACGCCAGAAAGTTATCGGACAAGCGCTACACCGTAGAAGAATACATTGAGCTGGCTGAAAATAGTCTAGAGAAGCTGGAGTACCATGACGGGATGATTGTAGCTATGGCCGGAGCGACACCCGCCCATAACCGAATCGCGACGGACCTTTCGGCCTACCTGGTCACCTTTGCCGAAAAATGCCGGGGATTTAACTCCGACCAAGCAGTTTGGATAGAAAGTCAAAACAGGTACGTTTATCCAGATTTATCCTTTGTCTGTGACGATGAAGATGAATTTAACCGGAATCGTTTCTTGGTTAACCCGTCTTTATTGATCGAAGTCCTTTCTGAAAAGACCGAAAAGCATGACCGGGGCCCCAAGTTTTCCTGGTACTGTACGCTACCTAGTTTTCGAGAGTATATTCTCATTGATTCTCGGTCAATGAAGGTAGAAGGTTTTTTCCGTAGGGAGGATGGCTACTGGGCTATTCAAAATTTATATCAACCAGCGCAAGAGCTTCAGATTCACACCTTAGATATAAAAATCTCTCTGGAGCGGATATACAAACGCGTTAACCTCAACCCGGACAAACCTTTTGGTTTTTTGACGGTGGAGTAGATTAAGGAGTTACCAACCCCTTCATTACACCCCGATTTTATAGAGGGTTCCGTTACACTGCACCTGCGGCCGCGCCCGAAAAAAGTCACGCAGTAGCGCAAGATTTCAAGACTGTTTGACTACCTGATTATTTGACTATCTGACTACCTTCGCCCCATGGATAACCTAATCGTTCACAACCTAATCGTCCACGAGCTAAAGAAGCTGCCCGAAAGCGCCGAAACAGAGCTGCTACTCAGCAAAGAACCGCTCCCGATTTCGGAGCAGGCCATCGAGCTGATTGGCAGGCTGGACCAGATTTTCGAGCGCAAGAACGATCTCCTCCAGGGTTTCCTCTCCGAGCCCGACGAGAGCCTCTTCCCCGCCTACTACGAAAGCTGGCTGATGGAGGGCCGGGACCGGAGCAACTTCATCCAGTTCTCCGAAGACACGATGAAGGTGCTGCAGCAGAGCCTCAACGGCGTCATCGGTGCTAAAGGAGGCTACCTGCTCTACGCCGATTATACGATGGAGGAACAGCGTATGCTCGGCATCTTCCTGATCCGGGAAACACCGGGCATGATCTTCGTGACCGACGAAACCGGTGAAGCCCTGAAGCTCTCCCTGACGCAGTATTTGGACGTAGACCACATGGCCATGGCCGTCCGCCTGCTGGCCGGTAAGGGCCGCAACGTGCAGATGATCCGCCACGCCCGTACGCAGAGCAGCATCAGCCAGTACTTCACCGAATGGGTAGGCCTGGACCGCCCGGAAACCAGCGCCGAACTGACCCAAAACTTCCTGGAGATGGTGGAAGAACTCCCCATCCCCAAAGACCGCGACACCGGCTTCGCGATGAACGAAGGCGACTTCGAAAAAGCCCTCGTTAAGTACGCCACCAAGCAACCCCAGCAAACCATCCGCGCCAAGGAGTTCGACGAATTCTTCTACGGCAACGAGCAACCGCTTCAGGATATGCTCGCCGATGGCGACGGCGTATTGGACGAAGGCTTCCGGGTAGACAAACGCTCTTTGCGCAAGCAATTTTACCTTAAGGCCGGCTTCGGCGGCATGAGCCTAACCTGCACCAAAGACCACTTCCGCGCCGGGCAGATCGAGATCGACGAGCAGACCGGCAAGATTACGATCACGAATCAGGAACTGGCCAGTTTGCTGCTGGACCAGAAGGGGGAGTAGGGTGGTTTGGTGGAAGGTGGTTCGGTGGTTTGGTGGAAGGTGGAACAAAAACCATTCTCCACAGAACTACCGAACTACAAAACCTCTGCTTCCGTTGTAACTCCTGAACTCAAAAATTATGCCAACTATGCCCACCGCTGCCGTAAAAAAAACCATCAAAGACAGTACTCCCACAGTAACTGCCGTTACCAAAACCATCGCCACGGCTGATCTCTCCGAGAAAAGCGCAGAAGCAGACAAAATAATCAAACGCTACGCCCTGTTCAGCACCGGTAGCGGACTTATCCCCTTTATCGGCATTGACGTGCTGGCGGCAACAGCCCTACAAACTCAGATGGTGCGGGAACTTGCGGATATTTACGAATATGACATTGATGACCAGCTGCTGCGAACCGTTATCAACACCGGCATCACTTCCGTTGCCGGGCGCATCCTGACGCAGGTCGCTGGCTCACTGGCCGAGACCGTTACCCCGCTTAAGATGTTCGTAAACGGGGCCACCCAGGCGGCTGTCTCGGGTTTCCTTACCCTTGAACTTGGCAACATTTACAAAAGCAAAATGGAACTTGGCGAAAACCCCGCCGACATCAGTGTGATGGAAATTGCCGGGCACATCGTAGATCAGGTTCAGGAAGGAAAGTGGGACCCCAACAAGCTTAGTTTGACGAATCAGCTGGGGGGCATGTTCAGCGCCAACAAAGGGTAGCCCCAGATTTTTATGATTAAAATTAAGGAAGTAATTCCTCACGACACTTCGCAGGGCACAAAATAGATGTAGTTACATCATTTTGACCGAGCTTTGAACAAAGGCTCAAAGATGTTGCTCCACAAGACCATTTTATTTGCTCTCCTCGGTCTCTATTCTGTTTCTCTTACCGCACAAACTTGTTGTTCGGGAGGGGTTCCTTTGGCCAGCAATCTAGGCTTACCAAGCGGAAAAAAGGGAGACTTCCAGGTAGGTTTAAGCTACGACCTTAACCGGCTGCGCCGCCTCTACACTGGTGCTGAAGCATTCGACGCAACCAGCAGAACCCGCAACACCCAGACGATTCTCCTTGAAGTAAGCTATGCTTTAACCGACCGCATCTCTTTGGATGCAGTAGTGCCTTACATACAACAGGAACGCATCATCCGCCGTGCCCAAGTTACTACGGACCAAACTTCGGGCGTAGGCGATGCAGTAGCACTCGCCCGCTACCAGTGGATACCCGCCGTGGCCGAAAAAAACTGGGAATGGAGTAGTGGCCTTGGCATTAAACTGGCTAATGGTGCCAGTGACCGGGCCAACGATTTCGGCTTCACCTTCAATGCAGATCTTCAACCTGGAAGCAACGCGGTAGACTTCATCCTCTGGAATCAGTTCCGCCATCAACCCGGCTTTCGGCCTTCGATGAGTCTTTTCCTAACTACCGTACACCGCAGGCGGGGCGTTAACGACGACTACCTGCCCGTTACGAACCAAGTAACCGGAGAACGCCGAGCACAGACCTACCAATTTGGCACCGAGACCCAGCTAAGTATGGGCGTAACGGACCAACTTTTCCTCTTCGGCCAGATAGTAAGCCCCGGACTAAGCCTACTCTATCGCCGGGCAGCGGCAGATCGTACTAACGGCATAGTAACGCCCAGTACTGGCGGAGATTTCCTCTTTCTACAACCAACGGTAAGCCTAACGCCGGGAGGCCGGGTCAGTTGGCAGCTCGCGCTAGACCTTCCCGTATACACGAAAGTGATCGGGACCCAGGTAGCGCCTACTTTCCGGCTCAACACCGGTATTCTCTTTAGCCTAGGAACGCCGTGAGAATAAAGAAAACGAACTACCAAATCTTTAAGCAAACTACAATGTACTACCTATCACTACTCTGCCTTTGTGCCACCCTCATGCTCACCACAGGATGCGGTGATGATGATGCGAATTTCAACCCTAATCAGGCGGCGTCCGGCAATTGTACGTTCGAAGGCGACTGGCTAATCCCCTCCGCAAGTATTTTTGACGGTGGCCCTGGTTGCGACGGCATCCCTTCCATTGATGCCCCCGTCTTCGTCAGCTTAAACGAGGCGACTTATCTCGAAGAAGACGACCTGCTACTTGCCATTGATAACGGTGGAGGCAACGTAAAGCTGTACGCCCACAATGTTCTCGACTGGCACGAGATCATCAACGACCAAACCGCCGATAAGTCTTTGGCAATCGTATACTGCCCCCTAACGGGTACGGGCATCGGCTGGGATCGAATGGTGGACGGAGAACCAACTACCTTCGGTGTTTCCGGTCTGTTGTACAATACCAATATTATTCCCTACGACCGAAAAACAGGTAGCAACTGGTCTCAGCAGCAGATGCAGTGCGTTAATGGCGTACGCGCCGGAGAGCGGCCCGTTACCACTAACCTGTTAGAAGTACGCTGGTCAGACGCAAAAGTGCTCTTCCCCGACGCCATAGTCACCAGCGACCGGACGGGGTTCAGCCGCAACTACACCGCCTACCCCTACGGTGATTACCGAACGAACGACGACAACATCATCTTCCCGGTCGCCAACGACGACGACCGCTTGAACAATAAAGAACGTGTACTCGGTGTCATCGAGGGTGAAGAAGCTAAGGCTTACCGCTTTGAAAGCTTTACCTCCAACCGTTTCACGATGATCGAAGACGAGTTTGCGGGCCGCCAACTGGTGGTGGTCGGTAGCCGCTCACCAGAGATGATGAATATTTTTGATCGCCAGCAGGCCGATGGTACCGTTCTCGACCTTACCCTCGCCACCACCGGAGGAACCAATGTGCTCACCGACCAGGAAGGAAACGTCTGGAACATCCTCGGCCTTGCCGTTAGCGGACCGCGGACCGGAGAAAAACTCGCCAGCCCTACGGCCATGATGGGCTACTGGTTTAGCTGGGGCGCGTTTTACCCCGGCCTGGAAATCTACGGAGAATAGGCTGGTTCGGCCAACTACCAGTTCCATGCAACAACTTGATCTTTCCCGGTCCGCTACGTGCGGATCGGGATTTTTTTTTTAAAAGTAGTGTTACCTTTTTCCCGTTCGCGCGACTATCTCACCGTACAACCTTATTTTACGAACGTGCCCAACGAAAAACAGACCATATTCCTCGCGGCTTACGCCGATTGTCACGATGCCTTTCTGCGCTACTGCACCACGGTAGCCTTCGGCAAGTGCGACGTGCGCGACCTGGTGCAGGACGTGATGGTCTCCACTTTTCAGCATTTCGACGGTATTGAAGCGGGCAAACTGCTCAACTACATGATCCGGGCGGCGCGCAACCGCACTGATACTGGACGGCAACTTTGATTACCAGGTCAGCCATGACCCCAATGCGAACTATATAGTAGTGTTCGGGCCGCAAAAGACCATCAAAAAAATGCAACGCCGTTCCGATTACGCTAACAAGACTTTGGTAAACAAGGACAAACGGGAACAGTTGTTCGTAGTAATCCCACTGCACACAAATATGCTCCACAAAAAAGGAAAGGGCGTTACGATTGAGGTCAAGATGAAACCAAAAAAGGAATAAGAAGGAAAGTTATGGATCACGCTGATTTCTAGTACAGTTTAAGAGCTTGTTTACCGCGCCTTCCGCATCAACCCCTCCTGCACCACACTGGCCACCAGCTTCCCTT
>CAYWMW010000297.1:0-5600 GCA_964458975.1 uncultured Lewinella sp. | reverse complement strand
AGGGGTTGGGGAGAGGTGGCTACGGGAGGTCATCGTCAGGTTTAACAGCCTAGGTTGAGTAGCTACTATAAGTTTCATGCAAATGACATTACCTGACGCGTATTACTTGCTCTGACAGCGTAATCTAGGCAGGCATAAACGTCCTCCCGTTCAATATAAGGATAGTCTTCTAGAATCTCTTCGACGGTCATGCCGCCTGCAAAGAGTTCCAATATTTGCACTACCGTAAAACGTATGTCCCGAATGGTCGGTCGCCCGCTCATAACTTTAGGATTCATGGTGATTCTGGAAGAAAGGCCCATTTTGGTGAGTTTAGTCTAAAAACGTAGGGTCGGAAGATTTGGTTGCGTCCTGTGGCCCATTACGCTCAACCCAACAACACCTTAGCTTCTGCCAGCGCCGCCGCCAACCCACCAGGGTCCTTCCCCCCAGCAGTAGCAAAAAACGGCTGTCCGCCACCGCCGCCTTTGATGTGCTTTGCCAGTCCACGGATCATTGTACCTGCGTTCAGCATCCCTTTATCGGCCAGGTCTTTGGAGAGGGCCAGGGTGAGTAGGGCTTTCCCGTCGTTCTCTGAGCCGAGGAGCACGAAACTGTTCTCGTTTTCGCCCGTCAGCTGGAAGGCGAGGGATTTGATTGCCGCAGCGTCGGAAAGCGGAACCTTGGCGGCCAGGAAGTTGACGCCGTTGACGGTCTCGAAAGCCTTCTCCAGGTCTCCCTTCACGTTGCCGGCGGCAGCGGCCTGCATCTTTTCCAGTTCTTTCTTCAGGGTGCGGTTCTCGTCTTGCAACGTGGCGACGGCCTTGACCGGATTGCTGGAACCTTTTACCAGCCCGCGAATCTCCGCAAGGGTCGCCAAGCGCTCATCGACGTAAGCGATGGCCCCGGCCCCGGTAACGGCCTCAATTCGGCGAACACCAGCGGCAACGCCGGTCTCCGCAATGATCTTGCACAAGCCAAGCTCACCGGTGTGCTTCACGTGGGTACCACCGCAAAGCTCGGAGCTGAAGTCCGAATCGAAGGTGATGATGCGCACGGCATCGCCATATTTCTCGCCGAAGAGCATCATCGCGCCGGAGTTGCGGGCTTCCGCGATGGGCACATCCCGCTGTTCGAGCAGGGCGATGTTCTGGCGAATCTTTTTGTTGACGAGCGTCTCGACCTGCTGCACCTGCTCGTCCGTCATCGCTTCGTAGTGGCTGAAATCGAAGCGCATCCGCTTGGCGCGTACGTCCTGACCTTTCTGGATGGCGTGGTCGCCAAGGATTTCGTGCAGGGCAGCGTGGATGAGGTGGGCCGCCGTGTGGTTCTGGCTGGTGGCCTGGCGCTCGTCTTCGCGGACCTGGGCGATCACGTCGGCATCCGGATTGTCGGGTAGTTTTTTGACGATGTGTACCGTCAGGTCGTTCTCCTTGATGGTATCGAGGACGGAGATTTTCTGCCCGCCGACGGTCAGCAAACCGGTATCTCCGGCCTGGCCGCCGCTTTCGCCGTAGAAGGGCGTGCGGTCCAGTACGATATGGTACTGCGGCTTGTCTTTCACCTTCACGGTGCGGTACTTCGTGATCTTCGCGCCCGCGTCGGAGAGGTAATCGTAGCCGATGAAGACGCTGTCTTCGTCGGAGAGCACCGTCCAGTCGCCGACTTCCTTGGCGGCGTCTTTGCGGGCGCGGGCTTTCTGCTCGGCCAGTGCGGACTCGAAGCCTGCTTCGTCGACCTTCAGGCCTTGTTCTTCGGCCAAAAGGCGGGTGAGGTCGATTGGGAAACCGAAAGTGTCGTAGAGCTGGAAAGCATCGCTACCGGTGATGGTACCGTCTTGGGGATCAAGGTTGGCAAAGCGTGTCAGCCCCGTCTCCAGGGTGTTGAGGAACGACTTCTCTTCACTCTCGATGATCCGGGTGATTTGCTGTTCCTGCTGTTTCAGTTCGGGGAAGGCTTCGCCCATCTCGCGCACCAGCACCGGCATCAGCTTATTGATGAAGGGGGCTTTCTGGTCCAGGAATGAGTAGGCGTAGCGGACGGCACGGCGGAGGATGCGGCGCACTACGTAACCAGCGCCACCGGAGCCAGGCAACTGCCCGTCGGCGATGGTGAAAGCGACGGCGCGGAGGTGATCGGCGATCACGCGCATCGCCATGTCAGCTTTCGCGTCGGTGGCGTAGGAGCCGCCGTAGGTTTTGCCGGTTAGGCGTTCGATTTCGGCGAGAATTGGAGTGAAAACGTCCGTGTCGTAGGTCGCTTCTTTGTTCTGCATCACCATGCAGAGGCGCTCGAAGCCCATGCCGGTATCGACGTGCTTTTCGGGCAGATTTTCGAGGCTGCCGTCGGCTTTGCGGTTGAACTGGATGAAGACGTTGTTCCAGATTTCGACTACGCCGGAGTCGTCGATGTTGACGAGGCTGGCGCCGTCTACTTTGGCGCGCTCCTCGTCGGAGCGCATATCGAAGTGGATTTCGGTACACGGGCCGCAGGGGCCGGTTTCGCCCATTTCCCAGAAGTTGTCTTTTTTATTGCCCTCCAGGATGCGCTCTTTGGGGAGTACTTTTTGCCAGAAGCCGTCGGCCTCGTCGTCGCGCGGAACGCCCTCGTCGGGTGCGCCTTCGAAGATGGTGGCGTAGATGCGTTCGGGGTCTACGCCCATTGCCTCGGTCAGGAATTCGTAGCTCCAGGCGATGGCTTCCTCTTTAAAGTAGTCACCGATACTCCAGTTGCCGAGCATCTCGAACATGGTGTGGTGGGTACCGTCGCGGCCCACGTCTTCCAGGTCGTTGTGCTTACCGGAGACGCGCATACATTTCTGGGTATCGGCGATGCGGCGGCGGTCCGGGGTCTTATCGCCCAGGAAAAAGTCCTTGAACTGGTTCATGCCCGCGTTGGTGAACATCAGGCTGGGGTCGTCCTTGTTCACAATTGGTGCGGAGGGCACGATTTTGTGGTCCTTGGAGCGGAAGAAGTCTAGGTAGGCCTGGCGGATTTGAGCGGAAGTCATTTAGTGGTCTTGTGGTTCGGTGGTCTTGTGGTTGGGTGATCTTGTGGGCAACTATTGATTAGCCACAAAACCACCGAACCGCAGAACTACGATTTGAGGGCGGCAAAGATAGTGATTTGGGCGCGGCCGCAGGTGCAGAGTAAGGTAGAATCGCGGATTTAGGCTCATTACATGGGGCTACGCGGATTAGCCGTCATGCATCCGCGTAAATCGGTGCAATCCGCTCAAATCCGCGATTCAAAACGTTCATGGCACCCGCGTCCGCGCCCAAAAACCATTCGTCGTCTCCCTCCTAGAACAAATCGAAAAGATTTGACCCAAAGCCCTCCTCCCCACACCTTACCGGAAAATCATCAAACCATGACAACCTACGAGTACAAGTCCCTCCACCTCCCCGGAAAATTTAAGCGCAAAGAAGACCTGAGTCGTTTTGACCAAGTCATCAACGATTCAGCCGCAAAAGGCTGGGAACTCAGCGCAACGCCCCCCCTGGCCAATAACATCTGGGACCACGGTAAAACCTCCGGTATAATCCTGACCTTCAAACGGGAAAAGCAGTAACTACTCCTTCACCCACAACCAACCCTCCCGAGCCTTCTTCACCTTCCGCTTCCCCTCCTCAAAACGAATCTTCAGCTCCGGACTAACCGAAGCGACAAACCGTCCAGTTTTCTCCTGGCCAAGTTGTTCGAAGCCAAGCTCGTAGGTTTTGCCTGCTTCCAAACCACTAACCGCAGCGTCCCAGGAAGCCTGGGTTGTGATGGCCTGCCCGTTCAAACTGGTGATGGTACTGCCTCCGTCCAGGCCAGCAGCGTAGAGCGGAGAGTTCTCCGCAATCGTACCGCGCACCGTCAGGGTGCCGTCGTTTTCCCGCAGACGCAGGCCCATGAAGCTTACGGTGTCCCGTGCGGGCTCGACCATGAAGCCGTAGTTGTCCAGCAAAGCACCGAGGTTGGGCAGGTCGCTTTTGTAGACGTAGTTCGCAAACCAATCTTTCGCCCAGGCCTGATTTTCAACCACCTCCCCGAGCGCAAGCTGGAGGTCGCGGATGTGGTACGGGATTTCCGTTTTGCCGTAGCGCTGCCAGATCAGTTTCATCACCTCGTCCAGGGTATGGCCGCGCTCGCGCAGGGTGAGGTCGAGGGCCAGGCCGATGGTGGCGCCGTAGGGGTAGTAGCTCACGAAAGTATTGCCGAAGTTGTCCGGGTCGTTGGCCGTGGCGGCGTCCACGAAGGGCGCTTGCTGGCTCATCTCGATGGCGTTGCGATGGTCGCGGCCTGGGCGCAGGAGGACGTAGTTGAGCTGACCCGCAAGCCCCTCGGCGTAGTCTTCCGCGCTGAGGATGCCCGCCCGCACCAGACTCAGGTCATCGTAGTAACTCGTGAAACCCTCAGCAAACCACAGCTCTCCGCTCATGTTGGCGTGGTCGAAAGAGAAGGGCTCCAGGCTGGCGGGGCGGATGCGCTCCACGTTCCAGCAGTGAAAAAACTCGTGGCTTACGGTCCCGATCAGGCGGTCGGCGTAGTCTTCCAGGCCTACGGAGGCGGAGCAGATGGTGGAGTTGCGGTGTTCCATGCCGTCGCCCCCGATCCAGGGGTTGTAGGCGCAGAGGAAGGTGTATTTGCCGTAGTCGAACGTAGGCAGCTCACCGTAAACTTTTTGCTGGGCCAGGACGATGTCTTCGGTCCACTGCACGTAGTCGTCGAACTGTTCTTGGGTACCTTCGTGCATCATGGCTACCTCGATGGTTTGGGTGTTGCCGTCGGGGTTTTTGACCTCGAACTGGTCGCGCATGATCGTCCCGACCATCGTTGGTGAGTCGAAGAAGTAGTAGTAGTTTGGGGCGGCGTAGGCGCGGTTGCCGACTTCCACGAGTTGGGTGGCAACGGTCCAGTCGGTTCGCTGTCCGTCCTTTATTTTTAGCATCACCGGGCGGTCGTTGAGGACGTCTCCGTAGAGGAAGCTGGCGGGCATATTGAGGTGGAGTTTACGGTCGTCGATGCCGGAGTAGGTGCCGTCTCCGCCGTTGGCGAAGAGGGTGTACTCCAGGGTTACGGCTCCGCCGTGGCCCGCGACGGCCCACTCGGCGATACCTTCCTGGTAAACGTCCACTGCTGCTCCGTCCGCGCCAAATGCCCGTAAGTCATAGACGTTTTTGGCAAAGTTGTGCTGGGCGTAGCGGCCGGGGCTGCTCTGCGGCATCTTCACCCGGAAGATGCCTGGGCCTACCGCCGGAAAATCCACCGAGATGCGCAGTTCGTGCTGCTGCACGTTGGCCAGATCGAGGGTGTAGGTGATGGTACCGGGGTGCTCGGGCACCCACTCCAGCTGGGCGGAAAGGGGGGAAAGGAGGAAGGTGAAAAGGAGGAGGGCCTGAAGTCGCATTAACTGGTGATTTTTGTGCTGCGAACATACGGGTTTTGGGTGGGATGGGGGGCAATTGAAGATTGGTTTCATGAGGTGGGAGCTCGCTTCGCTCGTAACCTCACCCCCGGCCCCTTTCGCTGCGCGGCTTCTATAGAACTTGCTTCGCATTTCTTCCGAGGTCCAAGGGGAGAGGGGAGCAAAAAGACCGCTGCGGCTACCGCCTTCGCTTGCTGTTGGGTAACTA
>CAYWMW010000296.1:4287-5612 GCA_964458975.1 uncultured Lewinella sp. | reverse complement strand
CGCAGCTCGTAGTAACCGATCCAGAAATTGCGGAGGCTGGAGAGGTACTGCCGCCGCGCCGCGTCCATTTCCTGTACGGCGAGGTTGAGTTCGGTTACGCTGAGCTTGCCGATCAGGTAGCGGTTACGCGTGATGGCCTCGCGGCGGATGGCGACCTCGTTGGCGCGGTCGGAAAGGGCGACTTGATTGCGCAGCAGGTCGTATTGCTGCACCTGCAAACGGATGCGCCGTTCAAAACTGATCTTCTCCTGGGAGATGTTGAGGCGTTCCAGATCCTGGTTAGAGCGGGCCACTTCGATGCGGCTGCGCGCCTTGCCGAAATCGGCAATCGGGACGCGGATGCCTAGTGTAACGACCTCCTGATCGATGAGCCCGTCGTAGGCATTGCCCAGGCTGTTGCCCGTTCCGGAAAGACCGAACTGGCCGTTGATGTCTACCTGAAAACCATTACTCTTCACCGCACGGTCCACGTCCGCCTCGGCCTCCAGCGCCCGGCGCTCGAAGGCCAGGATGATGCTCCGATTTTGGAGGGCGTACTGAAGCGCAAGCTCCACGTCTACCTTATTGTCCGGGATGCCGTCGGGCGGAAGTAGCTGAAACTTTGCGTTGGTCGTGATGCCCAAAAAACTGCGTAGGGCTTCGTTGGCCGTCTGCGCGTTCAGGTTGGCACTGGCCAGCTGGGCGTTGGCGTTCATCACGCTCAGCTCGATCTGGAGCAGGTCCGTCTCGGCGATGCGACCGACGGAGTAGCGGCCCTGACTGATTTTGTAGAGCGTATCGGCGTTGATTTTGTTCTTGTCCGCTGCCTCCAGGGTGAGTTGAGCGATGAGGAGGTCGAAGAAGAGGTCGGAGGCGGTGGCGGCGGCCTGCTCTTTGGCTTCGTTGAATTCCCGCTGGTTTTCTTTATAGCGTAGCGGCTCGGTTTTTTGCCGCCACTTCAGCTCGTTGAAGGTGCGTAATGGCTGGATAAATCCGATGGAAACCGGCGTGGAAAGATAGGAAAGCGAACCGGGGTTGATGTCGGTCTCGAAGACATCCAGGCGGCGCAAACCGGTGCTCACGAAGACCTGCCCGCCGGTCGCCGTGATGGGCTGCGACAGGTTTATGTTGAGGGAGTTGCGCATGAAGGCACGGCTCACGAAGTCCTCCCGCCCGTCGGGCAAAGTGATGGGTTCGATGGAACGGTTCAGGCCGGGCAGTGTTGCTTCCAGACTGATCTGAGGCTTATAGTCGGCTTGAAAAGACCGGTACCGCCAGAGGCTGTTGTTGAGTCGGGTTTCGGCCAGCTTCATGTCGGGAGATTCGCTGCGGGCGATGTCTACGAC
>CAYWMW010000296.1:0-4187 GCA_964458975.1 uncultured Lewinella sp. | reverse complement strand
CTTCGCTTGTCGCTGCGCGAAGAGCTGCGTTCAGGACTAAAAAGACTTGATCCAGCTTGGGTCATTGTTCTGAAAAGGGGAGTGAGCATAAGTGGGGCGGTGAAAGAGTTAAACGAAGAAGCAAAAACTGCTGGGCCGGTGGTTGTGATCTTCTCTTTTGGTGAGCAAGTGAGGCGAGGCCACCGACCGAACCGAAACTTGCTCACCAAATGAGAAGATCACAACCATATCAGTCTGAACGAAGGGCTTTGATGGGGTCGAGCTTGGCGGCACGCCGGGCGGGAAACAGGCCGAAAACCAGCCCGATAACCGAGGCAACGCCGAAGGAGAGGAGTACACTCCAGAGCGAGACCTCCGTCGGGATGTCATAGTTAGCCGCAATGAACCGCGCCGCACCCACCCCAACGATGATACCACTGATACCACCGAGGAGACTGATGAAAATCGCCTCCAGCAAAAACTGCTGCACGATGTCTTGCTGGGTAGCGCCGAGGCTGCGGCGGGTACCGATTTCTTTGGTCCGCTCCAGCACGGAGGCCAGCATGATGTTCATGATGCCGATGCCGCCTACCAGCAGGGAGATGCCCGCTATGAAGGCGAGTACCTTATTGAAGGTGTCCTGCGTCTGCTGCTGCGCTTCGAGCATTTTTTCGGGGACGGCCATTTCGTAGTCCAGTACGCCCTGGTGGCGACGCTTCAGCAGGCGGGCTACGACGTTGGAAGTAGCCAGGAGTTCGTCGGAGTTGTCTACCCGGACCACGAGGCGGTCCAGCTGGTGGTAGTTCTCCGCTTTCTGGTTGCCCCGGCTGCGGCCGATGTTGGTGAGGTGGGCGTAGCTCCGGTCTTTGAAACGAATGAGCGCGGTTTGTAGCGGAACGTAGACATCCTGGTTATAATCCCGAATGCCAAGGTTTTCGAGTTGTTCGTCTTTAGCGATGCGCCGTTCCAGCACGCCGATGATGCGCAGCCAGGTATTGCCGCATTTGATCCGCTGGCCGATGGGGTTGCCGGCGCTGAAGTACTTGCGCAGAATATCCTGCCCGATGATGCAGACCGGGTCTCCCCGCTCCTGGTGGATGTCGTGAAACATCGTTCCCCGGTCCAGGTCCAGGTTGTTGAGTTCGAAGAAGGCATTACTCACCCCCACGGCCCGGCTCTTGCCGATCTTACCGTCGCGTATGACGGTGGTCGGGAGCACAATCTCCGGGCTAACGGCCGATACTCCGGGGAGGATGGAGGTGATGGCGCGCACGTCGCCCAGCGTCAGACCGGGAGACCATTCCTTCGTGTTCTTGTCTTGTCCGGCAGACTGGGCCTCCTCGGCTTCCTCGCTGTCGGCGGCTTCCATGAGGCTGGTCACTACGATGTTGTTGGCCCCGATGAGGCGCATTTGGGCCAAAATGGTCTCCCGCGCACCGGTGCCGATGGCGAGCATCGCGATTACGGCAGCAACGCCGAAAACGATGCCCAGGGCGGTCAGGAAGGCCCGCAGCCGGTTGGCCGCTACGCCTTCGAGGGCCAGTTGAAAGTTGAAGAATAGCTTTTGCATAGCAGGGCAGGGTTCAGTTCACGAAGAGGAAAGCCCCTCTCCGCCGAGCCAGAGGCGAGGCTTGCTGGAGAGGGGTTGGGGTGAGGTTGAAAAGAGCATGGCTTTAAAACATGATCACAAACCCACCATCATCACCACCACCGCCAAGCTGGCCGTCTTCTTTGACCTTGGCTTCTTTTTCGTCGCCGATCTTTCGCCGCTCCTCCCGTTCGGAGAAGAGGAAGTTCTTTGCGGAGTCACGGACCATCTGGGCCAGCGGCTCCATTGACATCGTAGATGCATTGGTGGGTGGCGTGAGGTACACCCGGTCTCCGGCGGAGAGGCCTTCTACGATTACGACTTCGTTTTCGTTGCTCCAACTGCTGAGGACTTCCTGCTTTACGGCACGGCCGTCGACTTCTTTATAGACGAAGGAGACGGTGTCTTTGTAGAGTGCTTCGAGGGGGATGAAGAGCTTGTCGTCCAGTACGTCGGTCAGGATTTCGTTGCCCGTCGTCATCGCGGGCCGGAGGATGGAGTCTGCTTCGTTGACCTGGATGATGACCTCGAAGACCTTCGAGTCGTAGTTGCGCAGCTGCTCGCCGATGTTGGCGACCTGGACGACCAGGCCGGTGTACTCATTGTCCGGGAAGGCATCCACCTTGATGCCTACCTCCTGCCCCTTGCGGACGCGGCTGATGTCTACTTCGTTCACGTAGGTTTTGGAGATCATTTCGGTGAGGTCGGGCAGCTCGGCCACTACGGGGTCCCAGGCTTGAATCTGTGAACCGGCCTGCACTTTGCCGTTCCAGCTGCGGGTATAAATCACCATGCCGTCTTTCGGGGCGGTGATGGTGAACTCCTGAGACAGTTCCTGCAGGCGGGTTACGATCACTTGCTGCTGGCTTAGGTTGGCCATGATCTCGGCAACCTGGGTGCGGGCTTTTTCCTGGCTCAGTTCGTACTTCTGTTCCAGCTGTTTCAGGTCGCGTTCGGAGCGTTCCAGTTCGATGTTGGCGCGCTGGATCACCATCGGGGCTTCGTATTTGCTTTGTTCTACCTCCAGCTTTTTCTCGCGCATCCCGAAGCGCATATTGATGAGCTGGTCGCGCATAGCGCGCATCTCGATGGCGGTATCAATGCGGGTGGCTTCGAGCTGGGTGTTGATCTTGTCCATCTCGCTCAGGGCGGCTTTCACCTTGGTGTCCAGCTCCGTTTTGTCGAGCTTGGCTACGTAGTCGCCTTCCTTCACGATCGTTCCCTCGGGCACCATGTCGGTGATGCTGGTCTGGTAAATCTGGTTGCTGCGCATCCCGTTTGGCCCTTTTATCTTTTCGGAACGCTTGGCCTGTAGTTCGCCGGTGGCAATCACGTTCATCAGAAATTCGCCCTGCTTGACCGGAACGGTGAGCTGTACGGTTTCTTCATCTTCGGCTGGTTGGGTGAAGTACCAAACGGCAAGACCAACGGCGATTACGCCGAGAAGAGGTAATAGGTATTTTTTCATTTTGTTGTGGGTGTGGTGAAAAGACCGGTGGAGAATAGGATGCCTAAAGTTAACGGAGTGGTGGGTAACTCTCGTTGGTTGGTTGTAAAATTAACGTTTTCAGGGTTTTGGGCGCGGCCGCAGGTGCAAAAGATTGTTAAAGGATGTTGTGGGGCCGTGGATGTGTTGGTTTTTGGGGAAGTACTGGGGTTCCTTCGGTTTTTTAGGAAGGTTACGGGAGAAGTTTACGCTGTTTTTTTCTTGTTGCTGGATATCCTGGTGGATATTGAACTGGTTTAGGGATAGAAAAGAGCGCCGGAGGTTTTGGCTCCGGCACTCCGTATATCTGACATAATGCGCTACTCTGCATCTCGCGAAGAGCGAGCTAATTCAGCATCTAGGACTTCTGGCTTATCGCCTTCTCCGCTAAAAGGAAATAAATTAGGAGGCATTTTTACGTAAATTAGAAGAAAGATCAAAAGCGACGGCAAAGTTTTCACGGTGCCTAGCATAACTTCTAACGCCAACTTAGAAGTGTCCCATGCCTCATAACGATACAATTTGTCACCTAGAGCGAATATCCAAAACCCAGCGTACATTATCACCCATAAAGCAGTCGTTCTGTACCAGCTTTCATTAAACTTCCATTTTACACAAGTGACAAAGTATACAATTGTCCACACCGCCGATATGCCCAAAAAGTATGCAGCTATAAATATTATCGAAAAAGAATTTATCTTTTCAAGGTTGTCAAGAACTCCAATGTAGCTTCTGTAAGTATAGGCAGCTGAAAAGACAATAACTATCGAAAATAATTTTGAGGAAAATATTTTCGTGAGGGTTAAAGCATGTTTTATTAATTGCATGGTACGCTTGTTATTGGTGTGGAGGAAATTAGTTGGTTTCTGATGGCTTCCCAGTTTGGACGTTTGATTTCTTCACCGAAAGGGTTTGAAGTGATTAACTCGCCGTTATTATCTTCAATAAAATTTTTGAAAGAATTTTGCATCGCTCTCCATAATAAATCAGCTTGATTGAAAGCCGTTTCGCTATTACCCATAGAGTGGTACCATGTCGTGGTACGATCAGCTCCCTGAGTATATAGCACAAAAACCCCGTCTTCATATGTGTAACCAAATTTTCGATTCCCACTTACGGGATGGTAGCCACCCC
>CAYWMW010000295.1:0-5633 GCA_964458975.1 uncultured Lewinella sp. | reverse complement strand
GGGAATGTGGAACAACTTGCGGAAGGAGTGGCGGTTACTTAAGTTTTTTGGCTAGTGTACTAGTTCCCCTCCCCAGCAAAAAGCTCGATAAAGCCAGATAGAGGCTCCGCTGCAATAGTGATACCTTCCAGGCGTTGCTCAAATATTTTTGCTACGTAGTGGTACGTTCCGGAGGGGAGAGGCTCTCCAGCCAGGTTCCGCCCATCCCATTCAATGGCGGGGTCTTCAGTTTCAAAAACCAGCGCTCCCCAGCGGTTAAACACCTGGAATTCAACCCGTTCCACGAAGCAACGACCACGGGGGACAAAAAGATCGTTCTGCCCGTCTCCGTTAGGGGTGAAAGCATTCGGGAGTTCGTAGATTGGGCAATTGGTGACACAAACCTCCTCACCGCGCTCACCTTCGTTACCGTTAAGGTCAAACGCACTAATGGTGTAGCAGCCTGTAATTCCAGACTCAGGGAAGTGGTCAAAAGTGATGACATCCGCGCCTAGAATTTCTGCAACCTGTACGGCGCTGCCTGC
Organism: uncultured Lewinella sp.; assembly: GCA_964458975.1. Lineage (GTDB taxonomy): Bacteria > Bacteroidota > Bacteroidia > Chitinophagales > Saprospiraceae > Neolewinella. Next base: position 5,109 of record CAYWMW010000295.1, on the reverse strand, counting down.
ACTATCAGCGGAGAAGTAAATGCGGTAGCCCGCAACATCATCATCTCCACAAACTTCATCTGGTACGACCCAGTTGAGGGTGTTAAACAGATTGTCTGAATCAGTACAGTCTACCCCTCGGTCACAAACACTGACTACTTCGAGGGGCGGAGGGCACGGCGGAACGTTATCAAATGGCCTGAGGCAAAGCTCCTGGCTGCGGTTGAGGAGTGGGCTGGGGATGTCATCCACACTATAAGTCCCTTCAGCTAAGATGTAGTAACAGTACTCTTCTCCGTTTTCCAGGTCTTCGTCCCGAAAAGTAGGGACTGAAGTCGTAGACAGAAAATCGAAGGTGGTGCCACCGGGCTCTTGGCGAAAGACGTCGTAGCTCACGTTTGTCCACGGGGTGGTGGCTGTCCAGCTCAGTTCATTCGCGTTATCAGTAGGGCTACCGCTAAGGCGTATGGAGGTAGCGGCTTGTCCTTCTCCTATCGGATCATTCTCGTTCTCCACAAAAAGCTCTATCAGGTAGGAATAGGCCTGGCCCTCCGTATCTAAGTTGGTGTCGGTGAAGCAAGTATCAATCGAAGCACCAAAGAACTGCCGTTCAAAGGAAGCGACCTGGCTGAAAGCCGTACGGTCGGTAGTTTGCCCTTCTGCGCGGCTGAGCACGTAACGATAGGGGCCTGTGTTTTGAATAGTGTCCAGGGCCAGGGGATTCGGCCTGATCCAGCAGACGTCGATGCCTCCAGTGGTATTGTCCGTACTGGTTACGTCAACTTTTGTAAGCAGCGGTATCTCGCGCGCAAGCTGTACACAGACCTCTTCTGAAGGAATCGACTCGATTTCCTCAAAGATCAGCCCGAGGTTAACGATGGGCCGCCCCAAAAGGGCGAGTACACGGTAACAATAAGTCTTACCACGCTCGGTATCTTCATCAACGAAGACGTACCTGCCATCCAGTATTTCGCTCGTCTCCCGTGGTGTTACCTGGGTGTAGCCCTGTCCGGCAAGTCCGGTTTGGCAAGTATCCACGATAAAGGGATTACTTCCTTCTCGCCGCCATACCGTAAAACCAAGGAAAAGAGGATCTGTACTTTCTTCACAGTCGTAGGGGTTATCCCAGGTCAGGGTAATGAAGTCATCTTCCGCTGATGCTTGTAAGCCCTCCGGAGGAGGGGCTACTACCTTGATGGAAATCACCCGGACGGTTGAGAGCCCACTAGTCGGGCTGAAAAAATCATCTTCGGCCCTGAAAACAACAAAATAAGGTTGATTACTGATGTGCGAGCAGTCGGTCCTCCATCTAAAGGTTTTCGTCTCCGGATCCGGCCGCCAGATGCTATCCGACGGAGTGAAAGTAGCCCCATTCCCCAGAAAATCAAAAGGGCGGCCGCTTGCGGTAAGCTTAACTTCCTGATCGGTATCCGTCATAGGTGCGGTCGCGATGACGTCGAATTGAATGATTTCACCCGCCACCACGCATATTTCTTCAAACGGTATTTCAATTTCGGGCGGATCATTGGCGCACTCTGCAACAAAAATTTGCATGTCTCGCACCAAAGTGTCTAAAGGAATGCCGTTGCGGAAAGATTTTACCAAAAAAGCCAGGGTGTATTCGCCAGAAATGGCAGGTGCATCCCAGGTGATTTGCCCCGTTTCTTCGTTGATGGACAGCGCGCCCGTACCAGCATTAACCGGCGTGTAATTCGCAATCGGAACACCGGGTGCTCGCTGCGGCACCGTAAATTCAAAGGCAAGGCTGTCTCCGTCTACATCAAAGGCTCCGGGGTTATGCGTCCAGACCGAGCCGATACACGCGTTTTCAATGGGGGATTGGGTAAGCTCCGGTGAGCTGTTACAACCGTTCAAAATCGGATTGGCCAGCGTGTAGGCAGTATAAACGCTGAAGGGGATATTGACGGACTGCGTGCCGTTGATATTTATAATGTTTGCTACCCGGTTCGCGTCCCGAAAACTGATGAAATAGCGTCCAAAACCGGGGAACCGATGGCAAAGTGTGTACTCGTTGCGCTTGATTCCGTTGCCAAGCAGGGTCTCGCGATCTCGTCGTATCGTATCCGTTGTTCCGTCTCCCCAACTAATGACCAGTTCTTCACGATCAACCTCAGTTTGCTCAATCTCGGTGTAAGTGATGATGGTCGCGCAAGCCCGTAACTGGTTATTGATATCGCTACAGTCTCCATCCGCCCGCACAATAATTTCGCCCGCCCGGTTGTGGGTGGCAAGGAGGAGGCTGGGCAGCGACAGGAAAATTACAAACAGGTACAGAAAACGCATGGGCCAAAAAAATTTGATGAACTACCAATTGATGGAATTCAGTCTTTAAACGCATAAAATAGGCTTTTGCTTTTGTTGGCCTAAAATAATGACCGTCTTTTAGGGCTTTATTCGCTTTAAGATTAACTGAAATCTTAGCTCAAGCCGCTTTTTGTCTTGAGAATGACAGGGTAGAGCCTTAGCTTTTAAAAAGCAGCGTAAAGCTTACGGACAAAAAAATAGCCCTCCGCAAGTATTTACGGAGAGCTATCTAAGAGTGGATCATCTTAGTCGGCTAGCTAAGTAAACCTTGCAATTTCATCGCCAGGCCCATATCACCCTTGATCTTGATTTTTCCACCCATCATGGCCATCATCGGGTTGAGGTCTCCCTTGCGCAAGGCATCCAGGGTTTCAACGGTGGTGGTTACTACGGTGTCTGCTTCGGCGTCTTCGTTGGTGATAACGGCTTCATCTCCCGTCATGTCAATGTGGATGATGCCTTCCCCCAGGTCAAGCTTGAGGCTCTTGCCCAGCTTTGGTGCTTTAGCTGCAGCGGCTTTTACGCCAGCGTCGAATTCTTCGAATGTCATTGGTTAGTATTTTAATGAGGCGCAAGTTAGCGAATTTTCGCAAATTTGCCGTTTGGTCAAAACCAGTTCGAACTGATTTAAACTTTTCTGAGCTGGCCGTTCCGCAGCCCTGATGGCTACTGACTAGGCGCGAAAACCGGAGTTTAGCCGTAGCTAAATGAGGATTTTTGCAACGAAGTCAGTAGCCATCAGGGTTCGGACAAGGTCGCGAACGAAAAGTTTAAACCAGTTCTTCGTTAGTAACCTTATTCTACCACCACCATATAAGTATTCTTCTTCCCTTTGTTCACCATCATGAACTTGCCATGGAGCAGGTCTGCACCAGAAATGGTAGCCGCCACATCCGCGACCTTATCCTTATTAATGGATATGGCATTTCCCTGAATTGCGCGTTTAGCTTCTGACTTGCTGGCCAGAATGCCAGCCTCGGCCAGAAAATCGATCAGCAGCATTTCTCCGGACTGAATTTCGGAGGGGGCGGTAAACGAATCCAGTTCGGTAGCCATGAAGCCGAGGGTCTTAGCGTCGAGCGCACGAACATCCTCTGCTGCACCCTTGCCAAACATAAGGTTGGTTACGCGCAGGGCGGTCGCCAGGCCTTCCGCCCCGTGGACGCGCTCGGTGAGTTCTTCGGCCAGGCGAACCTTTACGGCTCTGATGTCGCGAAATTCTGCATCGCCACCTTCAAATACGGCACAGTCCGCCAGAATATCTTCTTTGCTGCGCAGGCTGAAGTATTTAAGGTACTTGGCGATGTCAGCATCGTCGGAGCGAAGCCAGAACTGGTAGAAGTCGTAAGGGCTGGTCATGTCCGGGTCCAGCCAGATGTTACCTGCGGTAGATTTGCCAAATTTAGAACCGTCGGCCTTCGTCAGTAGGGGAGTGGTGACGGCGTAGGCTTTGCCTTCCAGGTTACGGCGCACAAATTCGGTGCCGGCGGTGATGTTGCCCCACTGGTCCGAACCTCCCATCTGGATAGTTACGCCTTCCTGTTCGTAGAGGCACTGAAAATCGTAGCCCTGCAGCAACTGGTAGCTGAATTCCGTGAAAGACATACCGGTTTCGAGGCGGTTCTTTACCGAATCCTTAGTCATCATGTAACTAATGGTTAGGGTTTTGCCGACGTTGCGCAGAAAATCCAGCGCGTTCATGTCTTTATAGAAGTCGTAGTTGTTCACTACGGAGAACTTGGCCTCTTCAACTTTCTCAGCACCTGCGGCCGCGCCCCTTAAACCCGCACTCAGTAAGCGCAGCATTTGCTGCCGCTGAAACTCAAGGTTAGAGTCAAGCTCTTCGTAAGTCTTAAGTTGGCGCTCTTTGTCTTTTCCACTCGGATCTCCGATGCGCCCGGTAGCACCGCCGAAGAGGACCACCGGATGATGTCCAGCACGGGCCCACAACGTAAGCAACATGATCTGAACGTAGTTGCCAATGGTCATGGAAGGGGCAGTGGGGTCAAAACCTATATATGCCTTACGAGGGGCCGTGCTCAGGTGCTCTTCAATACCGGGGGTTAGCTGGTGCAACATGCCCCGCCATTCCAATTCTTCAATAAAACTCATTGTTCTCATTGTGGTTTGCCGCACAACACCTTTCAAATGATAAAGAGTTGCGAAACGAAATCTAAAAGTTGCACAAATATAGGGCGCGGACGCGGGTGCAATGCAGGTTGTGAAGGAGAATGTCTGCAAAGCCTTGTTGAAGTATACGACGGAAGTGTTTTGTACACGAATTTTCATATTTACGGCGCTCTTCAGAGAAGTGCCGGGTTCAATTACCAGAACTGAAAATGCGTTTAAACATGTACTTTTTCGGCTGAGGCAATGGGAAGCAAGCTCCCGGTTAAGGAATAAAAAGTTGGCTCCTAGAAAAAAAATATTCTCAATAACATACATTTCGTTGTAGGTAGGAGTAATAATTTATTACCTTTGAATTCGGAAACGTAGAGTACCCCCCCCTCTACTAACCCTATTTCATGTTTTCTAATCTCTGAATAAACGACCATATGCGTACACTTTACAACCTCACAGGCCGGTTTGGCCTGTTATGCTTGCTCTTGTTGGGCGGGCTTTCTTTGTTTGCTCAAACTACTGATCCTTGTGATACTGACACTGAGGGTCCGGTTATCAGCCAAACAAGCTTTATCAACGTCATCCTTAACAGCAGCCTTCACCCGGCTTGTCCTTGCCCCGGTAGTACTTTCCTGGAAGACAACGCACTTGGTCAGGACCTGCTGGTTAGCGACATCGTTGATT
>CAYWMW010000294.1:0-5701 GCA_964458975.1 uncultured Lewinella sp. | reverse complement strand
GTCGCGTAGCGACTACACTATGTTAACCCCGGACGCAGCGGAGCGGAGTCCGGGGTTACACACGTGAGAAATCTTACTTCCGGAGCGGCGCTGAGCGCCGCCTCGGAGCACAGTCCTTCACCCATACATTTAACCAATCATTCACACCCCAACCGTTGCCCGCGCCCGCCCAGCGTCCGATCTTGCGCAAATGAAACCCGCCCACCTGTTAGTTGTCTTGTTTTTTACTCTGATGTGTGTCTTCAGTACCTGCGCGCCCGACTTTCAGTCTGATGCGCTGGTGCGAGAAATTCAACTGGACAGGAACATCCACAGCTTCTCCTACGGCTACAAACAGATGTACTACCAGGTCGAAGACTCCGTTGGCTGGGCCAGGGTCTGGGACGCTAAAGACACCATTTTCAGGGAAGGCCAGTACGTAAAATTCCGCAGCAACCGTATATGGTACGAGATGAACGATTCGCCAACGGGCTACCGCGCGCGCCAGCAATACCCTGGTTGGGAGCGTAAATTTGACTCCATTGCCCCGGAAACCAACATCATGCTCGTAAATCGCCAGCAACGGGTGCAGGTAGAGATTCCTGCGGCGGACATTGTCCTCGGCGGAGACTCCGTCCGCATCGCCATCGTTCACACCACCGGACCGGCATTTGAGTGGGACTTCAAAGACTACGAACCACAGCCCGATCAGCTGCTGCTCACCACCCCCGGCAACGACACCATGCCCATCGTGATGGATATGGAATGCATCGGGCCGGTGAGCCGGCAGACCGTGTTTCGGGTAGGAAAGCAGGAATACGTCTTGCGGTCTATCGCCGAAGACTATAAATCCATCGTCGTCGAACGCCTGGAAAATGGACGGGGGCTGGCCCTTACCGCAGAGCTCGACCTTACCTACAAACAAGTGCCGGTCAAAGATCTAAAGGGTGAACTCACCACCATCAAAAGAACGCCGGGCAAAGACCTGCTCATTTACTTCTGGGGAGGCTTCTACGGCGAAGAAAAGTTGATTCGGCTAGACAGTATTTACCAGGCCGCCCCGCCGGATCAGCAAGCAGCTTTTGACCTGGTGGCCATTTCCCGCTTCAGCCAGGGAGATTTCATTGAAGCACTCGTAGAGAGGGAAGGTCTTGCCCTACCCATTTATCAGGGCACGGAGAAAACCTGCCTGCGCCTCAATTGCGTGGGCTACCTGCCCTACGCCGTCCGGGTGAACGGGCGGGGGAAAATTGTGAGCTTTCACGAGTCGGGCACCGTAGTGGAAGATTTACTCAAGGGGCGGCCGCTGGAGGATATGCGGTAGGCAAATCCTACTCAATGCCCAGCCGCGTTTTCACCACCGGCAGTATATCCGTAGCTTCTTCGGCGAAGAGTACGTTGCCAAAAATAGAGGAATCGAAGACGAGCTGGTAGCCCGTTTCTTTGGCCACCGCATTAACCGCGTCCCTGGCTTTCTTGATAATGGGGCCAAGTAGTTCCTGGCGTTTCATCTCGATTTTTCGGGGCAAGCCCTGCTCAAACTGCTGGATGGCGGCCTGTTCTTTTTCAAGTTTTGCCTTTTCGGCCTGGAGCTGTTTGGGCGTCATGTCCCCCACCCTTGCCTCTATCTCGGCGTAGTGCTTCTTGAAGTCGGTAACCATCTTTTCCCCCGTGGCGATCTCCTCTTTCTCGTAGGCCTGCAGGCCTGCTTCGGCGGTCTTCACGTCGGGCATTTGGCTGAGGAGGTTGCCGAAGTTAACGTGCCCGTATTTCTGGGCGAAGGCGGAGGAAACGGCGCAAATGGTAATCAGTAAGGCGAAAAAAAACTGTTTCATAAGGTAGCGGGATTATACTTTGCTACAAAGGTAGCTTTCCATGCGGGCGGGGCTTCTTAAGAAAGGGTTAAGGCTTGATTAAAGCGCGGGGGTAAAACAAACAATTCAACATGTTTTTAAAACAAATTTACTGAATTGTTGCAATTTTAAAACAAAGCCTCTACCTTGCGTCCACAATTCAAACAAAATGAAACAAGCTCGACTTCCCATTCCCGCTGGCTGGAAACTCTTCTTTGAAGAGCTGTACCGGCGAATTCATAAGCAGATCACCAGCCCGTGGACGAAGCTGGTGGTGCTCTTCTGCCTCACCCTCCTGTTCACCCAGCGGGATTTTAGCTTCAACATCTCCGTGGGTGGAGGCGGTAGTTGGCTGACGATGCAAGAGACTTCCGTATTTAGTAATTCTGCTGAGGGGCCGCAGATTTCGGGCGCGGCCGCAGGTGCAAAGGAAGCTTCTGAGGCAAAGTTGACCGGCTACGTCGCCCCCGTAAAGGAATGGACCGCCCGCCAGCAAAAACAACTCGCCTACGTAGACCGCTTCAGGCTCGTCGCCCTCGCTGAAATGGAAGCCCACGGCATCCCCGCCAGCATCACCCTGGCCCAGGGCCTGCTGGAAAGCGGGACCGGCAGAAGCACCCTCGCCCGGAAGAACAACAACCACTTCGGCATCAAGTGCTTCAGCAAGAAATGCCGCAAAGGGCACTGCTCCAATCACTCCGACGACCACCACAAAGACTTCTTCCGCACCTTCGAGACCCCCGAAGAAAGCTACCGCGAGCACTCAAAGGTGCTGATGAAATCACGCTACAAAAGCCTCTTCTCCCTGAAAAAGACCGACTACAAAAACTGGTCGCACGGCCTCCGCAAAGCCGGCTACGCTACCGACCCCCGCTACGGAGATAAGCTCATCCGGATGATCGAGGACCTGGAGCTCTGGCGGTATGACCGGCTTTAGGAGTCGGGAGTCGGGAGTCGGGAGTCGGGAGTTTGGAGTCGGGAGTCGGGAGTCGGGAGTCGGGAAATTTGAGCGTTATGGTTGGAATATCCAAGCCTGGTATCAAAAAATAACGACGGGGTATTGGCGGCAACCACCCAAACGCGCTTTGGCCCTCCGGAATAGTAGTCCGTTGATAGCGAGATGAAGACCGAAAGCAAAGAATACCGGTTGGTGGCCGCCGCCCTTGTCGTTTATGAATTTAGGTTGACGTTTTGAGTGTGTTCTGCCCGTTCCTCCTCCGCGGGGGGGACGGGCTTTTGTTTTGCCGAGGAATCAATAATGTTTCCTACAAGTAATAACGGTGCAAACCTGATTGTCTTCATCAACCTTATAAACAAGCCTGTGTTCCTGGTCAATTCTTCGGGACCAACAACCCGACATTTCATGTTTTAGTTGCTCTGCCCTTCCAACGCCTTCGTAAGGCTCTCGGGTAACAGCTTCAATGAGCTTGATTAACATTAGTTGCAGCTAAAGCCCCAGCCAATCTTTCAACTTAGCCCGAACGTCCTCTTCCTCAGCGGGGGTAATTTGTTTGGCCGACGTAACCATTAGGTTAGACTTGGGCATCGGCATGATGTTGTCTACCGCGCCGTAGTAATTCATCGCCAGATGGGCCGTGCCGCCACTATCCCGGCAGTGTATTTTTACCCTGATGTAAGACTCCGCACGGTCGCTAGGGCGATCCCCCAAAATAAGAACCGACACGATCTGGTGTTCGCGTCGGTGGACGTACTCGCCAGAGGTGACGAGAAGGGCATATTTTAAAGTACCGGAGGGGTCTAAGGGTTTTCGGAGGTTGTAAACGTGAAGAGCCTTAAAAGAGGTAACTGATGGCATCGGCGTCGGTAGTGAGGAAGTGGTGAATGTGGGTGTACATTTCAACGGACTCTTCACAATCTTCCACCAGCGCCTGGTACTCCGAGCTGCTTAAGCCGTATTTATCATCAAGATCAGTACGATGATTTGCCTCAGTAGACTGCGTATTAATTTCTGTCTGGAAAGTTTCCGCAGTGTCAACGTCAGCACACTGACCTTCAAAATTATATGTATTCACGTTATGCAACCTTTGATTCAAAGAGAGTAGTAAGTTCTCGAAATTCTATTCAAATAATAGAGCGCAAAGATAGCACTCTATGTTTTCTGACTATAAGTATACAACAAAGTAACTAAGTCGTTGAAAGACAAGACAAACCTTAAGGATTCAATAACACGGCAACCAATTGAAACTAATTTGATTAAACTCCTGCTTAAAACGAGGAACAGGGCTGGTAACAGCGCATTTTAGTGATACAAAACAGGAACATTATGCCGAAGAGTTAAAGTTGCAACGTGACATTAAATTTACGGAACGGTAGTTTATAAAAATCAAACGGTACACCTTTTGAGAAATAAAGCACTCTATTTCCCAATACAAAAGTTGGAAAATATGTTGCCCAGCAAATCATCTGTGGTAATTTCACCGGTGATTTCGCCCAGTTCGCGGAGGCTCTGGCGGATGTCCATAGCGACAAAGTCCTGACTGAGGCCAACGTTCAGCCCATCGAGAACTCGCACCAGAGCCTCGTCCGCCCGGCGGAGCGCATCGTAGTGGCGGGCGTTGGAGAGTACGACCTGCTGCTGGTCTAAACCGGCCGTTCCGCCGGTAGCTGCGGCCAGGAGACGGTCTTGTAAGTAGCCGAGGTTGGCCTTGTCTTTAGCGACCATCGGGATGAAGTCTTCCTTGTCTACCGTCCACTTTCCGGTGTAGTCTTCGCCGAAGTACTGCTCGTACTTGGTGTAGGGGTTGAGGTCCATTTTATTGGCAACAACTACCAGCTGGAGGTCTTCCCGGTATAGCTTGTCCAGGTCAGTCGCGAGGGAGGCCGGATCGGTCTCGATGACGTCGAAGACGTAGACGAGTAGCTGGCCGGTCCTGACTCGCTCAATGGCCCGCTCCACGCCGATGGCCTCGATGGTATCCGAGGCTTCGCGGATACCTGCGGTATCGACGAGGCGGAAGGTTACGCCCCCGATGTTGAGGGTTTCCTCAATGGTGTCCCGCGTAGTACCGGGAATGTCGGAGACGATGGCCCGCTCTTCGTTGAGCAAGGCGTTGAGCAAGGTTGACTTGCCGGCGTTGGGCCGGCCGGCAATCACCGTTGTGATGCCGAGCTTAATGGCGTTGCCAAGTCGGAAGCTGGTGGTGAGCTGGGTGATGCGGGCGCGGATTTTCTCCACCAGATCGCGGAGCTGGGCGCGGTCGGCAAATTCAACGTCCTCTTCGCCGAAGTCAAGCTCCAGCTCGATGAGGCTGGCGAAGTCGATCAGCTTTTGGCGAAGGTCTTTGATTTCGTTGGAGACGCCGCCCCGGAGTTGGTGCAGGGCGATCCGGTGCGCTGCGGCGGATTGGCTGGCGATGAGGTCGGCCACCGCCTCCGCCTGGCTGAGGTCGAGCTTCCCATTCAGGAAGGCCCGCTGGGAGAACTCGCCCGGTGCCGCCATCCGGGCGCCGGCATCCAAACAAAGCTGCACCACCCGGCTGAGGATGAAGGGGCTGCCGTGGCAACTGATCTCCACCGAGTCCTCCCCCGTATAGCTCGCCGGAGCGCGGTAGAGGGTGACGACGACTTCGTCGATCGCCCTACCCTCCTCATCGGTAAGGATACCGAACCATGCTCTTCTGGCTTCACTTTGCACCAGCGTCCGCGCCGGAAAAAAATCATCCACCAAAGAGATACAGCCCTTGCCCGATAAACGAACAATTCCGATGGCTCCTTCCCCCGTGGGCGTGGCTATGGCGACGATGGTTTCTTGCATAACGCGAAAGTAGGGTGGTTCGGTGGTATCGTGGTAATGTTGCCTCCTTACGTACGGAAGCTTTGCTTTCTATGTCTGCTTTGTGAGTTCTGCG
>CAYWMW010000293.1:1684-5708 GCA_964458975.1 uncultured Lewinella sp. | reverse complement strand
ACTAGTACTTAGTTGTCTTGAGACATAATTTTTGTGCACCTTAATTCAAAGCGTGCAGAAGTTATGTCTTTAAAATAAAAGCCTATCAAGTATTTATTTCTCTTTATTATCTGTCTATTGTCAGGGGGCCTACAAAGCCAAGCCCTGATAGCAGAGTTACTTTACACCTCAGAAACCAGTAACGTAGAAGTAACGAACGTCATCCCCGCAAATGAAGACCAAGAAGTTGTATTTGGGGTGATAGAAGGCCTGGGAGGACCTACTACCAGGTTCTCTATCGTTGAATACGACTTAGTATCCGGAGACGAGGGTGTGACTGACCTGACAGGACTTGTGCCGGATACACTTGCGGATGTCCAACTCAAAATCATCGCTGATCAAATAGCCATTCTTGGTGTGAAAAGAAATAACGGTGACTCTATATGGATTGGATTCCTGAATGAAAACTATGCTATAACAGAAGAGCACACAATTGCTGCCTCGCCGGATGACGACCGAAGCCTCATCTGGCTGGTAAACTTAAATCAATTTGAAGACAGAATAATGATCACAGGGCAACTGCAGCCGATTGGCTCGAATTTAGTTAGGACTTATTCTGTTGAAGTGTCGTACAATGATACATTATCGCACCTCAGGTCTGCAATCTTTGATGGATATATGGCCGTTAGAGATGTAGTGCACGTAGAAGATTACTGGTTAATGGACCATTTCCGAACTTATAAACTTTATGATGATGGAGATGAATGGGTGCGAGTTAGGGTTCCGGCATTGGATTTTACAGGGAAGTCTGTAAACTTTAGTAAGAGCCAAAATAATGAAATATTCGTAACAGGAGAGTTTAATAGGAATACAGTTTTTCAGCGAGGGAATATTGTAATGAAATTAGACGAGAATCTAAACTGTATTGTGAAGGACTCACTCTTTCTTTCAGTCGAAATGAACTCTGCTACGTTTAATTCGATGCGTGCATTAACCTATAGTCTAACCCATGATCGTTTATACACAGGAGGAAGTACAGAGATAACAGATTTGGTGTCAGGCCAATTATCAACCGATCCTTCCAAGATATACATTGCGGGTTATGACTTTGACTTAAATAACGAGTTCGTATATACTTATCAAGCTCCGCAGTATTACTTTAGTTTCGACACCAAAGTAGTAGCCCCCAACATAATAGCCTCATCCGGCCTCACCTATTCTCCCGTAAAAGAACTATTTCAAGGTTATATTTTACTCTTCGCCGAAGACGAACTAGTCTCCAGCCGCGAGCAACCCCTACCCGAGCGGGCCACCCTGGTCTCCCCCAACCCCTCGGCGGGGGAGTTTCAGTTTATCTGGGATGGTGAAGCGGGCCGCCCTGCATCGTTTAAGGTTTACTCGGGTTTAGGCCAATTGGTTAGAGAAGGAGATGTTTCTCTTGGGCAGTCGATTGATCTGACCGGGTCTGCTCCGGGGGTATACTATCTGCTTGTAGAAATTGGCGATAAAGTGCTAACGCAGCGTTTGATGGTTAGGTGATTTTGTATTTAGTCATTATTGAACCCGATAACACCTCCCCCCACTAAACCCAACCAAAACGACCTCCCCGTCCACCACCGGACTTAAGATGTGGCTACTCTCATCCGTAGTAAACAGTAAATCCGCTGCCGTCCACGGCTGGGGGATGGAGACACGGACGAGCTCAAGCGCGGTTGCCGCGAAGCTGGCGACGAAGAGGTAAGCCCCGTCCCCATCGGAGGCCGGGCGGAGCCAGGCGAGTACGGGTTCATCAGCGGAGCCGACGGATAAGACCTCCGGCGCGCCGAGGTGAGCCATGATGCCCGCCGCAAACTGGTGCAAGTCGGTAAGTTTAGCGAAGAGGTTGAGGTTGTTGCCCCAGCGGAAGGGGCCGGAGACCATTTTATCCCCCCTGGTTTCTTGGAAAACGTAGAGTTTGGAGTAGTACTCGTTGGGCCAGCGGTCGAGGTGGCGGTCGCGCTGTTCGTAGCCGAGGCTGAAGTAGAGGGGCAGGGTGCCGAGGAAGAGGCCGGTGAACATCCGGGCCAGCTCGCCGAAGTGGTGGAAGAGGTCGAAGCGGGGGTCGTCTTTATCTCCGGTGATGGCCGTCCAGGCGGGGGTGACGGGGGTGGTGGTGGCTACGTCGAGGTAGTGGTTGGTCATGGCCCAGAAGTCTTCGGTGCCGGGCACGGTGCTTTGCAGGTTGCCGAGGGTGACTTCGGCCTGGCTGGCGGTGAGGTGCTCCACTTCGTCGCCGTAGGCCATGTAGCCGGGGGCGGTGAGGAAGGATTCGGCGAAGTAGGCGAAGTGGGGGGCGTGGAGTTGGATGGATTGTTTTACGGCTTGGAGGGGGTCGTAGAAGTCCCTCTCCCCCGGCCCCTCTCCTGGGGAGAGGGGAGACGTGGTAGGTGGGGCAGGCGGGGCCGCCCCCGGACTTCGCTGCGCTGCGTCCGGGGTTACTGATGGTGTATCCGCTACGCGGAAGCTTGGCGGGGTAGGAGGGGGAGAGGAGGCAGCTCGCTCCGCTCGTAACCTCACCCCCGACCCCTCTCCGTCAAGCTTCGCCTTCGGCTCAGCGGAGAGGGGAGACGAGGCAGCTCGCTCCGCTCGTGGCAGGGTAGGCGTGGCAGGAGTGAGGAGGCTAGCGGGTACGCCGTCGGGCCGCATCTGCACGTGGCTCATGTCTCCGCGCATGAAGTCGAAGTGGTAGCGGGCTTGCTGGGCGGCGTAGTGTTGGGTGAGGTATTGCCAGACGAAGGGGCGGGGCTGCTCGAAATCGATGGCCCAGTCCTGGTTGTCGTCTTTGCGGGCGTAGAGTTTGTAGCGGGTGAGGGGGCCGAAGGCACGGCTCATTTCGGTCGGCTCGGTCAGGCGGTAGTCTCGCCAGACGCGGCCGGCGGCGTCGGTGGTCATGGCTTCGGGGCGGGGGTCTACTTCGAGGCCCCGGTAGGGTGGGGCCATGGTGGCGGGGGCGGGCTCGAAGCCCCGGCGGTAGAGCCAGTCGATGAGGTCTACGCGGCGGGCCTGGCGGCCGCCGTAGTCTTTGGGTTCGCCGAAGAAGATCTTCAGGCGGTCGGCTTCGGGCAGTTGCCAGAGTTCGCCGACCATGCCGTAGGCGGGTTGGGCGGGGCCACGGGCCTGGAGCCAGTCGTAGATGGCGCCCTGGACTTCTTCGTGGAGGTATTCGCGGTGGTCCAGAATTTCGAGGTCGTCGCGGAGCAGCCATTCGAAGAGGTCGGGGTTGGCGAGCACTATTTCGCTGTAGCGGTCGGTGTGGGGGATGACGTCCATCCCGACCACTTTGCCGAGGGCGTGGAGGAAGTTGACGACCACGGCGAGCTGGTCTTCGATGGCGCTGAGGTGGGGGAACATCCGCAGCATATCCTTGCTGTAAAACTCGGGGTTGATCTCCCAGCTCGCCATGCCGTAGAGGCTGCCAACTACGCCCGGCTCCCAGATCGGCAGCAGGTGAACGCCACGAATATGGTCGGGCAAAGTGATGGCGTAGTGGAGCACTTTCCAGAAATCACCGATGGTCCGCACGTTGACGCCGACGGTGTGGGTGGTCTTCAGCCAGTTGCCGTTGGGCTCGTTCGCTACGGGCGAGGGGTAGGCGGCAGCGGGATCGAGACAGGCGCTGTAGGCCGCTTCGCCGAGGCGCTGGTAGAGCAGGCGGCTCACGTCTACGGCCTCCATCTCCAGGGCGCGCTCGGGGGGCAGGCCGACCACCCAACTGGTTGTACCGGTGGCGTATTCGCTCAGGCGATTCGGGGCGTTTGGGGTCCAGCTTTTCAGGTAGTCTTCGGTGAGCATAGTGAGGGGGGAAAGGAGGGAAAGGAATAAGGGGGGAAAGGAAGAAGGGAATAAGGGGGGAAAGGAAGAAGGGAATAAAGGGGCGCGGCCGCAGGTGCAAAGAAAGGATAAATGCGGGGTATGGGCCACGGCGGCCTAGTCCCGGAGGGACGCCTAGCCTAGCGAGGGGTGGAGCTTGATGGCGTTAGCCATCAGCGCAACCCCTCGCAACTCG
>CAYWMW010000293.1:0-1584 GCA_964458975.1 uncultured Lewinella sp. | reverse complement strand
CAACCCCTCGCAACTCGCAGCGTAGGGTAGTTCGCTATTGGAGCAACCCCTCTCATTAGCCGTTTGTTGGGTTTGGTTCCGGTAGTTTCCGTCATCAACAGGTCCCATCCGTCGAGGAGACCGTGCCTTTTACCTTTCACAGCACCTGCGGCCGCGCCCTAAGTAAAGGAGGAAAGGAGTAAAGGGGGAAAGGAGTAAAGGTAGGAACGTCTCTTTCCCCCCTTACTCCTTCCCCCTTTACTCTTTACTCCCTTCCCCCCGGTTCCGGCAACTCAAACCGCCAAAGAATCACCATCCCCAGCGCAAAAAAGGCCGACAGCGCCAGCAAACTGAGCCGCATACTGCCCGTGAGCAAATCCAGCAGCGCAAAGATGAACGTACCACCAACGATGGCCACTTTTTCGAGAATGTCGTAGAAGCTGAAGTAGCTCGTCACGTCTTCCCGGGTAGGAATGAGCTTGGCGTAGGTGCTCCGGCTCATGCTCTGGATGCCGCCCATCACCAGCCCGACCGCCGCCGCAACGCCGTAAAAAGCAGTCTTGCCCTGCACGAAATAGCCCGCCAGACAAATGAAAAACCAAATGAGGAGCTGAAAGTAGATCGCGGTCTTATTTCCATACCGCTTACTCACGCTCGCCGCCAAATACGCTCCGCCGATGGCCACGATCTGGAGGATGAGGACGACCTGGATCAACTCACTCGTCTCAAACCCAAGCTCCTTGGCGGCAAACAGCGAAGCCAGGAAAATAACCGTCTGCACCCCCGCCGAATAGCTGAAGAACGCGCCCAAAAACCGTAGCGTCGGCGGCGAAGCCTTCACCCGCTGCCAAACGGAGAGAAACTCGTTCCAACCCTTCCGGCTCACGTCGGCGATGCCCGCACTCTGCTTGCGCACGTCGTCCGGAAGCCGCGAAAAAGCGATGTACCCAAAGAGCAACCACCACAGCCCCACCGTGACGAAGGCCAGCCGCGTAGCCATGCCCGCATCCGGAATGCCGAACCACTCAGGCTTCAGTACCATCGCCAGGTTGAGTACCAGCAGCAACACCGAGCCGATGTATCCCATGGCGAAGCCCTTCGCGCTCAGCTTGTCGAAGCGGTCCGGCGTAGCGATGACGGGTAAAAAGCTATTGTAAAACACGAGCCCGCCCGCAAAGCCGATGAGGCCCAGCGCGAAGCCGAGGGTGCCCAGCGCGAGATCGCCCATGCCCTGAAACCAAAACAGGCTCAGGCAGGCGATGCCACCAATGGCGGTGAAAATCTGAAGGAAAAACTTCCGCCGCCCGCCCGCATCCGCAATGCCGGACAGCAGGGGAGACAAGACCGCAATGATGAGGTAACTAACACTGATCGTGAAGGCCAGCCACGAGCTGTTGCTGAAACCCAGGCCCAGTACGGTGAACTCCTCGTCCACCACCGTCTCGAAGTACGGCGGGAAGATCGCCGTAGTAATCACGAGTGCGAAGGCTGAGTTGGCCCAGTCGAAAAGCGCCCAGCCGTTCATGGTGCGGGGCTGGTTTAGTTGGTGCTCCATGTGTGCAATATAGGGAGAGTATGGGAGTCTGGAGTTTTGGAGTCTGGAGT
>CAYWMW010000292.1:0-5708 GCA_964458975.1 uncultured Lewinella sp. | reverse complement strand
TGTTGGAGGCGGATCAGGTGCAGGTGGCGGAGTGAGGGAGTTTGGAGTTTGGAGTCGGGAGTCGGGAGTCGGGAGTCGCTGCCGCAAGTGCCGTTCGTAGCGCTTCGCTTGCTCACCAAAGGCGAACAAGCGCAGCGAAGTGAGTGGTAGTAGCGGCAGCCCCTTCTTCCTTCCCCCTTTCAACCTTTACTTCCTTCCCCCCTTTTAACCTTTACTTCTTTACTACCTGGCCCACCAGCGCCCGATGCCACCGATCCAAAGGCACCACCTGGTAGCCATACTTCACCGCCTCATCCGCCGCCTCATCGTAATAATGCAGGCGGTGACACCCCTGGCCGTAGGGTGTTTTATGCAGCAGCGTTGGCGGAGTTGAGGGGCTGGAACGGTAAATGGCGTAGTAATACGGCAAATCCTCCTCCGGGAGTTTTTTATTGACTTCCCAGACCAGCAGCGTCCCCTTATCGGTACGCCTGGGCTTATACACTTTTACTTTGCGGGGCACAACGGGCGTAGGCGCAACCCGCTCGGGCAGCAGGGCGGGTGCTGGAAATACGTCGGCCATCCGCTGGGCGAGGCCTGCGGGGTTGAGCAGGATTGATTTTGTGCTGAAAAAGACGCTGCCGCGCATCGCCGGAAGCTGGCGGTTGTAAGCGATTTGGGTGGGCAGTTCTTCCAGCGTATTCCAGGGCTCGGGGTCGGCGGCATCGGTACCGACTTTGTAGGCGGCGTGGCCTGCGTAGAGCATCGTTTTGGCGGGGGTGTTGGCGGCCCACCAGTTGGCCAGAACGCGGTAGCCGGCGGGGGCATAGTCCATACTCCAGTAGAGTTGGGGCAGCAGGTAATCTACCGTTCCGTTATTGGCCCAGTGGAGGGCATCGCCGTAGAGGTCGTCGTAGCTGCTCACGGAAGCGCGGGTGGCGCTGCCCCGGGCGGGATCCTGGCTTTGGTTACGCCAGACGCCGAAGGGGCTGATGCCGAAATGTACCCAGGGCTTTTTCGCCTTGATGCGTTGGTGGGTTTCGGAGACGAAGGTGTTTACGTTGCTCCGCCGCCAGTCAGCCAGTTGCTGGCTGCGGCCGTAGCGGGCGAACGTTTCCTGATCGGGGAAGGGCTGGCCAGCGGCGGGATAGGGGTAGAAATAATCATCGAAATGAACGCCGTCGATGTCGTAGTTAGCTACGAGTTCATCGATCACTTCGCCGAGGTGGGCGCGGACTTCGGGCAGGCCGGGGTCCAGGTAGCGGCGGCCGTTGTAGGCGCGGCACCATTCCGGGTGGGTGTTCAGCAGGTGGTTGGGGGCTTTGTCCAGGCTGTCCAGCGTCATCGCAACGCGGTAGGGGTTCACCCAGGCGTGGAGTTCGACGCCCTGGGCGTGGGCCGTTTCGATCATGTAGACCAGGGGATCAAAATTGCTGACCGGGGCCTTGCCCTGTTCGCCGGTGAGCCACTCACTCCACGGCGCAAGCTTGCTGGGGTAGATGGCATCTCCTGCCGAACGGACCTGTACAAAAATGGCGTTCATCCCCGCCTGGCGAAGGCGGTAGAGCTGGCTTTTGAAATCGGCCTGCAGCGTGGCGGCGCTAGGGGTGGGCGTTTGGGGGTAATCGATGTTCAGCACGGTGGCCATCCAGATGCCGCGCAGTTCGCGGTCAGCGGTTTGGGCGCGGCCGCAGGTGCAGAAAAGGCTTATTAAGAGCAGGGCGAGGAGGCATCGGTACCTCAATAAAATGTCTTCCATACGCCGAAGTACCGACAAATATTTAACATTTACTAAAGAGAAAGGCCACGGATATAGTTGAGGTGACAACCATTTATTAGCTTTGGCATTAATTCTACCAAATCTTTCACCGTCCATACTTAAATATGAAAACAAATTTTACCCACTTGCTCCTCTTGCTAATGCTGGGAGCGACCTCTACATTGTTCGCCCAGAACGACGGCAAAATCGCCTTGGATTACCTCCGGAAAGAGTACGCCACCTTCGGCCTCGAAGCTACCGACGTTGACGACCTAAAGGTCACCGACAACTACGCCAGCCCCAGCGGCACCCGCCACATCTACGTACGGCAGGAGTTGCACGGCTTGCCGCTCCTCAACGCCCAGGCTTCGCTTCACTTCCGGGGCGACAAACTGGTGTACCGTACGAGCGATCTTGCGACCGGCCTTGCCGCCGTCCCCTCCCCTGCACCTGCGGTGAGCGCCCAAACGGCTATTAGTGCTGCGGTGAATGCGGTCACTGCTGCTTTTGGCACCCCTATCGCCGCCGGAACGGACGGCCAGGATGCACTCTACAGTTGGTCCGCCGTAAGCCCGGAGCCTATTCGTCTTCGTTCGGCATACTACGTAACCCAAGCAGGCCCGCGCCTCGCCTACCGCGTAGTGATTGACCGCCACGCCAGCGATTCCGACGTCTGGTACGTTGTGGTGGATGCAGAAAATGGCAACATCCTGCAACAGGCCAACCAAGTATTGAAGTGCGACTTTGGCAGCCCAAACCATGAGCACAATTACGACAACGCCTGCGCTAACGTGACCTCTAAAGCGCTCCCCGTAAGCGAGCAAATCTTTGAGAGTGCCGTTGTAGAAGAAAGCCGTTACAACGTTTTTCGTTTTGGTGTAGAATCACCCATTCACGGTGAGCGTACTATGGAGATAAGCCCTGCGGACCCCGTAGCCTCTCCTTTCGGCTGGCATGATACAAATGGCCAGGAGGGACCCGAATTCACCATTACCCGTGGTAACAACACTTGGTCTTACCCCGATACGGAAGGAGACGACATACCCGAAACAAATGTTGTAGCCGATGGTGGTGACAGCTTGGTCTTCGACTTCTTTTTTGAAGATGAAATACCAGCCGATAACATCGACACACTTCTTCCCGCAGCAATGGTGCAGACTTTTTACTTCACCAACGTGATGCACGACTGGTTGTACCATGCAGGTTTCAACGAAGCTGCTGGTAACTTCCAGCGCAACAATTACACCGGCGAAGGCCAAGACCGTGATGAAGTTCGTGTTGAAGTTCAGGATGGCTCCGGAACAAACAACGCTAACTTTCGTACTCCAGCTGATGGTTCTTCTGGTTTAATGCAAATGTTTCTCTGGACTTCAAACGCTAGTAGCATGCGGGTAACCTCTCCGGCCTCAATCGCCGGACCGTTTACAACTGGCACAGCTGATTTTGGGCCCGTCATTGGCTCTGACCCCGTAACGGGGCAGGTTGCTATTGCGGAGCCTGCTATCGGTTGTACTGAAATCACAAATGACCTGACGGGTAAAATCGCCCTCATTACGCGTGGCGAGTGTAATTTCTCTTTGAAGGTTTTCAACGCTCAAGAAGCCGGGGCTATTGGTGTTATTATTTGTAACGATGCCATGGCTGGAGAAGACCGTGGAGGACTAGTAAACATGACAAATGGCAACCCCGAACTTACCATTACTATTCCCAGTGTCTTTCTTACTTTTGAAGACTGCGTAAACCTACGCAATACAGTCGCAGCAGGAGATAGTGTATCCGTCACTCTTCAGTTTACCCCTCCACCTCCCCGCGATGGTGGTTTTGACAACGGTGTCGTTGCTCACGAACTGGGCCACGGTGTATCTACCCGTCTGGTAGGTGGGCCTGGCAACAGCAATTGTCTTCGTAACGACGAGCAGATGGGAGAAGGCTGGTCTGATTTCTTCACCTTAGCATCTTCCCCCCGCACGATTGATGACATGCCCGATGGCACCGAGCCACGTGGTATTGCTAATTACTCAACCCGCCGTGGTATCAATGGCGGTGGCATCCGCAACCAGTCCTACTCTACGGACATGACCGTAAACACCCACACTTATGACAATGTAATCTTCAGTGGTACAGCCCCTCACCCCCTCGGTGAGATTTGGAACACCATGCTCTGGGATCTTTATTGGGCGATGGTGGATGAGTATGGCTTCGACGAAGACATCATCAACGGAACCGGTGGTAACAACCTTGCCGTTCAGCTGGTAGTTGAAGGCTTGAAGTTCACTAAATGTAATCCTGGCTTCGTAGACGGTCGTGATGGTATCCTCGCCGCAGATATTGATGCAAATGACGGTGCCAACCAGTGTTTGATCTGGGAAGTATTTGCCCGCCGGGGTTTAGGCTTCTCTGCTCGACAGGGTGCCACAGATGACCGTACAGACGGCCGTGAGGCATTTGACCTGAGCCCGGAATGCCTTGGCAACGTTATTCTAACGAAGATCGTAGACGAAAACACCATTAACGCTGGCGAAGGCGTAACCTACAGCTTAGTCGTAAATAACTTCCGCGCAGAAACAACTGAAAACGTTGTTATTACCGATGTTATTCCTACCGGAATGATCATCGATGCAGGCTCTATTCGTGGCAGCGAAGACTTTTCCATTGACGGCCAGACGATCACTTTCAACGTAGGTGATATGGACTTCGAAGACGAGGAAACAATTCGCTACTCTGTCTCTTCCGATCCAACCATCGGGTCTAGTGCAACCTTCTATGACGGAGCCGAAGATGGGGACGACAACTGGTTCGCCCTTAGCCTCAACACCGACCCAGACATAGAAGAATTCTTCTGGGAGCAAGTAGACACCACACCTTACCTGGGTGATTTTGCTTTCTACGTAGTGAACACCAGTACCGCACAGGATCAAGTGCTACAATCCGCTGAAGCCCTCACAATTACCGGAGAGCAGCCCGTTCTACGCTTCTTTACGAAGTACGAAACCGAAGCTGGCTGGGATGGGGGCATCGTGGAAGTTAGTACCGACGAAACCAACTGGCAGCGGGTAGAGGGCAAACTTGTTCGTGGAGACTACCGGGGCAAAATAAATGCTAACGGCGCTGATGCCCTACGAGACACCGACTCTTTCTGGGGCAACAGTGGAGACGAACCGGACGCTAACACACGCGACTACCGCGAGATCATTGTTGACATGGCTGACTTCGCCGGCCAGGAGGTGTTCGTTCGTTACCGCTTCGTTTCCGATGCCGCAGTAGGTGCTCGCGGCTGGTGGATCGACGAAATCCAGCTACTCGAAGCAGAAAACTACGAAAGCACCGCCACCCTGACCTCCAACAACGGTGATAACGTAACGGCAGAAGTAGGCAACTTCGGTGTACTCGTCCTCAACGCCATCATCGATGACGTGAACGACCCGGCCCTCGGAGAAACCAAGGTGAACGTTTTCCCGAACCCCGCCGAAGACTTCGTAACGGTGAAGGTAACGACCGAACGCGCTGGCTCCGCCACCGTTCAGCTCATGACCATCGACGGGCGCGTACTGCGCAACGAACAGCTCAGCCTGACCGCTGGCGGTGCCCAGACCACCCTGAATACCGCCGATCTGCCCGCAGGTATGTACGTGGTGCAGGTGACGGGGGCTAACCGGGTTAGCACTACTAAGGTTACGATTAACTAAGGAATACCGACCAAACTCCTTGTTTAAAGCTTTACGGCGTAGTGGAATTGATTCCGCTACGCCGTTTTGCGTTTTGAACTTATCGGCCGAGTGGTGGGGTGTGCAAACGTTTTGGTCTTCGCGATAAGTTAGGATTCGCTCGTTGGCCGAGCCTTGCGCTAGCTTGGCTCGTCCGCCGAGGGAATCCGGGAAGTTTAGACCCATTTGGCCGACGAGCCACCGCCGAAGGCAGCAGCGTAGCTCACCTGCGCAAGGCTCGGCGGACGAATTAGAAATCCTCGCCG
>CAYWMW010000291.1:2574-5747 GCA_964458975.1 uncultured Lewinella sp. | reverse complement strand
GGCCGCGAGCGCCATTTTTTAAACGGATAACTTATTGTTCCGCGACCCCTTAGTCAGGAAGATGTTAGGAAGGACATCAGCGTTGATGTTTCCTCCCAACAAATCAACGTTGAGCGGAGCTTCCTTGTAACCTTTCGCGTACTGGACGTAGTAGGTACTTTTGGAGAGATCAAGTTCTCCGCCAAGTCCGGAAATGGCCGAGGCTTTACCAGAATAAAAAGTGGGCGCTGGACGGACAATTACATTACCCCTAACATTCGGGCCGTTGTTGGCTATCCGAAAGAGTAAAAGCAAAACAAAAGGGCCGCCAGCATACAGCTGACGGCCCTTCCGCTTTTCAGCCTCCGGCTGAAGCCGGGCCTACGTTAGCGCGCAAAGTTAACCGCCCGCTTCTCCCGGATCACCATCACCTTGATCTGACCGGGGTACTGCATGGACTCCTGAATCTCCTGGCTGATCTTGAAGCTCAGTTCGTCGGCGTGCTGGTCGGAGACCTTATCGGCTTCCACCATGATGCGGAGTTCACGGCCGGCCTGCATGGCGAAGGCAGACTCTACGCCGGGGTTCTTCTTAGCGATTTCTTCCAGTTCCTTGATGCGGTTGATGTAACCGTCGAGGACTTCACGGCGGGCACCGGGGCGGGCACCGCTGATGGCATCACAGGCCTGGACGATCGGGGAGATGATGTTGTTCATCTCGATCTCGTCGTGGTGGGCGCCGATGGCGTTAACGATGATCGGGTGCTCGTTCAGCTTTTCGGCCAGCTGCATTCCGTAGAGGGCGTGGCTCAGTTCGCTGTCTTCTTCGGCTACTTTGCCGATGTCGTGCAGCAATCCGGCGCGCTTCGCCATCTTGATCTGCTTCTTGTTCAGGCCCATTTCGGCGGCCATACTGGCACATAGGTGAGCCGTTTCGATGGAGTGCTTCAGCATGTTCTGGCCGTAGCTGGAGCGGAAACGCATCCGGCCGACGTAGCGGACCAGGTCGTTCGGCATACCGTGGATGTCGAGCTCGACCACGGTCTTCTTACCGATTTCCATGATCTTCTGCTTCAGCTCCTTCTTGGTTTTGTTCACCACTTCTTCCACGCGGGCGGGGTGGATGCGGCCGTCGGTGACGAGGCGCTTGAGGGAGAGGCGGGCGATCTCGCGGCGGATGGGGTCGAAGCTGGAGATGATGATGGTCTCCGGCGTATCGTCCACGACCAGTTCGGCACCGGTGGCGGCTTCGATGGCGCGGATGTTGCGGCCTTCCCGGCCGATGATCTGGCCTTTCACCTTATCGTCGTCGAGGGCGAAGACGGAGACCGTGTTCTCGATGGTCATCTCAGCGCACATCCGCTGGATGGTGTTGATGACGACCTTGCGCGCGTCTTTGGCGGCATCGGTCTTTGCTTCTTCGAGAAGCTCGCGCTTCAGGTTGAGGGCTTCGTTGGCCGTCTTATTGCGTACGTCTTCGAGCAAACGCTCTTTGGCTTCCGCTTGGCTCAGGCCCGCGATCTGTTCGAGTTCTTTGGTGAAGCGGTCGTGCTGAGAATCCAGCTCTTTCTGCTTTTCTTTGGCGAGGGCGATTTCCTGGTCGAGCACCTTGGTACGCTCGTTCAGTTGCTGTTCTTCTTTAACGAGTTCTTTGCGCTCTTTTGCGATTTCGCTGCGCTCCGCGTTGAAGCCGGAGCGCTCCTCCTTCATGGCGGCGGCCTCTTCGCGCAGCGCTTCGCGCTTGGCTTTCAGCTCGACCAATTCATCGGCCTTTTCCTGCTTGAACTCGTCTTTAAAACGCTGGAACTTCTCCCGGCTCTCCTTTATCTTCTGCTTCTTAAAGACCTCCTGCTTGTCTTTGAACTCGGAGAAAGACTTCTCTGCCTTCAACTTCGCTTCGGAGACGGTTTTTTCTGCCTTAAGCTTTGCTTCCGCCAAGATTTTTTCTGCTTCGCGCTTATGTGATTCGTCCTGAATGGCAGCGGCCTGTTTGTTTTTACCGCCGACGACGAAGTAAGTGCCAATAACGCCGACTACTAAGGCGACGATGGCGTATATGATTTCCATTTGTTTTGATGATTGTGTGGTGTGAATGAAAAGCGTGTCGTACGTCTCCCTCTCCACGGCCCCTCTCCTTGGGAGAGGGAAGACGTTGGAAGCTTGACGGTGACACCGTAACAACTCAAAAAAACGCGCCGGAATAAATCAGCGGTACACCAAATCAAGAATCGAGAATCAAATATCGAGACCGCCGGAGGCAGCAGCGTAGCTAATCAAGAATCTTAAAGCATCCCTTCCACCAGCACATCGAGTGCTTTGAGGCGGTTGGCCAGTTCTCCGTCCAGGCTTGTGTCCGCCAAACTGCGGGCACTGCGGAGTTCGTCCGCATAAGTAAGGAGGGTCATCACGAGGCAATCCTGGGTATCGCGGTCAGAAAATTTGACCTGGAAACCGTTGAAGCGCTCGTTGATTTCGTTCACGAGTGCCCGCACGTCCGCCTCGTCCTGCGCTTCAACGCGGAGCGGGTAGGGGCGGCCAGCGACGACCACGAGAATGGGGTTTGTATCCGAGGGGGATGCTGCCATTGGGTTAGTTCCGTTGCAGCCAATCCAAACACCGGTCTACCTCTTTCAGGCAGAATTCGATGGTTTCGCGCTGTTGTTGGCTGAGGCCCTGGTCGCCAGCAGGCGTATCCGAAGATGGAGTCTCAGTAACTGCAGCGGCGTCGGGCTGGCCGCGTTCTAGTTTATCCTTCAGCGAGCTCACGATGCCGGTTTGGCGGTCGAGGGCTTGCTTGAGTTGTTGATTTTCGGCTACTACACGCTCGTAGTCCGCCCGTTGGCGGTCCGCAGCGGCGTTCAGTTGCCGGAGTTTTATTTCTAAGCCGTCTAGTATTGCTAGAGGTTGCATTTAGTTGAATTGGGTGCTCTGCCCTCTCGAACGTTAAGCCCGAAGAGGTATCGCCGCGCAAGATACGGTAAGGGAAGGAATTGGGGGGAGAAAAACGGAATAGGTTCCAGCAAAGGGCCATGCCTCAATTTGTCTTCACCCCGCTTTTACCGTTGGAAGGCTTTAGTGTTTTAGGGGCGCAAACGCCGGTGCAAAGAATCGGTAAAGAAATTTGTTGCTCCCTTTGGATCATAACTTAATCGAAAGCACCGACGTTTTAACCAAAACAATCTTCCCTTAAGTACC
>CAYWMW010000291.1:0-2474 GCA_964458975.1 uncultured Lewinella sp. | reverse complement strand
ATAACTTAATCGAAAGCACCGACGTTTTAACCAAAACAATCTTCCCTTAAGTACCTTAAAGCTAAAACTCTTGAGCCATGCAGTGCCCCTTTCCCGGAATGGACCCAATCATTGAGCAGTTTGACTGGCAACACTTTCATGTAGGAATGACGATGGAAATCGCTCGTCTGTTAGGCCCGCAACTTCCAGAATACTACCAGCTATCCGCCGAGTTAGTCGTCAAAGAAAATGAAAACCCAGACCTTGAAGGGAAACCGAGCACCTACCGCCCCGACATCGGAGTCGTACAAACCAGCCAGCGCACAAAGCAGAACGGAGGCGGCAGCGTAGCCACCTTAACCCCTCCTTCCCGCCAGGTGACGATGCCCATGCCGAAGCAACGGGAGTTACGAATCCGCGATGTGCGAAACCAACGTTTGGTGACGGCAATCGAGGTGCTGTCTCCTTCCAATAAAAAAGGGCTGGGCAGCACCAGGCATGCACTCAAGTTGCAATCCTACTGGGACGCATCGGTGAGCACGGTAGACATCGACCTACTCCGCCGAGGAGACTACCCCTACGCCAACGAAGAACTACAACTTAAACCCACTGACGAGGCCGTTACCGATTACCGCATCATCTCCGTTATCCCCGAAGGGCCAGCTTCGGTGTGGGAGTTCGGTGTACTGGACCAACTCCCCACCATCCCCATCCCCCTCAATCCGCTAGACCGCCCCGTTGTACTGAACCTACAGCACGCCTTCACCGAGCTGTACGCTTACAGCACCTACCCAAAGCGGAAGGTGGAAGAGCTTGAGGGGCTGCGGCTGGCTTTAACGAAAGATGAACTAGATGCTTTGCGGGCGTTTTTGTGAAAGCCTATTTGGCGAGCACGCAGGTGCCGGGGAGGTTGATGACGAGGTCTAAAGCTAGGGTGTGTAATCTGCCTACTAGCGTCTCCGGCGTATTTTCACCACCAAAACGCGTAGCGTTTTCCCCTTTAAAGCCCCTCTCCGCCGAGCCGGAGGCGAGGCGTGTTGGAGAGGGGTTGGGGTGAGGTTACCACGGAGGGAATTGGCTTCAGATGACACACCCTAGGTCTAAAGCTATACGATAAGATCACGCCAAGCCAATGCGTACAGGTTATTATCATGGTCCAGTAATTCCTGATGATTACCACTAACAAGCGTAACTCCGTCCTCAAGCACGAAAATTTTGTCGCTTCGGCGTGCGGTGGAAAGGCGATGGGTTAAGACCAATATTCCCATCTCAGCTTTGAGCTTCTGTAATAGGTCGAGTAAGAAAACTTCCGTGTGTCGGTCAAGTGCGGCGGTGGGCTCATCTAGCAGGAGCAATGATGGCCGTCGCCAAAGGGCGCGAGCTATGCCTAATATTTGTTTTTGCCCGCCCGACAGGTTGACGCCTTGTTCCCCGACGATGGTCGCATAACCGTTAGGAAGTTCTCGAAAGAAGCTATCCAAGCCGTATTGCTGAAAAAATTGGTCTAGTTCCTCAGGTTTTTCCGGCACTGCACCAACTAATATGTTGTCTAGCACCGTACCGTTGAACAGTTTAATTTCTTGAGGCAATATGCCAAGATGTGTACGCCAATCAGCGAAATCAAGCAGGTCAAAATCAATTCCGTTGATTTTAATCGAGCCAGACTCCGCCGCGTAAAATTTTTGCAAAATCTGTAATAGCGTTGACTTCCCCATCCCGCTTTCGCCCATCAGGCTTATCCACTCGCCCCGTCTTAAACGGAAGCTTACATCTTTTAGCAGGAGCGGCCGCCCCGGAAAGCGGAAAGTGAGCCCCTCGACGCGCAGTTCCTCAAAGCTATCGGTCAGTGCACGGGGCTGATGCGTCTCGCGCTCCGTTTCGCTGGGGATGCTGACGAACTCGTGCATCCGGTCAAAGGCAACCCTGGCTTCCTGAAGTTGAATGTTGGCGGAAGCCAGCGTCGTAGCAGAAGTCATTAACAGCCCAACCATCTGAAGAATAGCGATCAATTCCCCCGTTGTCATCGTATCACTCAGCACTTTAACGGCACTCCACAATATGATACCAACGATAAAAAGGACCGAGGTTGCCTGTGTCCAAAGTTGGTAACGAATCGCAATTTTACCAAGGCCCAGCGCTGCTTCCTGAAACAAGCGGTAAACGGTGTTGGTGAGTGTGCTGAAAACGCTTTCTTTTCCGTGCAGCTTGATTACTCCCACCCCCTGAATCGTGTCCACATAATTGCTTTCATTGGCCGCGTAACTCGCCATCACCGAACGCTGACTGCTTAAGATTGGCGGATGAAACCGGTAAACGATGAAGCCAAAAACCGGCAGCCAGGCCAAGCTTACCAGACCGATTCGCCAATCAAACCAGATAATGGCTCCAGAGGCTACCAAAACCATCAGCGCATCAATCACGACCGACGCGAGAATATTCGATACCGCCCGCTGAATACGCTGGGTGTCGTTCATGCGAGCGATCAAATCCCCTGT
>CAYWMW010000290.1:0-5750 GCA_964458975.1 uncultured Lewinella sp. | reverse complement strand
CTAGGAGCTAGGAACTAGGAGCTAGGAGCTAGGAGCTAGGAGCTAGGAGCTAGGAGCTAGGAGCTAGGAGCTAAGAGCTAAGAGCTAAGAGCTAAGAGCTAAGATTTGTTGGAACGTAAGATTGTTTGACACAAATTTAAACATATTTGTTTTACGGTGCAAGGTTTTGCCCAAAATTGTTTGTTTTATTTTGAAGTGGTGGCTCCCGCTCGTCTCTTTACTGGTCTTTCGGAGCGATGTTTCTTGAAAACTTTCTTTGCACCTGCGGCCGCGCCCGTATACTTAGTGTAAATTATACACTACCTTCGTCGGGCTAAAACACGACCAAATATGCTATTGATTGCGGACTCAGGCTCCACCAAGGCCGATTGGGCTTGGGTAACCAAGGACGGTGAGACTTCTTACGTACACACGGAGGGCTACAACCCCGTTGTGCACCCCAAGGAATTGTTCTACGGAGAAATGGACAAACTTACCAACGAGTTGCTGCCCGGCCTGAGGCCTAAAGAGGTCCACTATTACGGCGCTGGCTGCTGGGATTACAAACGTAAACAGGTAATTCAAGACCGGATTCAGCAAACCTGGCCCGAGGCTAAGGTTTTGGTAATGCACGACCTGCTCGGCGCCGCCCGCGCCGCCTGTGGCCGCAACCCCGGCATCGCTTGCATCCTCGGCACCGGCTCCAACACCTGCTCCTACGACGGCGACGACGTAACGGACAACGTGACCAACCTGGGCTTCATGCTCGGCGACGAAGGCTCCGGCTCACACCTCGGCAAAGCCCTGCTCCGCTCCTACTTCTACCGCGAGCTGGACGATGACCTGACGGATGCCTTCGAGAAATTTTCCAAGATTGATAAGTCAATGGTGCTGGATAAAGTCTACGAATCCGACATCCCCAACACTTACCTGGCCAGTTTCACCCGCTTCATGGGCGAACACCAACAGCATCCGCTGATCCAGAAGATAGTTTTCACCAGCTTTGCGGAGTTCCTGGACCGCCACGTGCGCAAGTACCGTGGCCATCTGGACGTGCCGGTAAGCTTCATCGGCTCCATCGCTTTTCACTTCAAGCCGATCCTCCTGGCGGCCATGCACGAACGTGATCTGAAGGTCGGGCGGTTCGTCCATAAGCCCATTGAAGCATTGGCCGATTTTCACCGGACCACCGAAGGACTGAGCCTGTGAGTAAAGGGGGAAAGGCGTAAAGGGAGAAAGGCTAACCTGGTTACCTTTCCCCCCTTCCCCCCTTCCCCCCTTCTCCCCTTCTTCCTTTCCTCCCTTCCCCCTTTATTCCTCCTGAGTTTCTTTGTAATTTCGCGGTATCAAGACCGCCACCCCAAGAAAACATAAATGAAAAGAGAAAATATCCGCAGAATCGCTGTATTCACCTCCGGAGGAGACGCTCCGGGTATGAACGCCGCCATCCGTGCCGTGGTCCGTACCGCAGCCTGGAACAAACTCCATGTTTACGGCATTGAGCGTGGCTACGAAGGCATGATTGACGGGCACTTCAAACGGATGGAGCGCCGTGATGTGGCCAACATCATCCAACGCGGCGGCACCGTGCTGCGCACCGCCCGCTCCATGCGGTTCATGACGCCCGAGGGCAGGGCCCAGGCGGCGGAGCACCTCCGGGCTTACGATATCGATGCCTGCATCGCCATCGGCGGCAACGGTACCTTTACCGGAGCCAAGGTTTTCAGCGAAGAGCATGACATCCCTTTCATCGGCGTACCGGGTACGATTGACAACGACCTTTACGGCACCGATTACACCATTGGGTTCGACACCGCCGTGAATACCGCCATTGAGGCCGTTGACAAGATCCGGGATACGGCCGACAGCCACAACCGGCTCTTCTTCGTTGAGGTGATGGGCCGCCATTCTGGCTACATCGCCCTGCATACGGCCATCGGCTCCGGGGCGAGTTCGGTCCTCATCCCGGAAGCAGAGACGAACCTTGAAGACTTGAAAACGGTGCTGCGTAAGAATAAAGCACGGGGCAAGCTCTTCAGCGTAGTCGTCGTCGCCGAAGGCCACCACATGGGCGGCGCGGCGGGTGTTGCCGCAAAGATCAAAGACGAACTGGCCAGTATGGAACCCAAAGTCACCGTGATCGGTCACCTCCAGCGCGGAGGGGCTCCTACGGCCCTGGACCGGGTCCTGGCCAGCCGCCTCGGCCACCACGCCGTAAACCGCTTACTGGAAGGCGAAGAGAACGTCGCCATCGGCGTCGTGAACAGCAACATCTTCACCTGCCCCTTCGAGGAATCAATCACGATGCAGAAGCAACCACGGGAGGCTTTGATCCGGATGGCTTCTATTTTGGCGATATAGCTTGTCGGTTGTCGGTTACGCAAGATCGCGGCCCTATGTTAACTCAGTGTGAAGAATGAATCGATTTTTTGATTCTGGTCAGGCGTTGTCAAGAAGCTCAACCTTCAGGCACTAACTTGCAACCTGCAACCTCCTTTCTCCTTAAAACGCGGAATAGTAATGGACCCCACCCTACTCATCATGTGGATCGGTTTTATCCTCGCCGGCTACGCCGTTGTTGGTAACGACTCGATCCAGACGCTCGGCACGTTCTTGTCGTCTAACGAAGAAAAGCCGTGGTACGTACTTTGGGGTTTTGCGGGCTCTATTTTGGCCGCTACGCTGATTTACGGCTGGTTTACTTACGGCGGCGATGTGAGCTACGGGCGTTTGGAGAAGTATGCTTTTGTAGAAGATATGACCTGGCCGTACCTGCTGCCGCCGCTGGTGCTGATGTTGCTGACGCGGACGGGGATTCCGGTGAGTACCAGCTTCCTCGTCCTTACGTTCTTTAAGCCGAAGGGGCTCTGGAGCATGACCGAAAAATCCATCCTCGGGTACGCGCTCGCTTTCTGCGTAGCCATCATGGTCTGGCAGCTGGTGACCAAATTGCTGGACAAGCGCTTCATGGAAAACAAGATCAGCAAAAGCCAGAAGCGGAACTGGACCATCCTTCAGTGGTGCTCTACCGGTTTTTTGTGGGGCCAGTGGCTCATTCAGGACTTTGCCAACATCTACGTTTACCTCCCCCGGGCGCTTACGGGTATGGAGATTACCCTTTCGCTGTTTGTCCTGCTTTCCATGCTTGCGTTCATATTTTACAGCAAAGGCGGGAACATCCAGAAGATCGTTAAGGAAAAAACGAACACCACTGACATCCGCTCGGCGACCATCGTGGACTTCATCTACGGCATCCTCCTGTTGTTC
Organism: uncultured Lewinella sp.; assembly: GCA_964458975.1. GTDB lineage: Bacteria > Bacteroidota > Bacteroidia > Chitinophagales > Saprospiraceae > Neolewinella. Next base: position 2,504 of record CAYWMW010000290.1, on the reverse strand, counting down.
TTCAAAGAGTTCAGTAACGTTCCGATGTCTACCACCTGGGTTTTCCTGGGCTTATTAGCTGGTCGTGAAATTGCCATCCGTTACACCATCGAGTTGATTAAAGAGCCCTCGGACGTAAAGAAGGCTCCGCTGTGGCACTACGCCGGGATTGCCCTCAACGTAGTCATCCTGCTGCTGATCGGCTACGTGGTTTACCTAAAAGATAAGGCAACGGATATTGACTGGATCATCCCCACCATGGCGGCAGCGATGGTGAGCCGTGCTTTCGTCGCCTACATGGAAACCATCCCCGGCAGGTTGAACCTCAACGCTGCCTTCAAGGATGTTGGCCGGGATCTCGCCAAGGTCTCCTTCGGCCTGCTCATCAGCGTTGCGCTGGTTTATTTGATGCGGTATTTGGTGCCGGGCTTGGAGGTGGGGTAAGGTCCTCACCCCCCCATCATCCCCTTAACCAACTTACTCCCCGAAGAGAAGAACCAGGCCAGCACTACCGTAAGCACACAACCGATCAGGTTCAGCCACAGGTAAGCCAGCTCAAACATCTCAAGGTAGGTAGCAATGAAGGTGAGCACCACGAAGGTCTCCGCAATCAGCGCCCCACTGAGAACCGACTTACTACCAATCTTCTTGAAGAAAAAGGCGACAACAAAGACCCCGAGGATAACCCCGTAGAAAAGAGAACCGATGATATTAACCGCCTGGATCAGGTTGTCGAACAAGTTCGCAACGGCAGCGAAGCCGAGGGCGACGCAGCCCCACATGATGGTCAGGACTTTGCTGGCCGTGAAGTAGTGCGCATCCGGTTTATCCTTTACGATACTGCGGCGGTAGATGTCTACCAGACTGGTAGTCGCCAAAGCGTTCAGTTCCGAGCTGGTGCTCGACATCGCTGCCGAGAAAATAACCGCCAGCAACAGCCCTACCAGCCCGATCGGGAGGTAATTGATGATGAAGGTGATGAAGACGTAGTCGCGGTCTTCCGTGATGGCTTCCGCGTCGACCTTATTGATGAGCGCATCTACTTCACTCGCCACTTGATTGCGGTTGGCAACGGCTTCCGCCAGGGCTGTCTTTGCGGCACCGGAACGCGTCATATCATCCGTCCGAAGCGCTTCCACGAGCGCAGTGGAAGCAGCGGAAGTTCGCTCACTTAGCTGGCTGTACTCTTCCTCAAGCCCGGCGAGTTCCGTGGCGTATTCCGAGGCCCGGACCTTCTCCAGGTTCGCCGTATTGAAGTGTACCGGAGGCGTAGCGAAGAGGAAAAAAACAAAGACCATGATCCCGATAAAGAGCACCAGGAACTGCATCGGCACCTTAAAAATACCGTTGAACAGCAAGCCCAGGCGGCTCTCGGACAGGCTTTTGCCAGAGAGGTACCGCTGCACCTGGCTCTGGTCTGTACCAAAATAACTGAGAAAAAGAAAGGTGCCGCCGAGCATGGCGGACCAGATATTGTAGCGATCGTTGAGGTCGAATTTGAAGTCGATCACCTCCAGTTTGCCGAGAGAGCCAGCAACCTTCAGGGCATCCCCCATCCCTACCCCTTCGGGCAGTTTGGAGACCACGACGACACCCGCAGCGATCATGCCCAGCAGAATAACAATCATTTGCTGCCGTTGGGTGACCGAGACGGCCTTCGTACCGCCCATAACGGTATAGAAAATGACGACGACACCGATCAAAAAGATCGTAAGCCCCAAGGACCAGCCCAGGATACTGGACAGGATGATGGCCGGAGCGTAGATCGTGATCCCGGCCGCCAGACCGCGCTGAATCAGGAACAGGAGGGCCGTCATGGTCCGCACCCTGACGTCGAACCTACTCTCCAGGTATTCATAGGCCGTATACACCTGCAAACGGTAGTAAATCGGTAGTACGAAGACACACAGAATCACCATTGCGATGGGCAAACCGAAGTAAAACTGGGCAAAACCGAGGCCGCTGTTGTAGGCCTGGCCGGGAGTACTCAGGAAGGTGATCGCGCTGGCCTGGGTGGCCATCACGGAGAGCCCGATGGTCCACCATTTCAGGTCCCGATCACCGAGCAGGTAGCTTTTCACGTTGTCTACGGAGCGGGTTTTCATCACGCCGTAGATGACGATAGCCGCGAGGGTGCCGGTCATTACCAGCCAGTCGATAGTGCTCATGCGTAAGCGTTGCTAAAAAGGTAAAACAGGATAATGAGCACGACGTGGAGTACGAGCACCACGGTGTAAATATTCTTCCAGCTGCCGAGGATCGGCGGTGTTTCGTCGTCGGGGCTTATAAGTTCGGGGTCTGACATGGGCGCAAGGTAATTGTTTGCCAGCTTATGCCGTACTACAAGCGTAGTTTTCTTGCAGGCGCGGCCGCAGGATGCAGGGAGAGGTTTCAGGAAATGGGGGACGGGCGGCAATCCTGAGTCTCCTTCGGAACCGGATAGTTCTACTCCGCCACCAAACTCGACAGGCGAACTTTTTCGCTTCAGCAAGAAAACGACCTTAAGTAAGGGTGGTAACGTTATT
>CAYWMW010000289.1:205-5786 GCA_964458975.1 uncultured Lewinella sp. | reverse complement strand
TCGCGTTTTGGTGGTAGAAAACCGTCACGGGTGATCATCGTCAGGTTTAACAGCCCAGCATTAAAGGCCACCGTACCAATTCCGGGAAATGAAAAACTGCACAAAATAGATTTAAGACGCGAAGCAAGGGACTAAGGAACGCCAATTCAATAACTGTCCGATTTGTAGCTTGAGTTTTTTCTGCCCGGCCCGGTGGTGGACCATAATGTTGTTTATGAGCGTTCTGTCCAGGTCGAAGAGGAGAGCTTTGCAGGGTATTTGCATTAAAGGTAGTTTTCCGCAAGGTACGCTGGTGATTCGGTCAACCAGGCCACCAGCACCTCACTCGCTGTTGGTATTCCCAGTACTGCTCCCCGAATCGGTCAAGCATATTTTGCTCTTCCAGCGGGCGGACTACATAATTCCACAGGATGCCTCCCAATAGTGCGTAAACCAATACCGAGATGGAGCCAAAGGCTAAACTAACCGCCAACCCCTGCCCGATGCCCGCCACCGCCATCGGGTTACGAACGTAGGCGTAGGGGCCTGACACTACCAAACGTTGAGTTTGGTCTAATGGTAAGGGCGTGCCCCGCCCACTACTTACCATCACAACGGCACTCGCCAGACCAAGTAAACTGGAAATAACAAAAAGAATTCCGCCGGCCCAAAGCTGAAGGGTCCTCGGCGTAGTCAGCTCATTAAAAGATTCCATTAGCAGCAAAGGAAAAACAACAAGCGTGATGCTCCAGACGCAAATGATCTGCACCGCTGTTTTAAGCGCGTTACCCCATAAACTGTTCGAGGTGGAGGTACGAAACGTGAGATTGTTGTACACCAGAAATAAATTAAACGCCAAGCCGAGCAACATGATCGTTGTGGGTAAATAACCACCTTCCGTCAAATAAGCAGCATTAACGCAGTACAAGGCAGCGTAGCCGAAGCCGCCAAGAATCACGTACTCCAACCCAGGAATAGCCCGATACGCCCGCACTAACGACAGCAACAAAACCATCACCAGGTCCGGCAATAATAAAGCATTGAATGCCACTGACCCGATGCCCGGAAACTGAAAGGCTGCATAAAAGTCGTCGTACAGCAGCATACCCAACCACCAACTGGCGATGAGGGCCGCTTGAAGTAAGTAAGCAGTGTTTTTCATACGGGATGCCGCCGGGGGGAGGTTGGTGCAATTATAGAAAGCCGTGTGGCTGCAAAGGTTTTGATTCGAGTGTTTTCTTGACAAGACGGGCAGGTGAAGTACTTGAGGATCATATCGTGAAGATACCTTTTGCTGTGGTCTTATATTATAGACCCCACTCGGCCGACGAGCCAAGGTCGCTACGCTCCCAAGGCTCGGCGGACGAGTTAACGATCTCTTTGAACCTCCCACTGCACCCGCGCCCCCGCCCACACAACTTTCCACCCCCAAAATGCGTCATTATACCTTAAGAACCTCATTAAAACCAAGCAATGCGCAATACCCTGCCCCTAATCGGTCTGCTGGCCACCCTACTCGCCTTCGGCTGCTCCCCTAAAACCTACACCGCCACGGTCCCCGCCCCGGAAGAGATGGAAACCCGGAACCTGGACACCATGACCGTGACGCCGGAGGCGAACGGTGTGATCGAGACCGAAGAGATGGCGATGCCCGAAGAAGCGGTCATCCCCAACGAACGCCCGGTCTACAACGCGGCCTACAACCGCACCCACGACCTGCTGCACACCCGCCTGGACCTGAGTTTCGACTGGGCCAAGGAAATGGTGATCGGCAAAGCCACCCTGAAGTTGAAGCCCATCTTCAAAGCCAGCCGCACGCTGGTGCTGGACGCGAAGAACTTCAACTTCAACAGCATCACCATGAACGGTAAAGCGCTCAACTACACCTACGAAGGCGATAAACAAACCGTAAGCATTGACCTGGGCCGCGAATACACCCGCGAGCAGGAGTACACCATCGTACTTGATTACACGGCCGTCCCCGCCCAGTCCGGTGGCAGTGCGGCGATCACCTCCGATAAAGGCCTCTTCTTCATCAACCCCGACGGCAGTGACAAGAACAAGCCGATGCAGATCTGGACGCAGGGCGAAACCGAAAACAACAGCCGCTGGTTCCCGACCATCGACAAGCCCAACGAGCGCACTACCCAGGAAATGTACGTGACCGTGCAGGATAAATTTAAGACGCTCAGCAACGGTACCCTAATGAGCTCCACCAAAGCCTCCGGCGGCATGCGGACAGACTACTGGAAGATGGACCTGCCCCACGCACCCTACCTCTTTGCCCTCATCGTCGGGGAGTTCGACGTGGTGGAAGACGAGCCCTGGAACGGCATCCCCGTGAACTACTACATGGAAGACGGCTTCAAGGACTACGCCAAAGACATCTACCCCTACACCCGCGAAATGCTGACTTTCTTCAGCGACGTAACCGGCGTGGAGTACCCCTGGGCGAAGTACAGCCAGGTGGCCGTGCGCGACTTCGTCTCCGGCGCGATGGAGAACACTACGGCCGTCATCTTCGGTGAGTTCATGCACGGTACCGACCGCGAGCTGATCGACGTGGAGACGAACGAAAAAATCGTCGCCCACGAGATGTTCCACCACTGGTTTGGCGACTACGTGACCACCGAAAGCTGGAGTAACCTGACCCTGAACGAAGGCTTCGCCAACTACTCCGAGTACCTCTGGCTGGAGAAGAAGCACGGCCGCGACGCCGCCGATGCCCACATGCTGGACGAGCGCTCCGGCTACTTCGGCTCCGCCCAGCGCGGCGTCCACGAGCTGATCTGGTACGACTACGACGACAAAGAACAGATGTTCGACGCGCACAGCTACAATAAAGGCGGTGCCGTACTGCACATGCTGCGCGACTACCTGGGTGACGAAGCCTTCTTCGCCGGACTGACCAAGTACCTCAACGATAATAAGTACTCCGCCGTAGAAGTAGACGAACTTCGCATGGCCTTCGAAGACCTGACGGGCGAAGACCTGAACTGGTTCTTCGACCAGTGGTTCCTCAGCGCCGGGCACCCCGTCCTGAAGCTGGAAACCGACTACGCCGACGGTGAGGTGATGCTGACCGTAGAGCAGACGCAGGATACCGACCAGAACGTACCCGGCGTTTTCCGCCTCCCGACCCAGGTGGCCATCTTCACCAACGGCTCCACCACGCCGAAGATGATGGACATTGTGATCGACGAGCGCAAGCAAACCTTCACCTTCCCCTCCAGCGTGAAGCCCGACGTGGTGGTGCTGGACCCAAAGCACACCCTGCTCGCCCGCTTCAACTACACCAAGACGACGGAAGAGCTCGCCGCTCAGTTCAAGGGTGCTCCCAGCCTGATTGACCGGATGCTGGTGCTGCAACGCCTGGGCAACAAAGATGCTTCGCCCCTCAAAACGGAGGTAGCGACCATGGCCCTCAACGACCCCTTCCACGGCGTCCGCGAGCTGGCCCTGGACATGATTCTCAGCGCTCCCGACGCAAGTCAGCTTCCCACCATCCGCCAGCTGGCGAAGTCTGACCCACACTCGGGTGTCCGCTCCGCAGCCATCGAAGTGCTCGCCGCTAATGAAGACAGTGAGTTGAAAGCGATTTCCAAGATGGCCCTCGGCGCACAGCCTTACCGGGTAGTTGCCGCTGGCCTGCAGGGGCTCGTTATTGCCGACCCCGCTGCCGCCGCCGCCGAAGCTACTAAGTTGGAGGCACTGGAAAACCCCGCCGTCAACAGTACCCTGGCTGGCATCTACGCCGAAGCTGGTGACCCCGCCAAACTCCCTTTCTTCGAAAAGCAAATGGCTACCGCCGACGGCTACGGCGCGCTGGACCTGATGGACGGCTACCGCACCCTCCTCGCCAAAGGTACCCCCGCCCAGATGGCCTCCGGCCTCGAAAAACTCGTCACGATGGGCAAAGACCTGGGCCAAAGCCTCTTCCGCCGCCTGGCCGCCACCAAGGCGATCAACGATATGCGGGAGGAAGCTAAAGCTGCGGGTAATACTGCTGTGGTTACCAAGCTCGGTGGGCTGATTTCTGCGATTAAGGCGGTGGAGACGGACCCTAACCTTACGCGGTTTTACCAGCAGTTTGGAAATTAGCGCTGCGCGCTTTTTTTATCTCGCAGAGTTTAACAGAGTTTCCGTCGTTGGAAGCGAAAGGAACTATCAGAATAAAGCAACTCCGTTAAACGCTGTGCAAACCTCTGCTAAACTCTGTGAGATAAATACCCTCGGCGAAGCCGAACCCGCACGAAGAACACCGGCGAAGCCGATTACAATTACTACGGAGAAGCCGTGTAGCGAATCTCCCCCCTACTAATCTATCATTCTAAATACTACGGTCTCGGTGACCAACGTTTAATCCCCAAGTCTTAACCAGCGCGACGATTACCATCAATCGTCGCGCTATCTTTTTCTCTTATGGCCACTTTTCGTTTTGTATTCGCTCTTGTAGTTGCTCTGCTTTTTCTTCCGACTACGGCTTCGGCCCAGTTGGAGATGAGAGGGTTAGAGGTCGGCCCCTGGGTTGGTGCTTCCTTCTACCTCGGAGACCTGAATACGGACTTTAAACTGAACCGACCGAATATCGCTGGTGGTTTCGCAGCCCGGTACAACTTCAACCACCGCCTCGCCGCACGGGTGAGCTTTAACTACGGCCGCATCGAAGCCAACGATGCCGACAGCTCCAACCCCTTCGAGCAGAACCGTAACCTGAACTTCCAGAACGACATTTACGACGGTACGGCGCAGTTCGAGTTCAACTTCCTGCCCTACTTCCACGGTCATAAAGAATTCTTCTTCACGCCCTACGCCTACGCAGGCATCTCGGTATTTACCCACAGCCCCAAAACCCTGACGGACGACGGCCAGCTCGTCGAACTCCGAGACTTCGGCACCGAAGGGCAGATGCGCGGAGACGAGTACCTGACCATCAGCGGTGCCCTCACCTACGGCCTCGGCATCAAGTGGGACCTGAGTTACGAGCTCAGCATGGACCTCAACGTCGGCGTGCGCAACGCCCGCACCGATTACCTCGACGACGTGAGCACCCTCTACCCCGATCGGTCCGACCTCATCCGCCAGCGCGGCCAGCTCGCCTACGACCTCTCCGACCGCAGCCTCGCCCTCGATACCGACGGCGAACGCATCGACCGCCAGGGCGAGCAGCGGGGCGATGACTCCCTGAACGACAAGTACATCTTCGTGGGCATCGGCATCAACTACTACTTTGGGGATGTGCGCTGCCCGGATTATGGGCATAAGAAGTCTCGCCGCCGGAGGCGGTAGGTTGGTTGCCCGGCCTTCAGGCCGTGCAGGTTCCACAGCCTTCAGGCTGTAACTTTACAATACATTTTCTCACATCGGTCTGAAGACCGATAAACCAGCACGGCCTGAAGGCCGGGCAACCAATAATGGCTACCCAATCCCAGTTCACCCTCAAGGCCCGCCGCCGTGGCTACCACGTCATCACCCGCGAAGTTGCGGAGCACCTCCCGGAATTACCCGATGTCGGCCTGCTTCACCTTTTCATCCAGCATACCGCCAGAGGCGGTAGGTTGGTTGCCCGGCCTTCAGGCCGTGCAGGTTCCACAGCCTTCAG
>CAYWMW010000289.1:0-105 GCA_964458975.1 uncultured Lewinella sp. | reverse complement strand
CCTCCCGGAATTACCCGATGTCGGCCTGCTTCACCTTTTCATCCAGCATACCGCCGGAGGCGGTAGGTTGGTTGCCCGGCCTTCAGGCCGTGCAGGTTCCACAGC
>CAYWMW010000288.1:0-5805 GCA_964458975.1 uncultured Lewinella sp. | reverse complement strand
CCCCTCGCCCGAAGGAGCGAATCCCCAAAACCCCACCCCGCACCCGCGGCCGCGCCCAAAAAGTGCTTGCTTAAATCAAGAATCAAGCATCACCCATCGAGAATTGAGAATCGAAGCCTACCTTCGCCGCCTTAAACCAACCTTCAAAGAAAAAACCAACCCTTGTCTTTCACCGCAGAGATACTTTTCAACTTCGAGTTTCGCAACGGCATCTACCTGCCCAAAGCCTTTGTTGCCGGCCGCAATACGGCCGGGAGACTAACCAAGGTACACCAGGCCGCCAAGGCCTCCGGGCTGGGCATCCACGGCATCGAACTGACCTCCCCGCTCGACCGTGCCCTGAGCCTCGCCGAAAGCCTGCGCGAAAAAAACATCGCCGAAGCCCACCGCAAAGGCGCTAAAAAAGTACCGACGCTGCCGGGCTTGCTCTCCGATAAAAACAAAGACCGCGACCTCGTCGTCCGCTACATCCACCACCGCTCGGCGGAGCTGTTGGAACTGTGCCGAACGCACGGCTACGCGGTGACCGTCAGCATGCCCCCCCGCAAGGAACCGCACGATTACCTGGTGCCCTTCGCTAAGGAAGCCCCCGCGCCGCAGCTGAAATTCATCATCGACGAAGACGGCATCAACTACCAATTTCGCCTGGTCGATGCGGCGGGCAAAACCTCGCCGTTGCGCTTTCACGACATCCGCGTAATCACCAATCACCCGACGCCGGGCTGGCTGGCGCTCGACAAACAGTTCGTCCAGATCGGTCAACTCAACGGCGATCAGATCAAGCCTTTCCTGACCCGCGACGGCGTGCAGGTGCCCCCGGAAAAGATGGAAAAGTACTGGCGGGAGTTCGTCGTCCGCCTGGCCGAACGCAACAGCATCGAAGCCGAAGGCTTTCAGTACGGAGAAATTCATACGCCGGAAAAACTGCGCATCGCTGCGCGTCCGCATCCTTTCGAGGGCAACTATTATTTGTACCCGGAATTCGTCTACGGACGTAAATTTTTCCCGCTCGGAGACCCGCGAACGGCAGCGGTAGACCATAACGTAAAACCGCCTTTTCGCCTCACGCGCATCGTTCGTGATGCGGAGCGGGAGGCCGAACTGTTGCAACCCTTGCTCGACCTCGGCCTGAGGCGCATCCCCACAAATAACGCCCTGCAAACCGAGGGCGAAGGCATGTTTTCCGCCCTCCGCTGGCTGCTCCAACGGGAGGGAGAACTTAGCACGCTGGGCATCGGAATTATACCACCAGAGGAGGCGGGCAACCGCTTCAGCGTCCATGAGGGCACCGTTAGTTTAGACGTCGTGGAAGACAACGACTGGCTTGACCTGAAGGGCACGGTTGTGGTTGGCCCGCACGAAATTCCGTTCGCGAAACTGGTCCGCTTCATCCAGAAGGAGGAGCGCAAATTCCCCCTCCCCGACGGCGACATTTTCCTGATTCCGGAGGAGTGGTTTGCCCGCTACCGGCCGGGGCTCCAGTTCGCCAAGGTGGAGGGTAAGAAGGTGAAAATGGCCCGCTCCCAGGCACCCTTGCTAGCACCCCTCGGCCTGGAAGTTGGCGACGCAGGCCACGCCGACGCAATGGCCGAAGCCTTCACCCCCAGCCCAAAACTCAAGGCTACTTTACGGCCCTACCAGCTGGAGGGCGCGCGCTGGCTCGTGCGCCACTACCACGAACTCCTCGGTGCTTGCCTGGCGGACGATATGGGCCTTGGTAAAACGCTGCAGACCATCACCGCACTGCTGTACGCGAAGGATCGAATGTCAAATGGAGGAAATGGTGAGCCGGGCCAAATCAAGAATCAAGAATCAAGAATCGAGAATCGAGAATCTGCACCCGCCCCCCAGCTCGACCTCTTCGCCGCCCCCGCCGCCGACGAGGATTTCCTCCAACCACTCAAAGCCCTCATCGTCCTGCCCAGCTCCCTGGTCTTCAACTGGCGCAACGAGCTGGACCGCTTCGCCCCCAGCCTCACCGTTCAGGCGCACACCGGCCAAAACCGGACCAAAGACCCGCGCATCCTGCGCCGTTTCGACGTGCTGCTCACGACCTACCAAACCGCCCTGCGCGACGTCGAAATCCTGGAGCAAATCGACTGGGAGTACATCGTCCTGGACGAGAGCCAGCAGATCAAGAACCGCCAGAGCAAGGTCTTCAAGGCCCTCAACGAACTCAACGCCAAACACCGCATCAGCCTTTCCGGTACGCCGATTGAAAACTCCCTCTCCGACCTTTGGAGCCAGATGCAGTTCATCAACCCCGGCCTGCTGCGCAACTTCGCCTTCTTCAAGAAAGCCTTCATCACCCCCATCGAGGTACACGACGATGAGAAGAAGAAGGAACAACTCCGCAAACTCGTCATGCCCCATCTCCTCCGCCGGACCAAAGAGCAAGTCGCCCCTGACCTCCCCGCCCTCGACGTCCAGGTCTTCTACTGCGAGATGACCAAAGCCCAGAAGAAGGCTTACGAACTGGAAAAGTCCGCCGCCCGCAACGCCCTGCTCGGCAGCTTCGCCCCGAACGACGGCCAGTACAAAATCCGCGTCGTCCAGACCCTGACCCGTCTGCGCCAACTCGCCAACCACCCGGTGATGATGGATGCGCAGTACGACAAAGACTCCGGGAAATTCAGCGAAGTCTACGAACAGTGGGATACCGTCCGCAGAGCCGGAAACAAAGTGCTCATCTTTTCCAGTATGGTGAAGCACCTGGAACTCTTTCGGGAAAAACTGCTGGCCGCCAACGAGCCCCACGCCTGGATCACTGGCGCCGTCAACGCCAAAACCCGCGCCAACGAAGTCAAGCGCTTCCAGGAAGACCCGACGGTGCAGACCTTCTTCATCTCCATCAAAGCGGGCGGCACGGGCCTCAACCTCACCGCCGCCGACTACGTCTTCATCCTCGACCCCTGGTGGAACCCGACCATCGAAGACCAGGCCATCGCCCGCGCCCACCGCATCGGGCGGACGGGCAACGTCTTCGCCCGCAAGTTCCTCAGCAAGGACACCATCGAGGAGAAAATCAATAAGCTGCAGCAACGGAAAAAACAGCTGGCCGAAGACATCATCGGTGCCGGCGGTGGGCTCGATTTTGATAAGGCGGAGTTGGAGTATCTGTTGGATTAGGATTAACTCGGCGGCCGAGTTAACAACTCCGGCCGCGAAGCCCGCAAAGCCGCCAGCTTAGGCGCAATAAACCGCTGGCAAAACGGCCGCTCCGGGTCCGTTCGGTAATAGTCCTGGTGTTCCGGTAGGGAGGGTTTGAAATCTACGAAGGGATAAACACCGGTGACCAATGGCTCCGGAAATTCCTCGGCCAGCCCTACGAGGATGGCCTCGAAGCGTTGTCCATCCTCCGGCAAAAAAGCATAAACGGCCGAGCGGTAGCGGTGGCGCAAGCCGTGGTTCTTCGTCGCGGCGTGGGTCTCCAGGTGGACACCGATCAGGTCTTCCGCAGAAATCACCTCGGGGTCGTAATGCACGATCACCGCCTCCGAAAACGCATCGTAGGGTGGGGTAGAAGCGACCCAGCCCTGCTCCACCTGCACTACGCCGCGCAGGGAGACAAACACCCCTTCGGTACACCAGTGGCAACCGCCGCCTAAGGCTATTTTTTTGAGCTTGCTGGCCAATTGTTAGTTTTTTGCCTGCGGTAAGTAGTTGGGTTGCGCTTCGCGCACGGATGAATCTCACAGAGTTCAACAGAGGTTTACACAGAGTTTAGCAGAGTGCCCCCTCTGTTAAACTCTGTAAGATAGAAAATATCGCGCAGCGATTAAGCACCACCTTAACTCCCCAGAATACCCGCAATCTTCCCTTTTAGTTCACTGATCGCTACGGGCTCGTAGGACAGCTGAGCGGGTGTCGTTGAGGCGGAGGCAACGAATTGATGGGCCATCACCAGCTTCCCGTCCACCACCTGGTAGGCGATAACGTGGTAGCCAACGCCTCGTGGAATGCCCCCGCGTTGCCAAACGCCGGCTTCCAGGCTGGGTTTGTAGGCGATGACGGAGCGGCGATCGGTGGGGATGAGGACGACGGTTGCTTCGCGGGTAGAGTTGGGCACTTCGGCGAAGAGCTGAATGCTGGGGCCTTCGTTGTGGTAGATGTCGATGTTGGCCCAGCCGAGCTGGTTGATGCTGAAGAAGTAGCGGGAGATGTTGCTTTGCTGGCCGGTCAGGTCTTGCAGGTCGCCAAGCTTTTCTCCGAGCATCCGGGCGCGCTCGGCGCGGGCGGCCAGGTATTTTTCGCGGCGCGCCTTTTCGTTGGCGCGCAGGCGGATCATTTCGGCGCTCATCATGCTTTCTTTCTTGGTGTCGAAGCGCTGTTGCCAGTCTTTTTTGGCGGCGATGAAGGCTTTTTTGGCGGCAGCGTTGCGTTCGGGTACTCCCTGGCTTCGCACTACGGCACGGTCGTAACGGGCCTTACGGCGGAGGTAGGTTTCTTCGGCTTTTTTGCGAAGTTTGGCGGTTTCCGCCTCTCTTTTGGCTTTTGAGACGAAGGCACCGGCCAGGCCTTTGGGCTGGTAGACGATGTCTTCGATAATGGGCGCGACGGGTGCACGGGACAAGAAGTTATGGTCAATTTTTTCCAGTACGGGTTTCTTGGGTTCGGCGTTTACTTGCCGCCATTTGTACATTTCGCTGCCGATGTTGGTTTCTGCTTCCAGGCGGTAGACCGCAAGCGCTGGTAGGGGGGGCAGGGTGGCGAAGAGCGCGTCGGCGGAGCTGGCGACTCCGCCGGTGGTCAGGGCCCAGTCGGTGGGCGCACCGTTTTGGTCGTGGTTGGCACCGGAGAAGATGCGCATTTGCGCGTTGAAGTCGTCCGTGGGGGTAGCGGCCTTTACGGAGCTACCGGGGCGCAGAGAAAGTGGCTGGCCGTCGGCGTCGGTGGCGTTGAGGCTGAGCATTCCGCCGGTGACGAGGCGCTTGTCGGCAGCGGTGGTGGTCAGGCCAGCGATGAGCATGTCGGACAGGTCGTAGGCTTCGATCAGTTCCAGGGAGACGGGGCCGGTGGCGGGGCTTCCGTCGGCGCGCACCAGCGAGTTGGCTTCGAGCAGGAAGGCTCCGCCCTGGGCACCGGAGATGGCCTGGCGTTTGCTGGGGTCGTTGATGGTGAACGATTGTCGTTGTTTGGCGCGGGCCTGCATGATGGCCGCGTCCGCGCTTTCCCAGTGGGTGACGGTGGCGACGAGGTCTACGCGGCGGTCGTTCTGCCGCTCGGCGTCGTCGGTGGTGTTTTGGCGGGCGCGTTGCTCGCCGTAGCTGAGTACTTCGGTGGTGGCGGGGATTATGCTTTGGTGGGCCAGGGCGGCGGTGATGGCCTTGGCGCGGCGTTCGGCGAGGGCTTTGTTGTAGGCGGCGGTGCCTTTTTCGTCGGTGAAGGCCTCAATCTTCAGGGTGTAGCTGGCGTAGCTGCTCAGGGTGGTGGCGAAGTCGGCCAGTTTTTCCAGTTCGGCGGCGCTGGGCTCGTGACCGGCGGAGGCGAAGAAGACGGACTCCGAGAGGCGAACGTCATTTTGGGCGCTGACGCAGGTGCAAAGAAGGGTAAGGAAGCAGAGGGTGAACAGTAATCTCATGGGTAATGGTTTGTCGGTTGTGGATGGTCAGTTATGGGGTTGGATGCTAAAGTTACAGTAATTACATAAAATCCTGAACCATAAGGATCAGAACTGTATTTTGGGGAGGGGAGACTTTAACGTTCGCTGGTTAGATGCGAATAGGTGGGGTAGTGGTGCGTAAAGTTTTAGGTTATACTGGACTCGGCCGCCAGAGGTGAGATTTTGCTGAAGCGGTTTTTGCG
>CAYWMW010000287.1:0-5813 GCA_964458975.1 uncultured Lewinella sp. | reverse complement strand
TAGGAACTAGGGAACTAGGAACTAGGGAACTAGGAACTAGGAACTAGGAACTAGGAACTAGGGAACTAGGAACTAGGGAACTAGGAACTAGGAACTAGGGAACTAGGAACTAGGGAACTAGGGAACTAGGAACTAGGAACTAGGGAACTGGGAACTAGAGCGGCAAGATAATTTGGCGCGGCCGCAGGTGCAAAAAAAGGTTTACGGAGATACTTGTAAAGATCAGCAAGTCTAACACCCAGTGCTCTAGTTTCTAGTTCCCTAGCTCCTAGTTTCTAGCAAACACCCAATCATTTTCCGTACTAAGCTCCGGGTTGAAGACGTAGTCATTCACCACCAACTCCTTGAGCGGTTCGGCGGTGGTAATTCCTTCCTTAGTAATGAGGTTGGCCATCCGGCCGCGGGCGCGTTTGGCGTTGAAGGCCACTACTCGGTACTTGCCGTTGTGGGCTTCTTTGAAGTGGGCGGTAAGGAGGCGAGCACCCAGTTTATCGGCATTAACGCTCTTGAAGTACTCCTGGCTGGCCAGGTTGAGTACTAAGTCGTGCCCGCCTTGTTCCAGGTCTTCGTTGATGATGTCGGTGATGCGGTCTCCCCAGAATTCGTAGAGATTTTTGCCCCGGCGGTTTTTCAGCTTGGTGCCCATTTCCAGGCGGTAGGCCTGCATCAGGTCGTTGGGGCGCAGGATGCCGTAGAGCCCGGAGAGAATGCGGATCTGCTGGTTAGCGAACTCAGCCTGCTGCGAGCTGAAGCTGGCCATTTCCAGGTCTTTGTACACGTCTCCCTGAAAAGCGAGGCCAGCGGGGGCTGCGTTTTCTTCTGTGAAGGGGAAGCTAAAGTCCTGGTTGCGCTGGTAATTCAGGTCCGCCAGTTTTTCGCTGATGTGCATCAGGCTTTGCAGGCTGGCGCGGGATTCTTTTTTCAGGACCTTGGCCAGTTGCTCCGTCTCCCCCATCAGGCGGGGCTGGGTGGCGGCGGTGGCCACGGGCGTCATGTCGAGGGTCTTGGCGGGAGAGAGTAGAATTAGCATCTTGTATCGTTGTTATGGTTAATAGTTTACCATTGAACTGGTTTAAACTTTTCGTTCGCGACCTTATCCGTGCCCTGATGCTTACTGGCGTCGTTACAAGAATCCTCATTTAGCTATGGCTAAACTCCGGCTCTTGCGCCTAGCCAGTAAGCATCAGGCCAACGGAGCGGTCAGCTCAGAAAAGTTTAAACCAGTTCATTTCAGTGACCAGCTTGTTTCGCCGAACCACCAACCCACCAGACCACCTTTACACTTCAGGGGTTTGTTGTTTGAGGCGGCGGAGGTAGCGCTTTTTGAGGTAATAGTCCTTGAGTTTTTCGAGGTCTTCCGTGCTAACGGTCGTGTCGTCGTAGTGGTTGAGTACTTCGGCCACATCCTGGTCAAAATCTTTCTCCAGGTCGTTGATCATCTTTTCCACCTTGGCGCGGGCGGCGGGGTCGTCGTCATTGAACTGAAGCTCCATGAGGGCTTCGTTGATGTCCATCATCTCCATCAGGAAGGCCTGGGGCATTTTGTTCGTGCCTTCTTCGCCGAGCACGCCCTTTAGGTCGAGGAGGTGCTTGAGGCGGCGGTCGTCGTCCAGCAGTAGTTTGTAGCCCTGGTTGTTGAGGGTGGATTGCTCCAGGGCTTCTTCGCGGGCTTCGTCTCCGGCGAGGGTGTGGAAGTCCGGGTGGAAACGCTTGCTGTTGGCGTAGAACTTCTTTTTCAGCGCGGCCTTGTCGATGGTCGGGCTGAGGGGGAGGTTGAAGTAGTGGAAGTAGTTGGTCATAGTAGTCGTTTCCCTCTCCCCCGGCCCCTCTCCTTGGGAGAGGGGTGACGCGTCGAGAATGATTCTTCAAAATTAGGTAACCCTACCCAAACCAGCTCTGAATCCCCCGCCAGATATCAAGCCCGTTGGCCAGCACAACAAGGCCGAGTACGATCACGAAGCCAACCATGGTGGCGTACTCCATAAATTTATCGCTCGGCTTGCGGCCGGTGACGACTTCGTAGAGCAGGAACATCACGTGTCCACCGTCGAGCGCAGGGATGGGCAGCAGGTTCATGAAGGCGAGGATCAGGGAGAGCGAAGCGGTCATGTACCAGAAGCGTTCCCACACCCAGGTCTTACCAAACATGGAGCCGATGCTGGCGAAACCACCCAGGCTTTCGGTCACCTTGATGTTCCCTTTAAACATTTGCCCGAAGGCGTTGAACTGGTCGCCCAGGAAGCGAACCCCCTGGTTGTAGCCAGCGGGGAAAGACTCCAGGAAGCCGTACTCCGTCCGTTCCGTATCGTAGCTGTAGGCGGGTGGTGCGGGGTTGGTACGGATGAGGCCATTTTCGTTGGTCGTGATCTCTACCTGGCGGATCGTTTCACTGTCTTTGCCCTTCACGCCAATGGTGAAGGTTTGGTTTTTCTTGCCCTTCACGAGGGCGGTGAATTGGTCAAAATAAGGCGTCGGGGTACCGTTTACGCTGACGATGCGGTCTTCGATTTTGAGCCCGGCCTTGTCTCCCGGGCCATCTTTCAGTACAGCACCGACCACAAAGGGTATTCGGGGCGTAAACAGCCGCTCGCGTTTGTTTTCGTGGCGGGTGAGAATGTCCGCCCATTTGTTCTCAATCGCTAGTTTTTGGGCAGCGCCACCACGTTCTACCGTTACTTCGCGGACGTTGTTGATGGCTACGGCACGCAGTACCAGGCGGTCGTTAAAACGCTCAAACTCATCGTCTCCGATCTTTAGTATCTTATCTCCGGACATAAAGCCCATCTCCTGACCGAGGCTGTCTACCGCGATGCCAGCAACGGCGTTCTTCGCCGGCAAGTACTCCTCTCCGTAGGCGAAAAGCACCATGGCGTAGATGAGGAAACCGAGGATGAAATTGACGGTAACACCACCCAACATGATAATCAGCCGCTGCCACGCAGGCTTAGAGCGAAATTCCCACTCCTGCGGCTCAGACTCCATCTGTTCGGTATCGAAGCTCTCGTCGATCATACCACTGATCTTCACGTAGCCGCCCAGCGGCAACCAGCCGATTCCGTACTCCGTCTCCCCAATCTGTTTCTTGAACAAACTGAAGTAGGGGTCGAAAAACAGGTAGAACTTCTCCACCCGCGTACCAAACAAACGGGCCGGCAGGAAGTGACCGAACTCGTGTAAAACGATGAGAATAGACAAACTGAGGACCAGCTGCCCGATGGTAATTAAAGTATCCATAGGCTTTTTTAGGGACGCCGAAGGTACGACGACATCAAAGACACTAACGAACTGGGAAATTTAAGGTTGCGTACGGACTGCGGAAAATCTACCGCACCACCCAACCATCCCCCAACCCCTCCGGAGGGCTAACGAAGGCCAACTTCCCCTCGCCATCCTCCGCCATCAGGATCATCGCCTCGGAGAGCACGCCGGCCATCTTGCGCGGGGCGAGGTTGACGACGCAGCAGACGTGCTTCCCGACGATGTCTTCCGGTGCGAAGTGCTTCGCGATGCCGGAGACTACGGAACGCTGCTCAGTGCCCAGGTCAATCGTGAGGTGCAGGAGCTTGTTGGATTTCTTGACGGGCTCGGCGGTGAGGATGGTAGCTGTGCGGAGGTCTAGTTTTAGGAAGTCTTCGAAGGTACATTCGGGCTTAAAGGATTCTCGATTCTCGGTTCTCGATTCTTGATTCTTGATTTGGCTGCCGCCCGTGGCAGGCGTTACGGGCGCGGCAGCTTTTGCGGCCAGGATAGCGGCCAGCTTCGCGCGTTCGCCTTCAATGATGGCTTTACGGCTGCCGTCTTTGCGGTCTTCGATTTTCGGGAAGAGTACGCCTGCCTGACCGAGTACGTGGCCCGGAGCCAGCAGGGGTTTCCCGGCGGAGACACTTTCCAGGGCCAGCGCCCAGTCGCCGTTCGTAGCCGGAGCCTGCTTGAGGGCGGCGCGGAGGCGCTCCGCAGCGAACGGGATGAAGGGCGTGGCGGTAAGGGCCAGCGCCGCAGCGATCTGGATGGAAACGAACATAGTCTCCGCAATCTGCGGATCATCCGGATTGGCTTTATAGAGGCTCCACGGCGCGGCGTCCTGCAGGTAGGTATTGCCGAAGGAGGCCAACTCAACGAAGGCTACGGCTGCATCCTTAAACCGGTAGGCATCGATGTGAGCTCCGATGGCGTGGACGAACTCGGCAACCTTTCCTTGCACCTGCGTGAGCGCCCCTAACCTCTCCCCCGACAGCTCCGGGACCGCGCCGTCGTAGTATTTGTGCGTCAGCACCGTCACGCGGTTGAAGAAGTTGCCCAGCTTATCGGCCAGGTCTTTGTCGTAGTATTCCGTGAAGCCATCCCACGTGAAGTCGGCGTCCTGGTTTTCCGGCAGGTTGCGGATGAGCGCCCAGCGGATGGCGTCTTTGCCGTTCTCGAAGTCCTTGAAAGTTTTCAGGTATTCGTGCAGTTCGATGCCCCAGCCGCGCGACTTAGAGAACTTATCGCCCTCAAAATTCAGGAACTGATTGGCGGGCACGTTTTCCGGCAAATTGTAGTCGCCGTGCGCCTTGAGCATGGCCGGGAAGACGATGCAGTGAAACACGATGTTGTCCTTCCCGATGAAGTGTACCAGGCGGCTGTCGTCGCCCTTCCACCAGTCTTCCCAGTCGGTATTGTTCTCCAGCGCCCACTGTTTGGAGGCTGAGATATAACCGATCGGCGCGTCGAACCAGACGTAGAGCACCTTGTCCTCAGCGCCTTCCACCGGCACCGGGATGCCCCAGTCGAGGTCGCGCGTGATGGAGCGCGGGTGCAAACCGCCGTCGAGCCAGCTCATGCACTGGCCGGTTACGTGCTTCTTCCAGGCACGGGGATCGTGCAGTTGCTTGCCGTCTACTTTACCGGTTTTGATCCACTCTTTAAGCCACGCTTCGTGCTTGTCGAGCTGAAAAAACCAGTGGGTGGTCTCTTTCAAAATGGGTTCCGCATCGCTGAGGGTGCTGCGAACCGGCGGTAAAAGTTCTTCCGGACTGAGGTCTTTCCCGCAGTTTTCGCACTGGCTGCCAAAAGCTTTGTCGGTAGATCCACAGTTGGGGCAGGTGCCCTGAATGAACCGATCCGCCAGAAACTGACCGACCTCCGGGTCATAGTATTGCTCGGTGGTTTTCACCTCAAACTGGTCGCCCTGCTCCAGCAACTTCAGGAAAAATTCCTGGCTGGTTTCGTGGTGCAGTTGCGCGCTGGTGCGGTGGTAATAATCGAAGCTGATGCCGAGTTCCTCGAAGCTCTGCTTGTTCAGCGCGTGGTATTTATCGATGATCTCGCGCGGGTCAATGCCCTCTTTTTTGGCGCGCAACGTGATGGCAGCACCGTGCTCATCCGACCCACAAACCCACAGTACCTCCTTGCCCATCAGCCGCTGGTAGCGGGCAAAGATATCAGCGGGCAGGTACGCACCGGCCAGGTGACCGAGGTGCAGCGGGCCGTTGGCGTAGGGAAGAGCGGAAGTGAGAAGGGTTTTCATATTCGTAGTAATGTAGTAGTGTAGTTCGGTAGTAATGTAGTGCGGGTGTTGGGGGCGGGGCAGAAACGACACACCTCCAACGTCTGTACCGTGCGGCAGCAACTACATTACTACACGACTACAATACTACATTACTAAACAAAGCGCGAAGGTAATACTTACACCAATGCTTTTCTGACGGATAAAAGTTTTCTGGCGCGGCCGCAGGTGCAAAGAAAGTTGAAGGGCAAAGTCTCTCCACCCTCCAGACCCGGAGGGTCGCCTAGCCTAGCGAGGGGTGGAGGCCAGGACCGAAGGCCCGCCGCAA
>CAYWMW010000286.1:3960-5828 GCA_964458975.1 uncultured Lewinella sp. | reverse complement strand
ATCAGGACCACGATCACTCATTTGAGCTTCGCTGCTACTGCGTGGTCACCAGAATGACTTATTATTCCGCAACCCCTTACGATGCAGCCTCCGGCTACGAGTTTTTTTTTAATAAAGTCTCACGCTCGGAGAGCACTTCGTAAGCTCGCAGCCGGAGGCTGCGTCGTCCGGGTTATACCACCAACAAGCCATAAGCCCGCACCATATCCATTTCTTCGGTATACCAAAAATCTTCAAGCGAAATCCCTACGTTCTTCTCAAAATCAAACCGAAAAGAAGCAATGGTTATAGGTGACTCCTCCGAATCTCCCAGGTCGATCAGCTGATCATACAACCATTTTCCAATGGTAGCAGGCAGTAGCAAACGATCTTCATCCCGACGGTCAAAAAGAGAAAGTTCGACCTCGCCACTCTCCAACGTTAAACAAGTAGGTTCCCCGCCAAGCCAAATTAATCGTCCGTTGGAACGGGACAATTGGTCTTGCTCAAAATCCAGACAATCGGCGATGTAATCCGGTGAAATATTGGTGGCCGGAACTTCAAAATCGAACCATTCTTGCAGCGGATAGTCGAAACACATGCCGTGCATATAGTTAAACAAAGACTTTTTCAATCCGTAGCTAAATTGCTCGTGGTCAATACCCGTAGCATCGGTGAACTGAACATCGTTATTGGCGAAAGTAATTTTGTTGTAGTGCGGGGTGATGTTGTAGCTGTCCGGATCTAAGCCAACGGGGCTGTGGGCCGTGAGCGCAAACTGGTGCCAGAATCCGGACTGGATCGTTCCGGCCTGAAAGAGCTGGCGCACCATCTCCAGGCTGTCGATGGTTTCCTGCACAGTTTGCGTCGGGTAGCCGTACATCAGGTAACTGTGGACCATGATGCCCGCGTCGGTAAAGGCGCCGGTTACGCGGGCGACCTGCTCAACGGTTACGCCCTTTTTGATCAGGTCCAGCAGGCGGTCGGAGGCAACTTCGAGGCCGCCGGAGACGGCGATGCAGCCGCTGGCTTGTAGCAGGCGGCAGAGGTCGGCGGTGAAGCTTTTTTCGAAGCGGATGTTCGTCCACCACGTCAGGCGGAGCTTGCGGCGGATGATCTCCAGGGCCAGGTCGCGCATCAGGGCGGGCGGGGCGGCTTCGTCTACGAAGTGGAAACCGGTTTCGCCGGTTTGGGCGATGAGTTCTTCCATGCGGTCCACCAGCATGGTGGCCTGCACGGGTTGGTAGTTTCCGATGTAGTCGAGGCTCACGTCACAGAAGGTGCATTTGCCCCAGTAGCAGCCGTGGGCCATGGTCAGTTTGTTCCAGCGGCCGTCGCTCCAGAGGCTGTGCATCGGGTTGGCGATCTCGATGACGGAGATGTAGCGATCCAGCGGCAGACCGGTGTAGTCTGGCGTGCCGATTTCGCTCTGGCGGTAGTCGCGTTGCAGGGCGAAGTTGTTGTAGATCACTTCCCCGTTTTCGAGGTGGTAGGTGCGTTTTAGGAGTGGCTTTAGCCCCCCAACCCCCAAAGGGGGAGTTGCCCGAGAAGAAGCAAAAAGCGCATAGAGTAGTTCGAGCGGCAGTTCCCCGTCGTCCAACGTGATGAAGTCGAAGTAGTCGAACACGCGGGCATCGCTCACGGAGCGCAGCTCGGTATTCGGGAAACCGCCGCCCATGGCCGTCTTGATGCCGGGGTAGTTCGCTTTCAGGTGCTGGGCGCAGCGGAAGGCGGAGTAGAGGTTACCGGGAAAGGGGACGCTGAAGCAAACAAAAGGATAAGGGATAAGGGATAAGGGATTGGCGATATGTGATTTTGCTGCCGCATGGGGCAGGTTCGGCTCAGAAGAATCAGGATATGCCGTGTGTTCTGTGTGCCCTCTGTGTTCT
>CAYWMW010000286.1:0-3860 GCA_964458975.1 uncultured Lewinella sp. | reverse complement strand
TGCCCTCCGTGCTCTACCTTCTCAACGCCAACTTCACTATCCAATCCCCCAACCAAAGAAGAAAACTCCCTACCCATCCTCCGGTCCAAAATTTCCAGGGTGATGGTATCGATGTAAGTCGGCGGCTGTTGGAGTTTGGCGTGGAGCTCGTCGAAGCTGTTGGCGGAGCGGCCGAGGCGTTCGGCGTAGCGGCTGAAGCCGAAGTCGGGGTCGATGCATTCGACGATGAAGTCGGACAGGTCTTCGAGGTAGAGGGTGGCGAGGTGTTTGGCTTTGTCCTGATGGCCCATGGCTCCGAAGGCGAACTCCAGTTCGGAGAGCTGGGCGAAGCGCCCCGCCTGGGGGAGGAAGTTTTCGCCCGCGATCTGCCGGGCGAGGGTCGGCTGCTTACCCTGCAGGAAGGCGATGACGGTGCTGATGGTGGCGAAGTATTCTTCGCGGAGGGCGAAGATGCGGGCGGCATTGCTCGTCACGTCCCCACCCTGCACCTGCGGCCGCGCCATATCGAACAGCTCCCGCAGACGATGCGGCGTAAACAGCTCAAGAATCACCTCAATGCCGAGGTCCATTTGCCCGGCTGGAATGCCCTTCTTGTTCAGGAATCCCAACAGGTAAGCCGTGGCCGGATAGGGCGTATTGAGCTGGGTGAAGGGAGGCGTTATGAGGAGGAGGTTGGGCACGGTCGCGAAGGTACGATGCAGCCAGCATCCGCACAGCAGCTTGAAATCAATGAAATTTCAGTTCCGTACCCAACACTTTAGACTTTTAGCACCTTTATTACGGTAATGCAGCCACTGTCCACCATCATTGCGCAAGTTGTCAACGCGCCTACGGAAAATACCCAAGTGCTTAGCGCACTCTTCGATTATTTCCGGGCGGAGTACCACCAACGAGGTAACATAAACAAGGCTTTTACGGACCTGGAGGACAGCCTCAGGAAAGTACCGCAGTACCAACGGGAGCTGCAAGACAAACTTCAGTACGTTGCCAACCACTACGGCTTCTTCTCCTTTTTTGCGCAGCATTCTTTGCTCGACGAATCGGGCTTCCTCGGTGGTATTTGGCGCAGGCTGAAGCATAAAGTTGTTCCGGCAATTCCTGCGGAGAGCGACATTCAGCACTTCGTCGGTAGCGTGTTGGACCTGCCCAAAGACCTGCGCTGGATCAGCCAACTCCCGCCCGATGCGCACCTGCGGTTGTTTGGTGCCGATGGTCCGCAACTCCAAACTGACCACCTGTTTACCGAACTCGATACGGCCATCCGGGCGCTCAGCGTGAAGCTCAGCTCCTTTGGTATGGACCACGGCGTTTCTAACCTGTACCGCCAACTGGGGATGGACACGGCCCCGTTCTTCGAGCTTCAAGCCATCCTCAGCGGAGCACTTACCCCGGATAAAGTTGCGGAGGCCTTAACCCTCCTTGAAGATATTTACCTGAGCATCATCAGTCTGAGGCTGCGAAAGAACGAAATTGGCACCAGCCTGCGCCTTACCTATAAAACGAGCCAGAGCCTTTCGAAGCGGTCCATTCTTAAAGACTTACTCCTCCTGAAGCAGTCTCCTGAAAGTTCGCAACAGTGGCTGAAGGTGGTCAATAACAGCTTGCGAAACGAAGCTTCGCGCTTAAGTGTGCGCCAGTTCGTTAACCGCCAGTTTGACCTGCTCTCTTTGGAAATCGTGGAGCATACCGCGCGTTCGGGGGAAAAATACATTGCGGAGACCCGGTCTGAGTACTACGGTATTCTCCGGGCGAGTATGCTCGGCGGCCTGCTGATTGCCTGCTTCGCCGCCCTGAAAATTGTGTTCGACGGCTTGAAGCTCCCGGAGTTGCCCCAGGCGTTACTCTTCAGCATCAACTACGCTACCTGTTTCGTCCTGGTAAAAACCTTCGGCGGCATCATCGCTACGAAGCAACCCGCGATGGTGGCTTCTACGATCATCAAGAACATTGACCTGAACAACAACCTGAAACTCTCCAGTATTCAGGAGATCATCAACCTGATCAAAAAAGCGAGCCGCAGCCAGTTCATCTCTTTTGTCGGGAACCTTTCCGTGGCCTTTCCGCTGGCGATGTTGATCAACTGGGGCATTGCTGCTTACAGCGGCACGCCCTTCATCTCTGCAGAAAAGGGCGAATACCTGCTGAACAGCATCTGGCCGTTTGCAGGCGGCGCCGTTGCCTTCGCGGCTATTGCCGGTGTTTTTCTTTCACTCTCCGGCTTCATTTCTGGTTACTTCGACAATAAGGTAGTGGCCAGCAGGCTTCATCCCCGGCTGGTGCAGCATCCGGTGTTGCGGTCTTTGCTCCGTGAGCCAGCCCGGGAAAAGGTGGCGAAGTATGTGTGCAAAAATCTTGGGGCGCTGAGTGGCAACATCAGTCTTGGTTTTTTCCTCGGCATGGCGGGTTGGCTGGGCTACATCACCGGACTACCCATAGACATCCGGCACATTGCGTTTAGCTCTGCCAATTTTGGTTTCGCCTTCCTGAGCGGGAACCTGGACGCGCTCACGATTTTACTGGGCTCGTTGAGCATTCTGCTCATTGGCGCGGTCAATTTTGCCGTCAGCTTCGGGATCACGATGTACCTGGCGCTTAAGTCGCGGGGCATTACGTTCGTGAACACCTTCAAGCTGCTGGGCCAGTTGTTGAGGGAGATCGCACTGCGGCCCTGGGCGTTTTTAGTAGCTCCGGGGAAGACGGGTTAATGGCTCAACGGAGTGCATCGTAAATCAGAATCCCAAACACGACGACCGCTGTAAGGGCCGAGATCATCACCGCCGCCGCCGCGATGTCTTTTGCTTTACCGGCCAACACGTGATAATCGGGCGAGACAAGGTCTACGACGTATTCGACGGCCGTGTTGAGCGCCTCGGTGGTAAGTGTGAAACCGATACAGCCAACGATGGCCGCCCACTTCCAGGCGGGAAACTCCAGGAACCAGGCCGTCCCCAAAGCTACCGCGATGGCGCAGAGGTGTACCAGGACTGGTTCCTGGTGGAAGAGCAGGTCGATGAAGCCGTCCCAGGCGTACTTGAAGGCTTTTAAGCGGGAGGTGATTAGGTTGAGGAGCAAGGGGTTGGGGTTTTCAGCGGAGGTATTAATACTCCTTCAGGTTTAAAATTGGCACACGGTTAGTCAAGCTCGCTCCCGCTTGCAACCTCACCCCCAGCCCCTCTCCGGCGGAGAGGGGAGTCATTGACCGCTGCGGCTCTGCCTTCGCTGAACTACAAACTGCGACAATGACTTCTTTTTCTAATGTAGGAATATTCACAAAGTGCTTGACTGAAACTTGAAAGAGGAACTAGTTACCAAAACCAATGGTCTTTTTACCCTCCGGTTTTTCTTTGCGGAGTGCGGCCATTCTTAGTGCTGTAACGGCGGCTTCTACGCCTTTGTTCCCGTGTTTACCGCCAGCGCGGTCTACGGCTTGTTCGTGGGTATTCGGCGTGAGGACGCCAAAGATAAAGGGGCGACCGGTGGAAATGCTGAGGTTCATTAGGCCGGTGGCGACGGCGTTGTTGATGTACTCGTCGTGCTGGGTTTCCCCCTTGATGACGCAACCGAGGCAGATCACCGCGTCCAGCTTTTCGCGGCCAGCGAGGATGCGGGCGCCGGCGGGGAGCTCGAAGGCACCGGGGACCTGGGCGACATGCAGGTTCTCCTCTGTAGCACCGTGCTTGCGCAGGGTTTCCATGCAGGCTTCGAAGAGGGCGTGGGTGATGTCGCGGTTCCAGTCTGCTACAACGATGCCGAAACTCATTTCGGCGGCGTCGGGAATGTTGGAATCGTCGTAGGTGCTTAGGTTTTTGAGGGCGGAGGCCATGTTTTAGAAATTAGTAGTTAGGAACTAGAGAACTAGG
>CAYWMW010000285.1:0-5830 GCA_964458975.1 uncultured Lewinella sp. | reverse complement strand
CTAGTTCCTAATTTCTAGTTCCTAATGCCTACTCCTGCTCGTCGATCATCCGGAGGATGTCCTCCAGATCCTCACGGCTGAGTTTCTTGTTTTTAGCGAAGTGGGAGACGAGGGCTTTGTGGCTGTCGTCAAAAAAATCGGAGACGACGCGTTTCAGGTCTTTGCCGAAGAACTGCTCCTTCGGGATGGCGGGATAATAGCGGTGCGTTGGGCCAAACTCTTCAAAGGCGACGTAGCCCTTCTTCTCCAGGCTCCTCACTACGGTAGACACCGTGGTGTAGGCGGGCTTCTTCTTACCGGGCATTGCGGCAATCACATCCTTCACAAAAGCCTTCTCAAGCTTAAATAAAATCCGGAGTACTTCTTCTTCTTTGCGGGTTAATGGTTCCATACCAACAAAGCTATGGCGAAAAAACTAGTTGTACAACTATTTTTTTAGTTAGTCTACTTATTTTTTAGCTGACCTGTTTAATCCGTACCTTATTCTTCTTCAAGAACGAAGTCTGCGGGCAGCGCCCAGGCGATGCTTCTTGCGCCGATGTTGCCGTTAAAGACGAGGTTGGTATCTCCGAATACGCCGCTGCTCAGGATCAGGCATTTGTTTGCGCGCACGAACAGGCGCGACTGAACGGGCTTCGCCCGGCGCCATTTGTTTGTCGGTAAGGGGCGGTAGCGGTTATCGGCGTAGTACAGGATGGCGAATTCGCGGTCGTCTAAACCAACGAGGTAATTCACCCCGTCTTCCTGCTTCACCAAATACTTCGTAAGGTCAATTTCGGAGGTTTGTTCCCTTGTACCCTCTTTACCTTTGGTTATCGCGTAGACCTTAAACCCGTTTGCTTCCATGCTATCACCGAGCAAAGACCGGGCGAAGTGCATACCGGAACCGTAGTAGGCGCGGTTTCGGTTGGTCCGGTGGCGGCTGGTGACCTTCTTATCTGCTGCGAAGTAAAAAGTCCCGAGGTAAGAAGTGTAACCGGTGCTGTAATCCGATAGGAACGAGTTCAGGTCCATACTCAGGGTGTAGCCCAGGTGTGGCAGGCGAATTTTCAGGATGCTCCGGGTTTTGGCCTTCAGGTTTTCGGCCCGCCCGTAGGTGTATATGGTTTCGTCTTCGTTCCAGCGGGCTCCGGGGCGGTTGCGTTTTTTCAGTCTTTCGCGAAGCTTGTCGTTGCTAACACTTATCGTTTTCTCGGCGTAGTCCCGGTCGAATTCAATTACTTCGTCGTTCAGCAATGATGCCTCGGCGGTCCATTGATCGTTCCCGAGCAGAAGCCGGGTGAACTCTGCGAGGGTTTTCCCGCGCAGGTTACCGTCCGTTACTTCTACGCCTTGTATCACCGCTTCGCTGGGGCCGACGATGATGTCTCCCATTTCTCCGTAAGCCGTAGGGTCCAGATATACGGTTTTGTAGGCCAGATGGCTCACCACCAAGCGGGCGGGCAGGCGCACTCCGCTCAGGTTGAAAACCCCATCGTCTCCGGTGATTTCGCCGATGCTCGTCCCGTCCAGGTATACGGTGGCGAAGGGAATTGGCTCGTTGGTCAGGCTGTCAATCACCCGGCCAGTAAGGAAGTTTTGGGCGCTGGCGCAGGTGCTGAGGAGGAGACAAAGAGCAAGGAGGGTTGAAGTCAGGTAGGGCTGGCGCATGGGGTTACGGGTTTATGGTTTAGGACTAAAACTTCCCTATTCAACCAAAATATCTACCCTTCGGTTCTTATTTTCAGTAGGCAGCGGCTGAAGCCGCGCCTACTGTAAGGGTAAGACAGCGCACTACTGACTCACTTTCTTCTTCTTACCAAAAAGCTTACCAAAGTATATCCACCCACCGATGGTATAAACCGGCCCGGAAAACGATTGCTTTATCTGCGGCTCTCCGTCAATCAGGTAGCGGTAGCCGACCCCTCCGCTGAGTTCCAACCACGGGAGTGGTAATACCCTCAGTTTAGCGTAGTGCTCTACCAGACCTTTCCTAAGTTTTCTTACCACGGGCTCACCGTCCAGATCGTAAGCTACCCGGATATTGCCCGCCCCGAGCTGGGTGTTCAGGGCCAGTATCACCTTTTTCTGCCGAACCAAATAGTATTCGCCAAAAACGGAGAGATAGCGGAAATCCACGTCAGCGTCGACGGTGCGCTCCGGGCTGAACTCATCCAGCGTGAAGGGCTTGCTCAGCGTCCGGCCCAGAATACCCAGAAAGCGGGAGTCGTACCCTCCGATACCGAAGGCGTACTTATTCTTCTTGAGCCCTACTCTTAGCCCGGTGATGCCGATGGTTTCCCGGTTGATGATCGTTGTACGGGAATCAAAGCCAGCGAGAAATCTAAACTTCTCCTTAGCCGGAAGACCGCCCTCTTGCGCAGCCAGCGGCAAGGAAAAAAGCAGAAGTAAAAAATAAATAGCGCCAAAACGCCAGGTTAGGGATGAAGCTTGCATAGTAAGTGATGGGTTGATTTGAAAAACCACCCACCATTAACCTTAGTTTTGGGTAGGGGGCGGAAACGTCGGTAAGAGACGTTTTCCGCCCCTCCTGCCTACTTCCGGGCGTCTTTATCCTTTGCGGGTACCGCGATCACCTTCACGCCTTCCTCTAAAATCATCCGGTTGTACTTGGGGATTTTTTCGGCGAGGACGGACTGGTACTTCGTCAGTTCATCATCTATTTTGCCCTCAATTTCTGCCTTCACCGCATAGGCGGCAGCCGTAGGTTTATAGGTACCGATGCCAGTGAGGGAGTTGAGGTGGGCAAGTTTATTCGTCAGGCGGATCGGGTAGTTGAGGGGGTCTTGGCGGGAGCGGTTCTTGGTCTGGTAGAGCGCCTCTTCCACTTCGGTGAGGGACTTGATGATGTCTTTACCGTAGTCCTTCAGTTCCTGGCTGGCATCTTCGGGTAAGCGCCCCTGGAAGGTCTTGATCTGCTCGCGGACGTTACGTAGGTCGAGAATCGTTTGGTGCGCTTCGGAGGTTTTATCCTGCACATCCTTCATGAATTGGAACTGGGCGGCCATGTCTTCCGGGCTGGCGGTTACGCGGGGGTCGGCCTTGACCATAAAATCGTGGGCCTGCCCGGTTGGTCCGTACATCATACTAACGGTGTACTTACCGGGCAGTGCCATTGGCCCTCCGGAGCCAGCCCACCAGAGTACCATGCCGGGAACCTTCACACCATCCGGATAAGAGAGGTTCCAATTGATGGTCTGGCCTCCGGCTTTAAGCTCAAGCTTATTGTCCTCATCGTCGGTACTCCAGGTACGGATTACCTCGCCGTCAGCATCCGCGACCGTAAGGCTGATTGGGATGGTATCATTGGCAGCGCTTTCACTAACCCAAACATGGAAATTAACACCGCCGGGATGGTTTTTGCCGGCCGTACGGCTTTCGCGGCTGCTGCCGCCCATCCGCCAGGCATCGACGGGATCGAAGAGGTGGTACCCTGAGCCAGTACTGGCGGTTGCAACCTGCTTAAGCACCGTCAAATCATCCAGAATCCAGAAGCTACGGCCCTGGGTGGCGAGGATCAGGTTGTCGTCCTTGATGGCGATGTCGGTGATCGGCACCATGGGGACGTTGAGCTGGAAGGGCTTCCAGCTCTTACCGGCGTTCATGCTCACGTAGAGTCCGGATTCGGTACCGGCAAAAAGGATGTTCGGTGCGCCAGGGTACTGGCGCACAACGCGGGTGAAGTGGTCCCGCGGGATGCCGTTGTCGATCCGGGTCCAGGTTTTACCGTAGTTGGCCGTGTGGTAGAGGTAGGGGGTGTAGTCGCCCATTTTGTAGCTCGTTCCGGCGAGGAACAGGCCGCCGTTGCTGCGCTGGTCAACTTCTACGGAGTTCCACATGATGTGTTTGGGGGCGTCTTTGGGGGTTACGTTGTCCCAGGTTCGCTCGTCGGCCGAGGGAACCGATACGTGAACTAGCCCATCGTCAGAGGCTGCCCAAAGTAAACCGGGCTCCTTACTGGACTCCGTAGCCGCGAAGATCGTCGCGTAGTACTCCACGCCGGTGTTGTCTTTGGTGATCGGGCCACCGGAGGAAACGAGCTTCTCGGCTTCGTTGCGGGTCAGGTCGGGGCTGATGATCTCCCAGGTTTCGCCCTCGTCGGTGCTGCGGTGTACGTGCTGGCTGGTGGTGTAGAGCACTTTTGTATCGTTGGGGCTGAAGAAGATGGGGAAGTTCCACTGGAAGCGGTACTTCATGCCTTCGGCGCCGTAGCCCATCGGGTTATCGGGCCATACGTTGATGGCGCGGACCTGGTTGTTCTCGTGGTCGTAGCGGGTCAGGAAACCGCCGTAGCTGCCGCCGTAGACGATGTCCGGGTTCTTAGGGTCGGGGGCGATGTGGGCGGATTCGCCGCCGGCGGTGCTCTCCCAGTCGGATTCACCGATCGTGCCACCGTCAGTACGGTGCGCGATGCGGATGGTTGAGTTGTCTTGCTGGGCACCGTAGATGCGGTACGGGAAGGCGTTGTCGGTCGTAACGCGGTAGAACTGGCTGGTGGGTTGGTTGTGGTAGGTGGACCAGTTTTCGCCGCGGTCGAAAGAGACCTGCGCGCCGCCGTCGTCGCCGATGATCATGCGTTCGGGGTCTTCGGGCGCGATCCAGAGGTCGTGGTGATCGCCGTGGGGAGCGTTGCTGGCCTCGAAGGAGCGGCCGCCGTCGGTACTGTGGTGGTAGCTTACGTTCACGACGTAGACGCCGTCGATGTCGACCGGGTCGGCGTAGATGCGGGTGTAGTACCAGGCGCGTTGGCGGAGGGCGCGGCTGTCGGAGCGTGCCTGCCAGGTATCGCCGCCGTCGTCGGATACGTAGACGCCGCCTTTGTCGTTCTCAATCAGGGCGTAAATACGGTTGCCGTCTACCGGGCTCACGCTGACGGCGTTGATGCCCCAGAGGCCGGAGGGGAGGCCTTTATTGGCGGAGATGTCCGTCCAGGTATCGCCAGCGTCGGTGCTGCGCCAGAGGGCGGAGCCTTCGCCGCCGCTTTCGAGGCTGTAGGGGGTGCGGCGGATTTTCCAGGTCGAAGCGAACATCACCCGGGGGTTGGAGGGGTCCACGGAAAGGTCCACTGCACCTGCGCCCGCGCCCGCAAAAAGCACGCGCTTCCAGTTCTTGCCGCCGTCGGTAGATTTGTAAATACCGCGTTCCTGGCTGTCTTTGAACAGGTCGCCCATCACCGCCGCATAGACAAGATTGGGGTCGTTTTTATCGATGCGGATGCGGGAAATGTGGCGGCTGTCTTTGAGGCCCATCTGCGCCCAATTCTTGCCGCCGTCAATGGTTTTCCAGACGCCGTAGCCGTAGCTGACGTTGCCGCGCACGGTTTTTTCACCGCCGCCAACGTAGATGATGTTGGGGTTGTTTTCGTGAACGGCCACCGCGCCGATGCTGCCGCCGAAGGCACCGTCGGAGATGTTCGTCCAGGTCTGTCCGCCGTCTTTCGTTTTCCAGACGCCGCCTCCGGAGGCTCCAAAAAAGTAGAGGTTGGGCTTGCCGGGCACGCCGGTTACTGTGCTTGCGCGGCCGCCACGGAAGGGGCCGATGTTGCGGAATTCGAGGGAGGAATAGAGGTCTTCCTGGATCGTGGACTGGGCGTTTAGGGCGAGGCCGCAGGTGCAAAGGAAGAATAAAAGCAATGTACGCATAGTCATAGTTGTTTTCTGGAGGGTTAAGGTAGGGATTTTTGATGAGGTAGTTGGGGTGATTTGGTAGAGACCCGGAGGGTCGCCTAGCCTAGCGAGGGGTGGAGGCTGGGACCGAAGGTCTTGGCCGTAACCCCTCGCGATTGGCAGAGCGCAGCAGGCCCGCCAAATTGCGAGGGGTTGCGCAGCAG
>CAYWMW010000284.1:0-5831 GCA_964458975.1 uncultured Lewinella sp. | reverse complement strand
ATAGACAACGACGGTGACGGCCTGATTGATTGCTACGACGGAGACTGCCAGGGCGTAGCGGGCTGTGAAGATTTTTTCTTCAACCCTCCCGTACCTGCCTGTGGGTTCATGCCGCCTGAGTTAGACGAGATTGAGCTGAACCTGCTGTACCAAACCGACGAGAGCCAGTTCCCGATTGATCAGCGCGCGGGCGTTGTGGTGGGGGATCTGGACGGCGACGGCATCGCTGAACTGGTAAGCCGGGACAATAATCCGGCCCGGATTCAAATATTCGACGGCGCAACGGGAGAGCTAAAGCAGAGTATCGTTACCCCAGGAACACATCCCTTCGGCCAGTTGGCCATCGCTGATGTAGATGAAGACGGCATCGGGGATATTTTCCATATCGAGAACAACGGAATTCTGGCCCGTTATGAATTTGGCAACCCTAATGCCGTATGGCGTACCGCTAATGGCATCGGAGACGACAATAATGTTTCCACACCGCAGATTGCCGACATCAATCAGGACGGCATCCCCGAAGTTTACGTCGGGGATCGAATCTTTAACGCCATCACCGGAGAGCGTTATATTGATGGTGATGCCTCCGTGAACGTCGGCGGCTACGCTACCGGTGGTAATTCTGATCGCTACCCGATATACTTCGACCTCTTTCAGGAAGGAGACCCCAGACCCGACGGTAGCGGCACCTTCGGCCCCGAAGCCAACGGAATGGAGTACATCGCCGGCAACCAGGTTTGGACGGTAGATTTCGACCCCGCAGGAGGCCCAGACAACGGCTCCTATCAACTCGCCGCTCAGTACAACGGCCCGGCCAATCTGCGCGATGGCTTCACCTCCATCGCCGATATCAACGGAGACGGACGGATGGACATCGCCGTGATGGACGCGGGCGATGTCTACACCTGGGACCCCTACACCAACGAAATCATCGGTGCGGGTTTTCAGGTCCCCGGCACCGGCTCCGGTGGCCGGATCAACATCGGCGACTTCGACGGCGACGGTGACGTGGAGCTCGGCTTCGCGGGCCGCAACATCTACATCGTCCGCAACTACATCGATAACGACGGAGACGCCGACCCCAACAACGGAACCTGGGTAACGCTTTGGCAAAAAACCGGCCTCGACGATGGCTCCCAAAGAACGGGTTCCACCCTCTTTGATTTTGACGGCAACGGAACGGTGGAGGTCGTCTACTCCGAAGAGGAAAACCTTTTTATCTACGACGGGCCTACGGGCGATGAGCTTTTTCGAATTCAAAGCCGGGCGGGAACGCGTACCGAATATCCTATCGTGGCCGACGTGAACGGAGATGGTACGGCGGAGATCGTCGTGACGGCCCAGGCACTCAACGGACCACGTTTCTCCGGTACCGGCTGGATCAGCGTCTACGAATCTTCCAACCAGCCCTGGGTGCCCGCCCGCAACGTCTGGAACCAGCACGGTTACAACGTTACCAACATCAACGACGACCTGACGGTGCCGCAGTTTCAGCAAGACAACCTGAACCCCGGCCTGGGCCAGCGGTACAACAACTTTCTGGTGCAAACGGCCGTTGGCGGAGGCCCGGCCGGAATCGTAACCTTCCCCGCCGCCGATGCCATAATTATGGCCGAGCTCGATGCCAACGGAGACCCGCTGATCGACTTCAGTGGCTGCCCGGACGAAATCGTGGCAACCCTCATTGTCGACAACACCGGCGGCTCCGCTCCCCTGCCAGCAACTACGCCAATCTCGTACTACGACGGAGACCCTAGCACGGGGATGCCCAACCTTATTCAGACAACGACGGTTGGAACCCAGGTAGAGCCCGGTGAGTTCGTAACGATTGTCCGCACCATCCCCGTTGGCCTCGTCCCTCCCGGGTCACCCATCTTCCTGAGCGTTAACGACCCAGGTTTCCCGCCCGCAGACCTGCCCTTCGAAGACAGCGACTTCCCCCTGACCGGAACCGCCGAGTGTGATTACACCAATAACCTCAACCAGATCGGAAACGTGCGCTGCGGTGAGGTTTGTGACGACGGAATGGACAACGACGGCGACGGTATCATCGATGAGCCCAACCTGATACAAACCCAGAATACCGGCTGCCCCGGTGAGGTGCTCAACGCCATCACCAATGATTCCCCGGGGGGCACCTACTCTGTCCGCACCGGAAATATGCCCGGCAGCAACATCGGTACTACGGTGGATGCCAACGGCGTCGTTACCCTCGGTAATAACTTTACCGGCGTGCCCGTCACCGAAACAATCCGCTACGACGATGGCATCTGTACCGAAGAGGTGACGGTGACCACCGTCGACGATGTTGACCCAACGGTGATCTGCCCCGGCAACGCGACCGTAGCCGTAGACGATAATTGTACCCAGGCCATTGCGGATTATACCGGGCTGGCCCAGGCCCAGGACAACTGCACCGCAACAAATATGATTGCCGTTACCCAGGCCCCCGCGGAGGGCAGCAACCTGAACCTCGGGGCCAATACCGTCACCATTACGGCAACGGACCAGAGTGGTAACGACGTAAACTGTACGTTTACCGTTACGGCGGTAGACCGGATTGCCCCGGAGGTTGTGTGCCCTACCGACGCAGAAGTAGCTGTTGATGCAGACTGCCAGTACACCATCCCCGACCTGACGGCAGGCGTTGCGGTTACCGATAATTGCTCCGCTATGGGCGCTATTTCTTTGGCGCAGACGCCGGTGCAGGGTCAGGTAAGAAGCGGAGATGGAACCGTAGTGATGGTTACCCTGACGGCTACCGACGAAGCCGGGAACACCGGAAATTGTACCTACACCCTGACCCTGGCGGACCAAACTCCGCCAACCCTCACCTGCCCCGTTACCGCAAATCAGTCGCTTTCAACCGATGCCGACGGCAACTGTACCTACGTGCTCGGAGACTACCGGGGTTTCGCTACCATAACCGACAACTGTAGCTCGGAGGCAACGATCATCGTACAACAAAGCCCGCCACCAGGAACTCCGGGCCAGACCGGCCCCGGCACCCAAACGATTACCCTGACGGCCACCGACGAGGCCGGAAACTCCGCCAACTGTTCTTTCCAGCTTACCGTCTCCGACGATACGGCACCGATGATCACCTGCCCGCAGCCCTTAGCGCTGGAGGTAGACGAAGACTGTATGGCTACCGTACCAGACCTGACCGGGTTGGCCATCACTAGCGACAACTGCGACCAGGGCGCAATGCTCACCGTTACCCAAAACATTGCCGCAGGTACGGTACTGAGCGGAGACGGAACCACCCAAAGCATAGTACTGACCGTTGATGACGGTAACGGACTCTCCGCAATGTGTACCACAACCGTAACCCTGGACGACGCAACGCCACCCACCGTTCTCTGCCCCGCTGCTCAGAATGTAAACCTCGACCCGACGGGATGCCAGGTTGCCTTACCGGATTTCAGTACTGACCTGACGCTTTCCGATAACTGCGAAACCCCAGCTAACCTGACGGTGCAGCAAATGCCCGCTCCCGGAACCATCGTGATGGGCGCCAATACGATAGTGCCCGTAACCTTCAACGTAGACGACGGCAACGGCAACTCCGCCAGCTGCCAGTTCAACGTTGCCCTGCAGGACGTAACGCCCCCAACAATAACCTGCCCCACGCCAGCCCCGTTGACCCTGGACGGAGACTGTGCCGCCGTCCTCCCTGATTTTACCGGCCAGGTAGCAACGACCGACGACTGCCTGATGACGGCAGACATCAGCCTGGCCCAGCTTCCCGCCGAAGGAACTATCCTCAGTTTTGACGGAGACCAGCGGATGGTTACCATTACGGCCGACGACGGCAACGGCAATACCACAAGCTGTACGTTTACCGTGACCGCCGAAGACACCGAAATGCCCTCCATCGTTTGCCCCGCAGACCGCAATGAACCCGTAAGCGCGAACTGTGATTTTGAACTCCCCGACTACACCGGTGAGGCAACCGTTGCGGATAATTGTAGCGCTCCTCCTTTGGGGCCCGGGGGGCTGACCGTCACCCAAAGCCCTGCCGTAGGAACCGTCATCCCCGAAGTCCAGCTCAATTTACCCCAAACCATCACCCTGACGGCCACCGACGGCGCCGGCAACGTGCAAACCTGTACTTTTGAAATTACGCCAGTAGATGAGGCCCTGCCCTCCATTGTCTGCCCGCCTACCCAAACCATCCTGCTCGATGCAGCAAATTGTGATGCTACGCTGGGCGATTATACCGGTATGGCTACGGTGATGGACAATTGCTCCGACCCCGCGGCCATCGTCGTTACGCAAGACAGTTTGCCCGGAACGGTCTACAATGGCCTCGTCCCGCCGCAAATAGACGTAGTCCTCCGGGCCGAAGACGAGAGCGGCAACGCCGACAGCTGCACCCTGACCGTCCTGATCCGCGATGAAATAGACCCGACCGTAGATTGCTCGGCCGCCAACCAGACCATTGCGCTGGACGAAAATTGTAATGGGGAAATTCCTGACCTTATTCCTTTCTTAGTAACCAGTGATAACTGCTCACCGGACGCGCTGACCATTACCCAGGACCCCGCTGCGGGCGCAGAATACAGCGGAGACGGAACTACGGTAGACATCACCTTCACGGTCTCCGACGCCAGCGGAAATACCGTGACGTGTACCGCAACGATCACCTTTGAAGACCAGTCTCCGCCGAACCCCGTCATCTGCCCTGACAACCAGATCCTTACCGTTGATGATGTCTGTATGGTACCTTTCCCGGATTACACCGACGGAATCACCGTACTCGACAATTGCCGGGCGGAAGCCGACATTATCATCACCCAGTCGCCTTCTATTGACTCGATGGTGATGGACAACGGAGACCCCGCCGTACCAACCATCATCACCGTAACGCTTACTGCCGACGACGGCAACGGTAATACCGCAGCCTGTGTGTTTGACGTGACGCTGAACGACGATGTACCACTGAACCTGACCTGCCCCGGCGGCCAGATCGAAATTGCCAGCGCTGACGATTGCACCGGAAGCTACGATGATTATACGGATCTGGCCCTGGCCGTTAACGAGTGTATGCAGCCAGCTGCGGGCGTTACTTACACCCAGCTTCCGGCGGCGATGACGCTTATCCCCGCTGATCAACTGAATGATCCTCAAATGGTAACCATCACGGCGCTTGACCTGAACGGTAATTCTTCGATGTGTTCGTTCGAGGTAACACTGGTGGATACGCTGGCGCCGGTTGTCGTTTGTCCGCCCACACAAACGGATGCTTTCGATGAAGCCTGTGGTTTTGTAGTGGAAGACTACCGCAGCCTGGCGATGATTGAGGACAATTGCGCAGCAAACAACGAACTAACCATCACCCAGGCCCCATTACCGGGTGCAGACTTCAGCGGGCCGTCCGTAGACCAAACAGTGACGATTTTCGCTACGGACCCAAGCGGCAACTTGGCGCAATGTACTTTCGTCTTAGCCGTACGCGACACTACGCCCCCGGTGGTTACCTGCCCTGATCCGGATACCTTATTGACCGACGCAAACTGCGAGGTGACCATCGGGGATTATACCGGGCTGGCCGTTACGCAAGACAACTGTACGGCGGAGCAGGACCTCATAATCAACCAGCTTCCGCCTCCGGGAACAACCATCAGTGGGCACAACACCACGGAGACGGTAACCATCTCCGCCACGGACGGCAGTGGCAATACCGCAGCATGCACCTTTACGGTAACGGCAAAAGACGAGACCCCGCCCATGGTGTTCTGCCCGGGAGACCAGGTAGTAAACCCGGATGTGAACTGTGATGCACCAATACTCGATTATCGGGGCAGTGTAAGGTTTGCCGACAACTG
>CAYWMW010000283.1:0-5843 GCA_964458975.1 uncultured Lewinella sp. | reverse complement strand
GGTGGTTTTGTGGTTCGGTGGTTTTGTGGTTTTGTGGTTCGGTGGTTCGGTGGTTTTGTGGTTCGGTGAGGGGGGCTCTTTCCTTGGCAAAGATAGGTCGCCCCGCCGGTCCAGCCTCCCTCCACCAAACCACCCTCCACCAAACCACCGGACCACATTACCACCCTCCACCGGACCACCGAACCACCGAACCAACCTACTTACTCCGCCCAATAAGCACCACCCCAAAAATAACCAGCCCCGCCCCCAGCCCCTGCACCAGGTTCAGGCTTTCGTCCAGGATGAAATACTCCAGCACGATGGTGGCCACCGGCCCGACGGCTCCGAGGATGGCCGCGTCGTTGGCCCCGATCCGCCGGATGCCCTCCGTGACCATGTAGCCGGGGATGACCGTGCAGAACACGGCCAACGTCAGCCCATAACCGTATAAGCCCCATGGAAGGCCAAGCAGGGTGTTTCCGCTAAACAGTACGTGCAGCAACACCACCGCACAGGCCGCCAGCATCGCCAGGCTGGTGAAGCGGATGCTACCGATCACTGGCGTGAGCTTTCCGCTACCGATCACGTAAAAACTGTAGAGCAAGGCGCTGAGGAAAACCAGCCCCGCCCCCAGGGTGAACTTGTCTCCCAAAGCAAAATCCGAGCCACTGAAGGCCAGGCCAATGCCCGCATAGCAGATTACCGTTGCCAGCCACTGTACGGGCTTGATCGGGGTCTTGAACGCCACCCGCTGAATCAGCAGCACCATGGTCGGGTAGCTGAACAAAATCAGGCGCTCCATTCCCGCGCTGAGGTACTGGAGGCCCAGAAAGTCGGTGTAGCTGGCCAGGTAATACCCGAAAATACCGAGCAGAACGATAACGCCAAAGGCTTTGGGGCTTACGCTCTGCTGGTTCCCTGTCTTTTTCCGCTTGGAATACCCGATGATCAGAAAAAACGGCAGCGCAAACGCCATCCGCAAGCCCAGCAGCACGATGCTTTCTACTTCAAAATCGAGGTAAGAAAGCTTGATCACGATGGCCTTACAGCTGAACATCACCGCTCCGCCGAGGGTGAACAGCAGGCCAATCAGGCGGTTGCGGTTGGCGGCTTGATCCGAAGCGGGTGAGGAGGTTGGCGTCATAGACTTTTGCTTGTCTTGACAAAGGTATGCTCGCCTGCTTCAGGAATGGCGGACTTTGCTTCCCGTAACGTATGCTACATCCTGCTTAATTACGGTGGCTTGCTGTATTCAAAGTTTCACATTCTCCGCCCAACTGCTTGTATATCCGAACTCTTCGTATATTTGCAGCCATTTCGCGAAAACCGGGTCTGGGAGGCTCCGGCTTCGTGATCGCCGTCCTTATATACCGCTAGTCCTTTTAACCGGGGGCTTTTGTTGTGTAAGCTGGCACTTTCAATCACCCTTTTTTAATTGTGGTGGTCCTTAACCGCACTTCTGTAGGTTGTGGCCCCGCTAAACCTAAATTTTTTCATTATGCAAGGCAAGGGAATTATCAAATTCTTCCTTGTGGTCATGCTCATCGTGACGGCCGTGCAGTACCTCTACATCATTCCCACCTCCGGTGCGGAAGCTGATGCAGAGGACTTCGCAACGGAACAGTCAGGTGGTGAGACCGAAGGAGAGGTGTACCGCGCTCAGCGCTCGTACTTCCTCGACAGTATCTCCGATAAGGAGATCCTTAAAGTACCCGGATTCAAATCATTTACTTACCAGGACCTGAAAGCCAAACAGCTTAACCTAGGCCTGGACCTCAAGGGCGGCATGTCTGTCGTCCTCCAGGTAGACCTCAAAGAGTTCCTCTTTGCGCTCGCCCGGAAAAACAAGGACGACATCACTCTTAATAAAGCAATTGACCAAGCCTCCCAAGCTCAAGTTAACGCCCAGGATGACTTCATCGCACTCTTCGCCGACGCATGGCAAGACGTACGCGGAGACAAGAAACTGGCCTCCATCTTCAGCAGCAACGACGCGCTGCGCGAAGACATCAACATCAACTCTTCCGACGCCGAAGTTGTCCGCGTTCTCCGCGAGAAAGGCAACGAAACCGTTCAGTTGACTTTCGACCTGCTCAAGAAGCGTATTGACCAACTCGGTGTGGTACAGCCCAACGTCAGCCTCGATGCTGATCGGGACCTGATCCTCGTCGAGCTGCCGGGCATCGAGAACCCTGCCCGCGCCCGTACCTTCCTGCAGGCTGCTGCCAACCTGGAATTCTTCCACGTGAAGCGCGTAGACAATACGGCCATCAACGCCCTCGTAACCCTCGATCAGCAACTCGACCGCAAGGCGAAGATCGAAGCGGGCCGCGACAGCAACTTCGTGGAAACGAAGACCTTCCGCTATGACACGATCTACGGCACCGACGACCTCGGTAACCTTACCAGCGAAATTGCCCGGATCGACACTACGGAGGAAAGCCAGCAAACCGCTGGCCCCCTCTTCAGCATCTTCAGCCCCAACACCGGCAACCTCGGCGAGTCCGTACTCGGCATCGCTGCGGAGAAAGACCTCGAAGCGGTATCCGCCCTGCTGGAATCTCCCGAAGTAGCCCGTCAGTTTCGCGACGTAGTCTTCCGTTGGGAAGAAGCGCCGCTGCCCGGCGCTGAAGGCGAACCTGCATCAGACCTCTACGCCCTCTACCAGCTCCAGATGCCCCGCTCCGGTGAGGCACTCCTGACTGGTGAGGTGATCACCAACACGTCCTCCGGCCCCCAGCCCGACGGACAGATTGCGGTGAACCTGAGCATGAACTCCGAAGGTGCCCGCACCTGGGCCCGCATGACGACGGAGGCTGCGAACGACAACAACCGTCAGGTAGCCATCCTGCTCGACGACCGCGTTGTTTCCGCACCCCGCGTAAACGGTCCCATCCCCGGTGGCAACACTGCCATCACGGGTAACTTCAACGTTCAGACGGCAACGGACCTTGCCAACATCCTGAAGGTTGGTCGCTTGCCCGCGCGCACACAAATCATTCAGGAGAGCATCGTTGGCCCGAGCCTCGGTGCTGCCAACATCAACAGTTCCATCACGGCCCTCTTGGTTGGTTTCGGTCTCGTACTCGTGTTCATGTTGTTCTACTACGGTGGTGCTGGTATCGTTTCCATCCTCGCCCTGTTGCTCAACCTGATCTTCATCTTCGGTGCCCTGTCCAGCTTCGGTACGGTGCTTACCCTTCCGGGTATCGCTGGTATCCTGCTCACGATCGGTATGGCCGTTGATGCCAACGTAATCATCTACGAAAGAATCCGAGAGGAACTGCGCGCCGGTAAGACGGAACGCAACGCCGTTTCGGATGGTTTCAGCAACTCCTACTCTGCCATCATCGATGCCAACGTTACCACGCTTCTCATTGCGGCGGTACTGGCCTACTTCGGTCTTGGCCCCATCAAGGGCTTTGCGGTAGTACTCATGGTGGGTGTTGTTTCCTCGGTCTTCACCGCCGTTCTCGTTGGTCGTCTGATCATCGAATGGTGGCTGGACAAGGGCAAGAGCATCAGCTTCTGGACCGCGCCTTCCAAGAACCTCTTCAGCAACGTCAACATCGACTGGATGGGCAAGCGCAAGGTTACTTACGCAATCTCCGGCCTACTCGTACTTGCTTCCATCATTTCCGTTGTTACCCGTGGTTTCGACCTCGGTGTCGACTTCAAGGGTGGTTACAGCTACGTTGTTGAGTTCGATCAGGACGTTGATTCGCAGGACCTCCGCGATGCCCTCGCCGCGCCCTTCGGCAGCGAGCCTACCATCAAGGCGGTTTCTTCCGACAATACCTACAACATCGTAACCGACTACCTCGTGAGCCAGACCGGCAAATCTGACGACGGCCGCGAAGCACAGGAGGTTGTACTGGAAGCCCTCTACACCGGTGTAAAATCCGTGATTGGTGGCGACCTGCAGCTGGAAGCCTTCGGCGACCTCGGCGCAGACAGTGGCACCCACGTAACCAGCGTAAGCAAAGTAGGCCCGACGATTGCCGACGACATCAAGCGCTCCGCCTTCTGGGCCGGTGGCATTGGTCTCTTGCTGATCTTCCTCTACCTCCTGCTCCGCTTCAATAAGTGGCAGTACTCGCTCGGTGCCATCATGGCCCTTGCGCACGATAGCATCATCGTACTCGGTATCTTCTCCTTCGGTTGGGGCCGTCTTGGCTTCAATATGGAAGTAGACCAGGCCTTCATCGCCGCCATCCTTACGGTGATCGGTTACTCCATCAACGATACGGTTGTTGTCTATGACCGCATCCGTGAGTACCTGAACACCTACGTGAGCCGTGGCAAGACGGAAGTCATCAACGCTGCCGTTAGCAGCACGGTTTCCCGTACCATCATTACCTCCCTCACCACGATGATCGTGGTCCTCGTGCTCTTCCTCTTCGGTGGCAGCAGCATTAAGGGCTTCGCCTTCGCGCTGCTGGTCGGTATTCTGGTGGGTACGTACTCTTCCATCTTCGTCGCCACGCCGGT
Source organism: uncultured Lewinella sp. (assembly GCA_964458975.1). Taxonomy (GTDB): domain Bacteria; phylum Bacteroidota; class Bacteroidia; order Chitinophagales; family Saprospiraceae; genus Neolewinella. The sequence continues at coordinate 1,373 of CAYWMW010000283.1, read as the reverse complement.
GGTCCATGACCTTACGGACGACATGGAAGCGAAGAGCTCCGTAGAAGCAGCAAGCACCGTAAATGCCTAACCGTTCCTCCCAGACGGTTGGGGTTGCAGCGTGCGACTTCTAACAACAATCCCCCTTTAGCCTACCGGCTTTAGGGGGATTGTTGTTAGAAGTCGCACGCTCCGCATAACGTGATATTTCGGTGCAATCTTATTCAGGGCGCGGCCGCAGGTGCAATGACGGTTGGTTGCCCGGCTTTCAAGCCGTGCTGGTTTCTCCGGCTTCAGCCGGAGCTATGCCCTCGACTAAATGAACTCGTTTAAAGTTTGCTAAGCTGGCCGTTCCGCAGCCCTTTATAGGAAGTTTTCTTGTTTTTGCGGACTGGCACATTGAGCAAAGAGAAATGGCCAGTCCGCAAAAACAAGAAAACTCCCTAATTTTCCCCTATCTTGTGATTGTTATAATCCCTACCACGAGTAAAAGAGGCCAGTCTCCGTTCCCGCAATAGCGAACATCGTTCTCCGGCATCTACCTACCGATTCACAGAAAGCTACAATGACATCCCACCGTGTATTACTAATCGAGGATGACCCGCTCGAAGCTACGCTCGCTAAGCGTACGCTTCTTCAGATCGACAAAAACATCAAGGTGACCCTCCTGCGGGACGGCGCTCACTTCCTCGAATTCTACCAAAAGAATCAGCCTATCCGTGGCATCAGCCTCGCGATCATGGATCTCCACATGCCCCGCGTAGATGCTTTCGGCGTGCTGAAGGCCCTACAAGACAATGGCGAGCGTGCGCCCTTCCCCATCGTTATGTTCTCCTCTTCTGAAGACCAGGAAGAGATTGAGCAGGCGTACCAGCTCGGCGCTTCCGCCTTTGTGAATAAGCCCACCGCGCCGAAGGCTTACCGGGGAGCTATGGAACATATCGTTAACTTTTGGTTGACCATTAACCGGCGGTAAGCCGTTTGTCCGTTCGGCTTTCTCTTTTAAAATAAACCGGTCTTGGGCTTTGTCCAAGACCGGTTTATTTTAAAAGAGAAAGCCGAACGAGTGCCTACCAGAGTTGATGACGCTTCGTTCCTTGCTTGAAGTGACTGACCTTTCTGCTCCGATAATGTTGACCAGACAAATTCCCTACTCATGGAAAGGGGCGCAAACCAAATTGTAGCTTTTTGTTCCCCCTTTGGGGGCTAGGGGTGGGGTGTGCAAACGTTTTGGTCTTCGCGATAAGTTAGGATTCGCTCGTCGGCCGAGCCTTGCGCTAGCTTGGCTCGTCCTTTAAGTTTGCATTGTGTCCGCCGAGGGAATCCGGGAGGTTTAGACCTAGGCTGTCTAATCTGACGGTCCTAACCCATAGCTGGTTCTTACGCTCAAAACG
>CAYWMW010000282.1:0-5861 GCA_964458975.1 uncultured Lewinella sp. | reverse complement strand
CTTACTTTTCAGTAACCAGGGTGATGCCCAGGTCAAACTCGTCGTAGATGGTCTTATCGCCAAGGTTGTCAATGAAGGAGCCGGAGCCGTAGCGGACGTCAAAGTCAGTGCGGTCGATGGTGAGGTCTGCCTTAGCAACGTATTTCCCCATTTCTTCGGTCACCTTGGTGTTGAAGCGGATGGTTTCGGTGCTTTCTTTGATGGTAAGATCACCCGTTACGCGGTAATCTCCAGGGGTGCCCCGGCTAACTACTTTGGTGATCTTAAAGGAAGCGGTTGGGAATTTTTCTACGCCGAAGAAATCGCCGCTCTTGAGGTGGCCTTCTAGCTTAGCGGCGGTACCTCCGCTGACATCCGTGGCCTTTAGGCTCGCCATATCGATGGTAAAAGAACCACCGGAGAGTACACCATCGGTGAATTCGAGATCACCATTTTCAACGTCGATGGTGCCTTCGTGGCTACCGGTTACTTTGTAGCCCTTCCAGGTAACCTGGCTGGCATCCGTGTCAACGTTGACGCTAACGGTTACCGCTGCGGCAAGAAATAGGGAAGTGAAGAGGAGAAGTGACTTAATCATAGTTATAGTATTTAGTGGTTAATTGATTTATAGTTTGAGCCGAATACCCCAGGAACAGCAGCTCGAAAAAATATTCGCAGTGTATCCCCAAGCTTGACCTTTCATTGCACCCGCGTTAGCGCCACATAAAGATCAAGTTGCTGAAATATATGATGTACATACATCTAATGTTATTACACAGTTTAATTGATTCGCAAAAAAAATGAACAAATGGTCAAATTTTAACGATTGAGGACGGAACGCGTACTAAACCGCCCCGTGCTGATCGTTAGCCGATCATCCCGTATCTTGTCGTTTCAGAAAGGTTGGTGCCAGAGGATGATGGTACAGCAACTTCCCTCCGGCTGCGGCTTATTTTATTTTTCCAACTGAATACCCACTATGTATAAGATTTTCCCACCGGCACTCCGGCTCTCCCTCCTTCTTCCCTTCTTTTTTTTCTTCGGATTTGTCGCGCAGCTTAGCGGGCAGGCAACGACAATCTATACCGATGCCTGGCGCACCTACAAACAAGCAGAAGCAGATTTTCAGGACAACCTTCTTGCAAAAGCCCAGCGTGAATACGGTGAAGTGATCGATATGGTCTTGCCCCTACAGCAACCCGAAGCCTTATTATTACGGCAAAAGGCGGAGTTGATGCAGGCCAAGATTGCCGTTCGCCTCGGTAAAGTGGAAGGGGAAAAACTTATTCTCGACTTCGTGCGCCGCTACCAACCGGACCCGGTCGCCAACGAAGCCCTGCTGGAAATCGCTAATTACTATTTCAACGACAACCAGCTCAATAAGGCACTGGATTACTACAACCGCGTACCGGCCGAACTGCTCACCACAGAGCAGCGGGGTGAGCTAAACTTCCGGCTCGGCTACGCCAACTTCGTGAACAAGAAATTTCCCGCCGCCAAGCGCTATTTCCAGTTCAGCAAGAGTAGCCAGGGCGAGTTTTACTACCCGACCAACTACTACCTGGGCATCATCTACTTCTTTGAAGGCAACTATGACGCTGCGGTTGGTCAGTTCCAAATTGCGGAAAAGTCGAAAAAGTACGACGACTATATTCCGTACTACCTCACCCAGATTTTCTTCGCCCAGCGCCGCTACGACGAACTCATCGCCTACGCCGCGCCGATTCTGGGAGCCAACAACCGGATCAAGAACCGCAAAGAAATGAGCCAACTCCTGGGGCAGGCTTACTTTGAAAAAGGAGACTACGCCCGTGCGCGACCGCTGCTGGAAGAGTTTGCGCGCAACAACCGCAAAATCGAAGAGGAGCAGCTCTACCAACTCGGCTTCACGCAGTACAAACTGAACGACTTTGAAGCGGCGGGCAAGACCTTTCGCGAACTGGCGGCCCAGAACAGCCTCGTTGGCCAGTCCGCCAGCTACTACCTCGGCAACGTGGAGCTCAACCGACGCAACGGCAACGGCGCCCGGATGGCCTTCGGTACGGCTTCGCGCCTCAATTTTGACCCCGCCATTCAGCAGGAAGCGCTCTTCAATTACGCCAAACTGAGCTACGAACTCAACTACCCCTCGGACGCCATCACGGCCATCCAGAGCATCGACCCCGGCAGCCAGTACTACCTTCAGGGGCAGGAATTGCTCGGTGATGTTTTTGCGACTACGGAAGACTACCAGCGCACGCTCGACCTACTCGAACGCCTGCCCAACCGCAGCCCCCGCCTGGAAGAATCTTACCAGCGCGCAGCCTTCAGCCGTGGTTTAGAGCTGCTTAATGCGGGCGATGACGCAGGTGCAAAGACCCTTTTCGACAAAAGCCTGCAACGCCCCGTAAGTCCCGTCTTCCGAGCCCAGGCTTTGTACTGGCTCGCAGACATCGCTAACCGCCAGGAAGACTACCCCACCTCCATCAACCTGACCAACCAGTTCCTGACCCTCGCCCGGGGCATGCAGGGCTTGCCGCCGCAAAGCAGCGTCTACACCGGCAACTACCTCCAGGGCTACAACTACCTCAAGCAAAAGAACCCGGCTGCTTCGCTGGATTACTTCAGGGCCGCCGTTGAAGGCATTGAGCGCAACCTACCCTACATCACCGACTCCGACGTGCGCGACCGCGTACTGGGAGACGCCGTACTGCGGGCCGGAGATGCCCACTTCAGCCGCAACCAGTACGACCAGGCAGCGCGTTATTACGACAGTGCCGTGCAACGCAAAAGCTCCGGCTTCGTCTACGCACTCTACCAGAAAGCCGTTATCGAAGGCCTGCGCAGACGTACCGCCAACAAAGTCCTCAACCTGGAACAACTCGTTACGCAGTACCCCAACAGTGAGTACGCCGACGATGCCCTCTTCGAGCTCGCCTCCGCTTACCAGGAGCTGAACCGGCCGCAGGAAGCCCTTGCGCCCCTACGCTCCATCGTTAGCAACTACAAACAGAACTCGCCGCTCGTCAACCAGAGTCTGCTCAATCTCGGCCTCATCAGCTTCAACCTGGGCAATCAGGAAGCTGCCGTTAACTACTATAAACAGGTGTTCAGCAATAACCCAACGGCCGAAGAATCTGAGCGCGCACGGGAGAACCTTCGCGAGATTTACGTCGACAAGATGGGCCGCCCCGATCTCTTCTTCCAGTTCTTCGAAACCCTGCCCGGGCAGGAAGTTAACGCCGACGGGCGGGAAGCGATCACCTTCCAGGCCGCCCGCTCACAGTACGAGAACGGTAATTACGACCGTGCCATCTCGGCCCTGACCGATTACCTGCGCCAGTACCCCAATACGCCGAACGCCCTGGCTGCTTCCTACTTCCGTGGCGACAGCTACGTAGCCACCCAGCGCTACAACGAAGCACTCGCTGACTTTGAAAAAGTCGCCTCCTCCGGCCCCAGTGGCTACTACCTACCGGCCCTGAACAAGGGCAGCCTGATTGCCTACCGCCACGTGAAGGATTACAGCCGCTCTTTCCGCCTCTTCCAGGGCCTCGAAGCGGCCGCGCCTTCGGACGATATCCGGGTAGACGCCCAGGTAGGCGTAATGCAGTCTGCCTACCAACTCAACGATCAACGCAGTGTGGAAGACTACGCCGCCAAGGTCGCCAACAACGGCGGAGCATCCGCCACCCAGCGCCTGATCGCTAACTTCTACATCGGTAAAATCGCCTATGACCGCCGCGACTACCGCACCGCGCTCCCCGCCCTGAACCAGGTCATCGCCAACTCAGACGACGAGCGCACCGCCGAAGCCCGCTACCTGCGCGCAAACATCGCCTACCTCAACAATGAGCTGACTAAGGCCGTAGACCTCGCCCTGGAAGCCAACCGCGAAAGCTCGGGCTACCCCTACTGGGTCGCCAAGACCGTGCTGGTACTCTCCGATGCACTGAAAGATCAGGGTGGAGACAACCTCTACAACTCCGAAGCCGCCCTGGAAGCCCTGCTCGAAAATTATAACGGAGACGCCGGAATAGTTGCAGAAGCACAGCAGCGCCTCACCGTAGTCCGGAACCTCATCGCCGCAGGCAGCCGCATCAACAACACTCCCGTAGACCCCAACCGCTTTGAAATTGACAACGGAGGGGGGGATTAGGAATTAGGAATTAGAAACTAGGGAACTAGCTCCTAGTTTCTAATTCCTAGTTCCTAGTTCCTAGTTCCCTAACTCCTAATTTCTAGCTTCTAACTTACTATTCAATGTTCAGCAAATATTTTCTTCTCTGCGGTTTGTTTTTCGCCGCCACCACTACCCTGCTCGCACAAACGGACCTCGACGATAACGAGGTAACGGTAGTCTCCAACTTTGAAGCGCGCCTTAAGGAGGCCAACCGGGTACGGGTAACCGGAGTAAAGCCAGCGGCGGACACCAGCCGGCGTAGCCAGCAGTACTTCGTCGTTGACCGGCCGATTGCGCTGGAGTATCCGGCACCGGTTATTCGTCCGCGTGGGGTTTCGCGTAAGAAAGCCGAGCCCGGTAAAAATGGCTACATCGCTATTGGTGCGGGCTTTCCGGGCGGGCTACACGGTGATCTCAGCTATGACCTAAGTTCAGTCGACAACGCCGAACTGGGCATCTACGCCAATCACTTCAGCTTTAACAACGACGGTAACGTTGAGAACCAAAGATCCAGTGATACCCGCTTCGGAGTCGGTGGCACCTACCTCTTCGACCAAGGGTTTGCCGTGAGTGGAGGCGCAGACTTCACCACACAGAGCCGGTATTACTACGGCTACAACTTCCCCGAAATAGAAACGGATACCGTCCCCAGTTTCACCGCCGATCAGGTGCGCCAGCGCTTCAACATCACGGACATCAACGCCAACATCTTCAACGGGGTACGTACCGCCGCTGACTTTGACTATAAAGCCGGCATCGCCCTCTACCTGATGGACGGAGACCCCGCCGTTCGGGAGTCCAACATCGACATCAACGTGCAGGCCACCAAGTGGATCTCCGACAAGCAGCCGCTCGATTTCAAACTGCGTGCGGACTTTACCACTTACCGAGACACCAGCAGCCAGAACCTCAACAACATCTTCTTCAGCCCCAGCTATACCACTTCCATCGCCGGGCGCTACCGCCTTAAAATTGGGGTAAACCTGACCAGCCAGGACGATGATTTTGACATCTTCCCTGACGTAAGCCTGAACGCCCCCATCATCGATGGTTTGCTCTCCGCTTTCGTGGGTGCTGAAGGTAGCCTACAGAAAAATACCCTACGTACCCTGAGCGAGTACAACCCCTGGATTCGCCCTCGCCTACGCGTTCGCACCTCTGAGTACGTGCGTATTTACGGTGGTATTGAGGGTACTTTCTCCGGTATTGCTTACCGGGCCGAGGCGGGTTATAAAAGGCTTGACAACCTGGCGACCTACCAGCTTGACCGCCGCCTGGACATCCCCCAGTTCATGATCACCTATGACGACGGTAGCATCTTCACCCTCCAGGCCTCCGGTACGATGGAGCCCATCAAAAACCTGAAGGTAAATGCTTCCGTAGCGCAACGCTTCTACAGCCTCGAAAACCAGGAGAGAGCCTGGCACCTGCCCAGCTTCAGCCTCAACGCTGGTGCTGGTTATAAACTGGAAAAGCAGAACCTCACCCTCGGGGCTGATCTCTTCCTCGAAAACGGCCTCCCCTACCAGGATGCCAACGGCGAAGCCCAGACCCTTAACCCCCTTATTGATCTTAACCTGAACGGGGAGTACGGCTTCAGTGAAAACTTCAGCGCGTGGCTCCGGGTCAACAACCTGCTCGGCAACAACCGGGAGCGGTTTGTGCAGTACCCTACGATTGGGGTTAACCTCCTGGTGGGCGTTTCGGCTAAATTTTAGTA
>CAYWMW010000281.1:0-5912 GCA_964458975.1 uncultured Lewinella sp. | reverse complement strand
AGATAATTACTATTGCATTTAATACGTTTGTAACTAATACGAACGCTATTAGTTCGGGCGCAAACCAAATTGTCGCTTTTTTGGCCCCCTAGCCCCCAAAGGGGGAACAAAAAGCGACAATTTGGTTTGCGCCCATTAGTTCATGTGGGATGAAACCACAGCGCAGCGGTACCAGCAAACTTAAGCTTTTTAGGCGCTAACGCGGGTGCAAAGATTGGTAAAAACAGAGCCTCCGAAGGTGGGGTGTGCAAACGTTTTGGTCTTCGCGATAAGCTAGGATTCGCTCGTCGGCCAAGGGAATCCGGGAGGTTTAGACCTAGGCTGTTAAACCTGACGATGACCTCCCGTAGCCACCTCTCCCCAACCCCTCTCCAACACGGTGTGCTTCGCAGTACTTCGTGCTCGCCCCAGGCTCAGCGGAGAGGGGCTATCCAGAAGAAAACGCTTCGCGTTTTAGTGGTAGAAAACCGTCACGGGTGATCATCGTCAGGTTCAACAGCCTAGGTTTAGACCCATTCGGCCGACGAGCCACCGCCGAAGGCAGCAGCGCAGCTCACCTACGCAAGGCTCGGCGGACGAATTAAAAATCCTCGCCGAGATGAAACGTTTGCACACCCCACTCCGAAGGGCCTGAATGTTAAAGTTTCATCTTTTTTTTAAGCATTCTACCGGAAATGTTTTTTCAAGCGGTTTGGTCTGGCCTTGACTTAAGCTAAGGTAAGATGCCGAAAAAAGGACTAGCCCAATATTTGTATTTACTTTTATTAATGAGCGATCTTTTATTCTGTACGAGAATTTAAAGATTGTGTAAAACCAATGTTAATTCGTTTTCTAATTGCCTTTTGCGGGAAACGAAGACTGGTTTTAGATGTTAAAAAGACAGACCTTTGTGGTACGAGAACGATGCGGTTAACCCCAACCTTGCATCCTGCGGCCGCGCCTCATGATTCCCTTTTGAGCAAAAGATAAAAACAATCCCGGACTATGATTATTACCCGGACATTAACCATCATCACATTTTTCCTTCTGGTACTGCCACTTTCTGGCCGGTCAATTTTTGACATGGTGTACACCGGTAATGATGAGCCCGTTGCCTTCCGCCTGGAAGTGCCGGTGGACAGTGTGCTGGCCAAGGTACACACCAAGCAGGATGCCCACCTACGGTTTACCGACGTGAACGGCAGCACCCAGAACTGGGACCTGAACGTAAGCATCCGTGGTAAATTCCGCCGGCAACGCTGTGAGTTTGCTCCGCTGAAACTGGACTTCGGTAAGAAAGCCCTCCGTAAGGCCGGTTTGGCGGACTGGGACAAGTACAAACTGGTCTCCACCTGCTCTTCCGATCCGCTGGCCAAGAACCTGGTCTTAAAAGAATACCTCGCCTACCGGGCGTACAATGAACTGACGGTGCATAGTTTTCGTGTGCAGCGCGTAATGATCACCTACGTTGACGTTAACGGCAACCACCCGGACCGCACTGAGGAGGGCTTCATTATTGAAGAGACCGACGAAATGGCCGCCCGCCTGGGAGGAAAAGAAGTCGACCAGGCGCTCGGCCTTCCCGCAGACACCTTCAACGCCGAAGCAGAAGTAACTCACGCTCTCGTACAGTACCTTTTCAGCAACGGAGACTTCAGCATGCCGCTGGCCCGCAACATGAAAGTGGTAAAAATGCCCAACGGAGAATTGGTTCCCGTCGGCTATGACTTTGACTTCAGCGGCTGGGTCGGCGCACCGTACGCCAGCCCCACCTCCGAGATCGGGCAGCAGAGCATCTATCACCGCATTTACCAGGGCTACGTCCATTCTGACGACGTGATGCGCAAGGTCGCCGATCACTTCCGCGATAAGCGCCGCAGTGTGATCGACCTGATCGCCAACTTTCAGTACCTGCCAGTGGATGATCGGACGGTCGTGCAGCGCTTCGCCGCCCGCTTCTTCCGGGACCTGAACCAAATGAACCGCAACGATGGCACTCTGCTCTACGACCAGCTGCGGGACGGAGTTGCGGAGATGATCCCTCCGGGAGGAGAGGCGGGTAGCTTTCGGAGTATGGGGAAGTAGGGGTAGCCTGCTAGACTTCGGTAACCCGTCCCTTAGTTGAGAATAACTAGGCAAAGGACCGGTTTAAAGCCGTATCATAGCTGCATGAAAAATATGTTGCTCCTGGTAATGCTTTGCCTTACCGTTTCTACCTGCAAACAAACACCGGCTGACGATGCGGTGACTATAAACCCCACTCCCGATGCTCCCGCAGAAGACCTGATAAAGGCTTTCTCCATTGAGCTACTCGACTCCGAAGGCCTTAGTGTTATCAACCCTGATGCGAAGATCGAAGTGGTAGCAAGCGGTTTTTCCTGGACGGAAGGCCCGCTCTGGATTGAAGATGGCGAGTACCTGCTGTTTTCAGACGTCCCCAACAATAAGGTCTATAAGCTAACGGCGGCCGGTGATACCTCGACCTACCTGTATCCCTCCGGAACACTGGACCTGCTCAAGGATAATCCTGAGCCCGGTTCCAACGGCTTGCTGCTAAGCCCGGAAGGCCACCTGGTTCTTATGCAGCACGGAGATCGCCGGGTAGCGACGATGAACGCGTCGCTCTCTGATCCGGGAGAAGAGTACCTGACGCGGGTAGCTACCTACGGCGGTAAACGCTTCAACAGCCCCAACGACGGTACCTTCGACGCGGCGGGCAACCTCTACTTCACTGATCCTCCCTACGGCTTGCCGGGCAAAATGAATGACCCCGGCAAAGAACTGAGTTTTCAGGGCGTTTACTTCCTGTCCGCAACTGACGGTGATGTAAACCTGCTAGATTCTCTCACTTACCCGAATGGGGTTGCGCTCTCGCCCGATGGCACAAAGCTCTACGTGGCCGTGTCGGATCCTAAACATGCTGTTTGGTATCAGTATGACATTACTGAACCTGGTGTTGTGTCCGGTAGAAAGCTCTTTCATGACCTCACGCATTTAGTTGGGCAGCAAGGTCAGCAGGGGCTCCCTGATGGCTTAAAGGTCAACAAAGATGGTTACCTGTTTGCTACCGGGCCGGGCGGTGTCTGGGTTTTTAATCCGGAGGGTAAGCCACTGGTCAGGATTCACACGGGGCAGGCTACGGCCAATTGTGCGTTGGCGTATGGTGAGACGAAACTGTTTGTGTGTGCGGATGATTACATTTTGTCAGTAAACCTGCGGTGATTTCAGTTTTACTTCGTCCCCCTCGGAATCAACGTACTGGGAAACACCACATAACTCTCATTCCCATCCTTCCCTACGGTAGATACCCCAAAGAAGTAATTATCCACCACAATATTGGTGAAGGTGTAGGTTAGTTTATCGGCTGGGACGAAGCGCTTGTGCGTCCACTGCGGCTCGGTGGTGAGGCGGTAGTGGACGTAGTAGCCAGCGATTTCCATGTTGGTTTCCGGCTTTTCCCATTTCAGGCGGGCGCTGGGTTGTACCGTTCCACCGATCATGACGAGGGGTGGGGGAGGCGGTGCTGCGGCTAGCCCGGCGAGGGTGATGGCGTTTACCCCGGTGAGTTTGGCGGCGTAGGGGAAGTTGACGTGCTCCAGGCGGTCTCCGTACTCAATTCCATCTTCGGTGCGGAGGTCCTGGTGTTGCTGGGTGTAGTTTTCGTGGGTTTCCATGATGCGGATGCCGGGCATGTTGGCATCGTTGAAGGGGCGGTGGTGGCCACCGCGGCCGAAGCGATCGAGCCGGTAAACGAGCATCGGCTTCAGGTTGGTGGTGTACTGTTCCGTAAGGCGGTGGACGTAGCGGGCCAGCTGGCGGCTTGGCCCGTCTACCTCGCCGCCGAAGAAGCGGCGGTAGATGTTCTTGCGCTCGTCGTTGGCATCCTCGGGGTAGTAGGGCTCGCTGAAGATGCGGAAAGACTGGTTGTCTGTTACGCCATCTATACCGGTGATGTTACCGATCATATCGTTGTTGAGGACGCCGAGGAGGTTCCAGTTGTTGTCTTTTGCGTACTGCGCCAGACCCTTGCCGCCGAACAAACCTTGCTCCTCTCCACTCAAGCCTGCATATACTACCGAGCCCGGAAACTTATACTTCGTCAGTACCCGCGCAGCTTCCAGTACGCCGGCCATGCCGGAGGCGTTGTCGTTGGCACCGGGGCTATCGTCCGTAAAGTTGAGGGGGTCGCTGATGCGGCTGTCGATGTCGCCACTCATCATCACCAGCCGGTTGGGGTCCGCCGTGCCGCGCTGAATGGCGATCACGTTGACGACCCAGGTGGGCTCCGGGATACGGCGGCTCTCGCCCGCAGGAACGAGGTTGCGTTGGTAAAACACCTCCAGGCAGCCACCGCAATCTTCGCTGATGCGGTTGAACTCGTCAAAAATCCACCGCCGCGCCGCACCGATGCCCCGGGTAGCGGAGGTCGTATCGCTTAGGGTGTGGCGGGTGCCGAAACCGGCCAGCTTCGTAATATCGGTTTTTAATCTTTCGGCGGAAGGCGCATCCGCTATATCGTAGAGGCGGGCGTCGGCGGCCGGTGGCGTCTGCGCGGAAAGAAAGGAAGTGAGGGAGAAAAGGAGGACGGAGAGTAGGAGGAGTCTGATCATGGTGCAATTTAGTGATCTCCTGGTTCTTGGGAAAGGGGGAGGGGGCTTAAAGATCACAGAGGGACGCAGAGGGCACAGAGAACACAGAGGACACAAAGATTAGCAAACCTGGCGGCTGTTTGCAGCTGCTAAGAGACCACCGCTAACTGACAACACGGCAACCGAAAATCGTTCTTACCCAGGGAAAAAGTCCCAAATGAGCTGGTTGACAAAAAAGAACAACACCAGGTAAATCCAGAGCGCGTCCAGAAAGTGCCAGTAGACGGTAAGGAGGCGGAGGTTTAGGCGTTTGGAGGGGTCGGAGAAGTAAACGAGCACGGAAACGGGCTCCTTCATGTACTTCCGGGCCTGATAAATGAAGTAGCCCAGGAACGGGATACCGCCGATAACGTGGGCAAAGTGGAGGGCACTGATGACGTAGAGGTAGCCAGCGGAGTTGTCGGAGGTGATGTAAATCTGCTGGCTAAAAAGCAAATACCACGCGATGCACTGCATACCGAGGAAAAAGAGCGACAGGCCCATTGTGTACCAGAGCATTTTGGTGTAGCGACCGGTATTATCGGCAAGGTAAGCGCGCTTGGCCAGGATCATCGTGTAACTGCCCGCGATAAGAATTACCGTGTTGATAACGAAGAGTAACGGCAGCTTAATTGGTGGCAGATCACTTTGAATACGGGTATAAACGAAAGCCGCCGACATGGCCAAAAACAGCATCGTGAGGCTGAACAACAGGAGCATCAGGCCAACATTGCGCGGGTGGAAGGCGAAATTGCCGTCCTGTTCAGCTTCAGCAATGTTAGGGAGTTCGTGCGGGCGGTTGTTCATAGGCTTCTAGCGTTCAGCGATTAGTATTTAGACCAATCTTAACCACTTATTTTATTCTTGTTTCTACGGCAGCGCTCGGAACAGTACTTGACCTCCTCCCAAACCTTCTCCCATTTTTTACGCCACGTAAAAGGACGCTGACAAACGGGACAAACTTTGGTCGGTAGGTCAGACTTTTTCATAAAAATATGAAGTTTCAGTACGCTTTGATAGTTTACTAATGCAACTCGATTTCATCCTGCGGATGTATTTACTTCTTGTTCAATTCTACGATTTGATCCATCACCTTTTCGGCCTCGTTGATTTTGACGGCGTAGGCTTTCAGGTCTCCGGAACGCTGAATGGCCATGGCTTCTTCCATTAGCCGTTGGTGCTTCTTTTCCAGTTCTTTGGTGGGGTTTTTCTTGAAAAGTCCGAACATAATGATTTGGTTTTCATACCTAACGGAGAAAATTGAAGATGGTTGCGGAAAATATTTTTTGGGCGCGGCCGCAGGTG
>CAYWMW010000280.1:3769-5918 GCA_964458975.1 uncultured Lewinella sp. | reverse complement strand
AATTTAACGGTCGGTAGACTTCTTCCCTAAAGTCGGTAATATCCAGATTTCAGGTAAGCCCCCTCCGGGAACCCAACCGGATGGTCATCATCATGCCCCGTCTTTTCCAGTAGGGTAAACTTGCGCCCGGAGGCCTTGAGTACGCCTTCCACCACCCGGAAAAAGTCTTCGGCGGGGACGCGGGCGGAGCAGGAGGCCGCCAGCAGAACGCCGCCCGGGGCGACCAGCGGGATGGCTAGCTTGTTGATTCTTCGGTAAGCCTCCAGCGCGCCGGGGACTTCTTTCTCGCGCTTCGCGAAGCTGGGCGGATCAACGATCACTACGCCGAAGGTATCACCGTTTTGTGCCAATCGTTCGAGGGCGAGGAAGGCGTCTTCGGCCAGGGTTTCGTGGCGGCGGTCTGCGGAAAAGTTCAGGGAGACGTTGCGTTCGGCCATGGCGAGGGCCGGGGCGCTGATGTCGAGACTGACCACACGGCGGGCTCCGCCGCCAAGCGCATGAACGCTGAAGCCCCCGGCGTAGCTGAAGACATCCAGCACGTCCTGCCCTGCGGCAAGCTCCCCTACCCTGCGGCGGTTGGCCCGGTGATCGAGAAAAAAGCCGGTTTTGTGGCCACGGGCTACGTTGGCCACAAAGGATAAGCCGTGCTCTTTGAAGACAACGTCCTCGTTTTCCAGCGCACCGTGGATGACCTGCCCGTCGGTAAAGCCCAGGGCCGTGGCGGGCTTTTCGACGTTGCGGGCGCAGCGGAATACGGCGGTCTCCGCCTCCGCTGCTTCCACGATGATGGGCACGAGGCCCTCCAGCCAGGGGAACCAGACCGGAGAATAGATTTTGATGACGGCTACCCCGGCGTAGACATCGACTACGAGGCCGGGAAAACCGTCGTTTTCGCCGTGGAGGAGGCGATACCCGTTGGTGTCCGTGAGGAGCAATGCTTCTCTAACTTTCTTTGCATCCTGCGTCCGCGCCCGAAAAAAATCGTTGTTGATCTGCGCCGGGCTGCCCTGGTGCAACACCCGAATCCGGATCGGCGAATCCGGATCGTAGAGCCCTACGCCGATGAATTTGTTCTTCTTGAAGCTGAAGATCACCGCCAGATCTCCGGCCGAGCCTTCGCCTTTGATCTTCGCGATTGCCCCGTCGAACAGCCACGGATGGCCAGCTTTCAGGGCGCGCTCGCCGGCGGCGGTCAGGGTAACGGGTAGTCGGTTCATTGACGTGAATTAAGACTGGGTTTATGTGTAAGTTGCTATCGATTAAATAGCATTCAGGTTAAAGCTTTCAGCATTTAGCACCGGCCACTTAAGTGCTGAATGCTTTAAGCTAAATGCTGAAAAAGACTTAGTGGGTAAGTAATCATAGTCGCTTTCAGCACAACTTCGCGTTGAATTATCGGGGAAAAATAGTCGCCTCCACGATCTCGCACAGGGTATGACCAACGTGCATGTGACACTCCTGAATGCGCGGCGTATCGGTGGAAGGAACACGGAGCACGAGGTCGCAGCCATCTTTGAGTGCGCCGCCGTCGGCTCCGGTAAAGCCGATCGTCACCATGCCGTTTTCGTTGGCTTGGGCCACTGCTTTCACCACGTTCGGCGAGTTGCCGGAAGTAGACATGGCGATCAGCACGTCGCCTTTTTGGCCGATGGCCGTGATCCAGCGGGCGTACACATCATCGAAGGAATAGTCGTTCGCCACCGCCGTGATGTAGGAGGTGTTTACGTGCAGGGCTTCGGCAAAAAGCGCGGGCCGGTCGTAGTAGTAGCGCCCGGAAAGTTCCGCCGCCAGGTGCTGCGCATCCGCCGCCGAGCCACCGTTGCCGCAGAAGAAAACCTTGTGGCCGTTGCGGTAGGCCTGCACGATGGCTTCGGTCATCGCAGCGATCAGGTTCAGGGTGGCCTCGTCGGAGAGCAGTTGCTGCTTCAGGTCAATGGCGTTTTGCAGGTTTTTGCGGATGGTGGCTTGCATGGGGGCGAAGATAGGTGGTTCGGTGGTTTTGTGGTTCGGTGGTTTTGTGGTTTTGTGGTCTGGTAGCGTCGGCAGTAGCCTGAGCGATCACTTTCTGAACTCTAAATATTAATTCCTGGAATACACGTAATTCATCGGAAACCCTCAATTGATAATGTGCTGCCGAACCACAAAACCA
>CAYWMW010000280.1:2577-3669 GCA_964458975.1 uncultured Lewinella sp. | reverse complement strand
ACCACAAAACCATAAGACCACCGAACCACAAACGATGCGGCGGGCCTCACTGACTTCTCCCGATTACCCCCCGTACGCTAACTTTGCCCCCGTGAAGATCAAAGCTCAAATTCCCAACACGATTACGCTGCTCAACCTTTTTTGTGGGTGTGCGGCCATCATTTGTATCCTGGATCACCGCTTCATCGCGGCCTTCTGGTTCTTGTTTGCGGCGGGCTGGTTCGACTTTGCGGACGGGCTGGTGGCCCGCCTGCTCAACGTCTCCAGCGAGCACGGCAAGGAATTGGACAGTTTGGCGGATATGGTCTCCTTCGGCGCCGTGCCGGGGGTGATTTACTACACCTTGCTCTTCATCGGGCAATCCTCTGCACCTGCGTCCGGGCCTGATCTTACCTGGTCCTGGTACGCTGCGCCCGGCCTGATCGTTGCGATGTTCAGCGCCCTGCGCCTCGCCAAGTTCAACCTGGATACGCGGCAGACAGAGAACTTTATGGGCGTTGCTACGCCGACAAGCACGGTTTTTGCCACGGGCCTGATGCTTATTTATGCGCTTGACCCCTTCGGTTGGGCCGCCTGGGTACTGAGCCCCTACGTGCTTTACCCGGCAATTGTCGCTTTCAGCTACCTGCTCATCAGTGAGCACCCGATGTTTTCTTTCAAGATCAAAGGCGCGAAGTGGGCGGGCAACGAGACGCGAATTATCTTTGCGGTTCTTGCCATCGTTTTGCTCAGCACTTTGCGGACGGCGGCCTTTCCCTTCATCGTAGGCGTATACCTGGTCATTAACCTCGTTTCGCCCCCGACCGCTTCTGCGGAAGCCTGACAAAATTTTTTCCAAACATGAAGTTTCTTGCCCACATCAACGTAATGCCCAAGGCCGAACTGCTCGATCCTCAGGGCAAAGTGGTCGTCAAAAACCTTCCCAACATCGGTATCGAAGGGGTAGACGATGTCCGCATCGGTAAGCACGTCACCATCAGCCTCGAAGCCAAAGACGCTTCCGAAGCCCAGGATAAGGTAGAGAACGCCTGCAAGAAATTGCTCGCCAACGTTATCATGGAGAGCTACGACTTTGTGGTGGAGGAAGTCTAG
>CAYWMW010000280.1:0-2477 GCA_964458975.1 uncultured Lewinella sp. | reverse complement strand
ATTGCTCGCCAACGTTATCATGGAGAGCTACGACTTTGTGGTGGAGGAAGTCTAGTCAGATAGTCAAATAGTGGCTTGTCCGTAGCGTGTACTTTTTAGGGCACGGCTGCAGGTGCATGGTTAGTTGAAGGGCATTGCTCCTCTGCCCTATTACATGGACGAATACAAAACCGGGAGCCCGCCCCGTTGTTATCTGTACATGAAATCTCCAGAAAATTACAACCCCCTCACGCCCAAGGAGGCCTACGTCATCGTTGATAAAGGCACCGAAATGCCCTTTACGAACGAGTACAACAACTTTAAGGTAGACGGGGTCTTCGTCTGCCGGCGTTGCGATGCGCCCTTGTACGATAGCCAGGACAAGTTCAGCTCCGGCTGCGGCTGGCCGAGTTTTGACGACGAAGTACCCGGTGCAGTTAAGAGAATCCGCGATGCTGATGGCCGGAGGATAGAGATCGTTTGCGATAATTGCGACGGCCACCTCGGGCACGTATTTGAAGGGGAACGCTTCACCGAAAAGAATACCCGGCACTGCGTCAACAGCCTCTCCATCAGGTTCATCCCCCGGGAGAAGTATGAGGAGATGAGTAAGGACGACAAGGAGGAAGCTTAGAGGTAGGGATAGAGGGCGCAAACCAAATTTCATGCAGCATAAAAACGGTACCAGTGCTATTGCGCTGCCCACGGGTTTTCACCCAAAAAGCATGAAAATGAAGAAGTTAGCAGAATTTTAACACTTTAATTTTCACCAATTTATACTCTGTTTCCCCCTTTTGGAGATGGAAGATTATTCCGTTGCCCCCTCCCTTACCGATGGAAATAGTGCATTTATTCCGTTTGGCCGCTGTTTCGGTCGCGCCTGTGCAGTCTGACCAATATTACCAAAGGCACTTATTTCGCGCCTTAAGGGTTGAATAACAAACCGTTAGAGCGAAAACGCTTGCGCCGTGGTGCTTGCCGGACGTATCTTTGCGGCCGCTTAGGGTAAGACGCAAGTTAAGCCCACTTTTTAATCCCCCCCCAGAAAAGCCACCCCATTATTTGGTGGCACGAAATGCTTACCGAAGAGCCATCCCCCATGAACTAATGGCATTGAGGCGGTAAGTGATTGTTAAACGAAATTATTTTGAATGAGCAAGCTCCTGAAGTGCTTGTACATTGCCGCTATCCTGGTAATGTCCGTAACAGCACAGGCCAACTCGAATTCGTCTTCTTTCTCTCATAAAACAGACCCCTTAAACTGCGACGCTTCCTCCGTTTTCAGCACCCAGCTGGACGATATGAACCTCGCTCTTTCCACCACCGCGTGCGATGCCCACCTCCAGCGCAAGCTGAGAGATTACCTCGACCGTGGCTCCCACAGCACCGAGCGCATGCTGGGCCGCGCCAACCAGTACTTCCCCATCTTTGAGTACTACCTGGCCCGCCATAATATGCCGATAAGCCTGAAGTACCTCGCCGTTGCTGAATCCATGCTCTACACCAAAGCGGTTTCCACCGCCCGTGCCGCTGGCCTTTGGCAACTGATGCCCGCCACCGCCCGAGGTATGGGCTTGCGGGTAGATGGTGTAGTAGATGAGCGCCTTGACATGTACCGCTCTACCGAAGCTGCGGTGGTTATGCTGAAGGGCCTCTACCGCCAGTTTGGTGACTGGCATCTGGCCCTGGCTGCTTACAACTGTGGCCCCGGGCGGGTACGCCGTGCCGTCCGCGCCGCAGGTGGATACTCCGCTTACAGAAAGGTGAAGCGCTTTTTGCCGTCGGAGACGCAAAAATATGTTGCCGCTTACGTGGCCGCAGCGTACACCGTTACCTACCATAGTGAATACGGCCTGACCCCCGCTGACCACATGAAGGAAGACAGCATCGCCAGCCTGCTGGTTTACCGCTCGCTGAATCTCCGTCGCTTGGCCCAGGCTAGTGGAATACCGGTGAAGGTAGTCCGCAAAATGAACCCGAGCTACGTGCGCGGTTACATCCCCCGCAACAAGGGTGGTTACCGTCTACGGGTTCCGTTAGTCAGCAAATGGGAAGCTCAAGCGTATATTTGGGGCCGCCCAAACCTCGTTGCGCTAGACGTTGAGCCCGAGTTGGAGCTTGCGGATCAGTTTGTTGCAGACCTGGGCTTTAGCGCTCGTGAGTGGTTCCTGGGTTGTAAATCTGATCACCTGCTCAACGCGCCTTCCATCGTTCAGCGTAACGCCGAAGGAGCCCTTAATCTTGACTTCTTCTACGCTTACCAAGCGTTGGCCATGAACTAATACAGCTTAAGACCGGCGGTCTACATACCAGTAAAAATGCCGGTTAGGGGCGATTCGTGTAACGCGGGTCGCCCCGCTTTTTTGCCGCTACCGCATCCCGAAGTCATACCCCAGCCGCAGCAGATCAATCATTTCCGTCGTTATCTCTCCTGGTCCGCTGAGGCGAATGGAGTGGCGAAACTTGGTGGAGCCCTTCATGTAGCGTCCGGATTTGTG